>NZ_JAMQAU010000005.1:0-347899 GCF_023701505.1 Pseudomonas sp. SR18 | reverse complement strand
GGCAAAGCATGAGCCGTAAAGGCGAGTGCTGGGATAACGCCCCGATGGAGCGTTTCTTTGGCAGTTTGAAATCAGAGTGGGTGCCTGAAACGGGCTACAAACTGGAACATGAGGCCCGAGCAGACGTACAGCGCTATGTCTCTCGCTACAACATCAGCAGGCCTCACAGCTATAACGACTACCGGTCGCCGGTCATGAAGGAAAGGTTGGCGGCGTGAACCGTAATCAGTGTCCAAGATTACTTGACCAGTTCAAGCCCCCTCCCACCTTGAATGTGTTCACAGTTCAAAATGTGGGAGGGGGCTTGCCCCCGATGAGGCCAAAACAGGCCCTACAGCCTTAGCCCTTGAACACTTCATCCAACAAGTTGTGCATCGACTGGAACGCCCGCTTGGCGGTCTTCGCGTCGTACATCATCTTGCCCGGCACATTGGCGTGCGGGTCGGTGAAGGAATGCACCGCGCCGCCATAGCTCAGCAATTGCCAATCCACGCCAGCGGCATTCATTTCATCTTCAAACGCTGGCAACTGCTCTTTTGGCACCAACGGGTCGGATGCGCCGTGCAGCACCAGCACCGAGCCCTTGATGTTCTTCGCATCCGCAGGGTTTGGCGTGTCGAGGGTACCGTGAAACGACACAGCAGCCTTCAACGGCGCGCCGGTACGGGCCAGCTCCAGGGAACAGCAACCGCCAAAGCAGAAACCAAAGGTTGCCAGCTTCGAGGTATCCACCGCCGCTTCCGCCTGGCCTTGCAGTTGCGCAAAGGCCGCCTGCATACGCTTGTTCAGTAACGGACGATCATTCTTCAACGGCATCATCGCCGCGCCGGCTTCGTCACCATTCGAGGGGCGCACACTTTGCCCGTACAGATCAGCGATCAGCACCACGTAGCCTTTACCGGCAACGGCCTTGGCGATCTCTTCGGCATCCGCACTCACACCCATCCAGTTCGGCGCCATCAACAAGCCCGGCAACGGGCCCTTGTGGCTGGCATCGAATGCCAGGCGGCTCTCATAAGACTGGCCATCAATCTGATAGACCACGGAACGCACAGTGACTTGGCTCATCATTTACTCCAGTTGAGGTGCAGTAGAACGAAAAAACCCGCCGAAGCGGGTTTTTCTACATCGGGGTCAAACCGACAGTTCAACCAACAGCTTGTTCAGGCGGCGCACATACGCGGCCGGATCCTTGAGGCTGTCGCCAGCGGCCAGGGCCGCCTGGTCGAAGAGGATGTGCGACAGGTCGCCAAACCGCTCTTCGCTCTGCTCGCCGTCGAGTTTCTCGATCAGCGGGTGAGCCGGGTTGAATTCGAAGATCGGCTTGGAATCCGGAACCTTCTGGCCGCTGGCTTCAAGGATCTGGCGCATCTGCATGCCCAGGTCCTGCTCGCCAATGGCCAAAATCGCCGGGGAGTCGGTCAGGCGGTGAGAAACCCGCACTTCGCTGACCGCATCGCCCAGGGCCGTCTTGATCCGCTCAACCAGGCCTTCTTTGGCCTTGGCGACTTCTTCGGCTTCCTTCTTCTCTTCTTCGGAGTCCAGGTTACCCAGGTCCAGGTCACCACGGGCCACGTCGACGAAGGTCTTGCCGTCGAATTCGTTGAGGTAGCTCATCAGCCACTCATCGATACGGTCGGTCAGCAGCAGCACTTCGATGCCTTTCTTGCGGAAGACTTCCAGGTGCGGGCTGTTCTTGACCTGGGCGTAGGTTTCGCCGGTCAGGTAGTAGATCTTGTCCTGCCCTTCCTTGGCACGTGCCAGGTATTCAGCCAGGGACACTACCTGCTCGCCGTCTTCGCCTTGAGTCGAGGCAAAACGCAGCAGGCCGGCGATTTTTTCCTTGTTGGCAAAATCTTCCGCAGGGCCTTCTTTCATGACCTGGCCGAAGTTTTTCCAGAAGCCTTTGTATTGCTCAGGCTCGTTCTTCGCCAGCTTTTCCAGCATGTCGAGGACGCGCTTGGTCAACGCCGACTTCATCGAGTCGATGATCGGGTCTTTCTGCAGGATTTCCCGCGACACGTTCAGCGACAGGTCATTGGAGTCGACCACGCCCTTGATGAAGCGCAGGTACAGCGGCAGGAACGATTCCGCCTGATCCATCACGAAAACGCGCTGCACGTAGAGTTTCAGGCCTTTCGGCGCTTCACGCTGGTACAGATCGAACGGAGCACGGGCCGGCACGTAGAGCAGCGAGCTGTATTCCAGCTTGCCTTCGACCTTGTTGTGGCTCCAGCTCAGTGGGTTTTCGTAGTCGTGGGCGATGTGCTTGTAGAACTCCTGGTATTCCTCGTCCTTCACTTCAGTGCGAGGACGGGTCCACAGGGCGCTGGCACGGTTGACCACTTCCCATTCCTGGGCAGGCGCCTCTTCGCCTTCAGCCGCCGCTTGTTCCTTCGGCAACTCGATCGGCAGAGCGATGTGGTCGGAGTACTTCTTGATGATGTTGCGCAGGCGGTAGCCGTCGGCGAACTCATCTTCAGCGGATTTGAGGTGCAGCACGATGCGGGTGCCACGGTCGGCCTTATCGATGGTGGCGATTTCGAATTCGCCCTCACCCTTGGAGGACCAGTGCACGCCTTGGCTGGCGTCGAGGCCGGCACGGCGGCTGAACACTTCAACCTTGTCGGCAACGATGAAGGCCGAGTAGAAGCCCACGCCGAATTGGCCGATCAGGTGCGAATCTTTCTTCTGGTCGCCCGACAGATTCTTCATGAAATCAGCGGTGCCGGATTTGGCGATGGTCCCCAGGTGGGTGATCGCATCGTCACGGCTCATGCCGATACCGTTGTCTTCGAGGGTGACGGTCTTGGCGTCTTTGTCGAAGCTCACACGGATCTTCAGTTCCGCGCCACCTTCCAGCAACTCAGGCTTGGACAGGGCTTCGAAACGTAATTTGTCGACAGCGTCAGAGGCGTTCGAGATCAATTCGCGAAGGAAAATTTCCTTGTTGGAATACAGCGAATGGATCATGAGGTGCAGCAGCTGCTTCACCTCGGTCTGGAAGCCCAGGGTTTCCTTTTGAGTTTCCACACTCATGGTCATCAAACTCCAATTGGATGGCAGTGGCCGCGCCCTTGAGGGTTGGCGGCGGGTTGTCATCAAAGTTGGGGGCTAAGGCCAGGATTTCAAGGGCGACCGGTTTCCTCGATTTTGAAATGCGCGCGGGCGGTGGCGATGGGTTCTGCCGGGGTGCTCTGCCACGCGGTGATAGCCACATTCGCCACCCGTCGGCCCTGGCGCCAAACCTGACAGGTGGCGTAAGTGTCGCGGAACTGGCCGGCCCGCAGGTAATCCAGGGAAAAATCGATGATTTTCGGCAAGCCCGGCGCACCGGTAAACACCAGCAAGTGCAACACCGCCGCCAGCTCCATAAAGCCTGCAATCACCCCGCCGTGCAGCGCCGGCAATATGGGGTTACCAATGTTGTCTTTGTTGGCGGGCAGGCGAAACAGCAACTCATCACCCAGACGCGTGCATTCAATGCCGATCAGCCTGGCGTAGGGGATCAGCTCCAGCAGCGCTTCATAATTGCCAAGCTCATGGGCCTGTTCCAGGCGCGTCTTGAATCGATGCGTCATGCCTGCTCTCCCTTGATTGCACTGCTCAGGCCTTGGGCACCCTTGAGGCGCTTGCCCATGCGCATGAAGGTGCCTACCACATGGGCGATGGGCTGCTGCGGGTCATCCTGGTAGGCGACGCCACGGGTGAAAATCACATCGGTGGTCACCCGGTAGCATTGGGCGAAGCCATAGACCGGTTTGTGAGGCTCGGCGGTGTGCATGTAATCGATGCGCAGGTCGAGGGTCGGGCACACCTCAAACTCAGGTAATACGCACAAGGTCGCCATGCCACAGGCGGTATCCATCAGGGAGGTCAGCGCACCGCCATGGATCACGCCGGTACGAGGGTCGCCGACGATAGAGGGGCCATAGGGCAAGAGCAATGTCATACCCTCCGGGTTGGCGGCGTGCACGGTAATCCCCAGCACCTGACAATGGCGCAGGGCCGAGACAAAGCGCGTCGCACGCTCTAACAATGGGTTTTCGGTCATTCGGTCTAGACTCTTATTAGCGTTGATCCGCGGAGTAGGCAGTGCGGGTGAAAGTTCCTTGGGGAGCGCTGTTTATATATCTGCGCAATTAAAGGAACTAATGCTGAACCCTCAGGCTCGAAAGGCCAGTAGATATCTTCAATAAGGAGAAACACCCCATGCGCAAGACTTTAGCTATTTCCATGATGCTCGCCGCTGCCCTCGGTCTCGCTGCCTGCGACAAAAAATCCGAAGACAAAGCCCAAGACGCCGCTGCACATTCTGAGCAAGCTCAGAAAGACATGGCGAAGGCTCAGGATAAAGTGAACGACGCTGCGAAAGAAAACGCCGATGCTGCCAAAGCTCAGGCTGAATCGAACGAAGCCGCCGCAAAAGAAGCAGCACCTGCTACTCCAGCCACCGGTTCTTAAGACCGCGGTTTGAAATAGCTTCGCTGTAAAAAGAAGCCCGCTTAAATAGCGGGCTTTTCTTTGCGTGCTGTTTTTATTGGCAGCGTTAATACGCTGAAGTTGACTAAGCCTGCTCTTTGACCGCCTCTGGCACTGGCGTATCAGTCTGCGTATACACCATCACTTGCAGCACGTCGGAATGAAACTCCCGGCGGTACAGCACGACCACTACCCCTGCACTCATCAACATGAATAACCATGGGCTGACAAACCACGCCAGCATGGTCATGCCGAAGTAGTAAGCACGCAGGCCAAAGTTGAACTGGTTGGCGGCCATGGAAATCACCCGCGCCGCCCTCGAAGCAAATGCTTTGCGCTCCTGCTCGGACACCTGGCGCTCACCGATCATTGGCGCCGACCCCACCAGCACTGCCGCGAAGTTGTACTGGCGCATGCACCAACTGAATGTGAAGAAGGCGTAGACGAACACCAGCGCCAGGCACAACAGCTTGATCTCCGACATCCCCTGGGATGCCTGCTGCACCATGGGAATGTCCGCCAACAACGAAACCGCCCGCTCGGACGCGCCGAGCACGGTGAGAATACCGGCAAGGATAATCAACGTGCTGGAGGCAAAGAACGAGGCGTTGCGCTCCAGGTTGCCAATTACGCTGGCGTCGGCGATGCGGTTGTCGCGCAGCAGCATGCGGCGCATCCAGTCTTCGCGATACAGATGCAGCACACTGGCCAGGCACGCTGTGTCCCGGGCCTTCCAGGTCGCATAACGGGTATAGCCGCCCCAACACAGGATGAACCAGAGGGCGGCAAGCAGGTGGACTTGATTGGTTTCGACGAACGACATGCGGGTCCTATTACACGAGATGGTGTGACGAACGCGGTCAACATGTGGGAGCGGGCTTGCTCGCTCCCACACCTACCGTGTTTCACACTTTAGAAGCTTGTCGTCTACTAAGCATAAAAAATGCCCCATATCGATTGATACGGAGCATTTCTGCGCAGCCTTGAAAATGTGTTACGCGATCGCTTCGCTACGCTTGCCGAGCATACGGTCAATGACTACCGCAACCACCAGCACCATCACCGACGGCACCAGCCACGCCAGGCCTTGTTCGCTCAATGGCAGGTTGGCCAACGACGACGGCATCCAGCCAGCCAGGCCAGCGCCCTTGAGGGCGTCAATGCAGCCGAAGATAAACGACACCAGCATCACCGGGCCAACGATGCGGCCCTGCTCCTGCCAGAAGTCTTTGCAGAAGCTCAACGCCACCAGCACGATGCACGGCGGGTAGATCGCGGTGAGCACCGGGATCGAGAAGGCAATCAGCTTGGTAAGGCCCAGGTTGGACACAAACAGCGAGAACAGCGCCAGGATCACTACCAGTGTCTTGTAGGACAACGGCAGGATTTTGCTGAAGTACTCTGCACACGCGCAGGTCAGGCCAACAGCCGTAACCAGGCATGCCAGGGAGATCAACACCGCCAGGAAACCACTGCCCAGGGAGCCGAAAGTGTGTTGCACGTAGGCGTGCAGTACGGCAGCACCATTCGCCGCACCAGCGGCCACTTCGTGACTGCTCGCACCCAGGCGGAACAGGCTGACGTACACCAGCGCCAGGCCCACACCGGCAATCAGGCCCGCGATGATCGCGTAGCGGGTGATCAGCTTTGGCGACTCCACACCACGGGAGCGGATGGCGTTGACGATCACGATGCCAAATACCAGCGCGCCCAGTGTGTCCATGGTCAGGTAACCATTGATAAAACCTTGGGAGAACGGTGCAGCGACATATTCCGGGGTAGCGACGCCCACTTCACCGGCCGGCACGGCAAACGCGGCAATGCCGAGGATGGCGAGCGCGATGATCTTCAGCGGTGCGAGGAAGCGACCCACGGTGTCCAGCAGGCGCCCTGGGTACAGGGACACAAAGAACACCACCAGGAAATACACCGAGCTATAGAGGAACAGCGCCAGCGGGCTTTCGCCGGTCAGCGGCGCCAGGCCTACTTCGAAGGACACGGTCGCGGTACGCGGGGTAGCGAACAGCGGCCCTACCGCCAGATACGCCGCCGCCGCGAGCAGGCCACCGGCGATCTTGCCGATCGGGCTGCTCAACGCATCCATACCGCCGCCGACCTTGGCCAGGGCGATAACGGTGACCACCGGCAAACCCACTGCGGTGACCAGGAAGCCCAATGCTGCCATCCAGACATGAGGCCCGGACTGCAAACCGACGATAGGCGGGAAGATGATGTTACCGGCGCCCACGAACAGGGCAAAGGTCATGAAGCCCAACGCCAGGATATCCTGGCTTTTCAACACTTTCATTTCGGGAAATACCACACTACTGAATCGGAATTTAGAGAGGGATTCCCTGTGGATGAGGGAAATACTGCCAGCCCTGATGGGGGCCGACCGGTCTGGCGCGGGGCTTCCTTTTGGGAGGCGCACGCATAAAGAGGCGGCTATGGTACAGAAATTGGCTGACGAACGCACTGTTGCGGGGCGAACTGTCCGATAAGCGACATCTCTATGTCGCGTTTTCATACTTAATCTGGCAATGCAGATAAATGTGGGAGGGGGCTTGCCCCCGATGGCGAAGTGTCAGTCACTGTATTTGTTAACTGACCCACTGCAATCGGGGGCAAGCCCCCTCCCACATTTTGATCTTTATTAAACCTCAGAAAGCACAAAGGCCACCCGAAGGCGGCCTTTGTGTTGGTGAAGCGTCAGCTAAGCGCGAGGCTTACTTGACAGCCCAACCGGTCAGCTCGGACAAAGCCTTGCCGATGTCTGCCAGCGAACGCACGGTTTTAACGCCTGCGTCTTCCAGGGCAGCAAACTTCTCGTCTGCAGTGCCTTTGCCGCCAGAGATGATTGCGCCAGCATGGCCCATGCGCTTGCCTGCAGGGGCAGTCACACCAGCGATGTAGGAAACAACCGGCTTGGTCACGTGTGCCTTGATGTAGGCAGCCGCTTCTTCTTCAGCCGAACCGCCGATCTCACCGATCATCACGATCGCTTCGGTCTTCGGGTCTTCCTGGAACAGCTTCAGGATGTCGATGAAGTTCGAACCTGGGATCGGGTCACCACCGATGCCGACGCAAGTCGACTGGCCGAAACCGGCGTCAGTCGTCTGCTTCACAGCTTCGTAGGTCAGGGTGCCGGAACGGGAAACGATACCGACTTTGCCTGGCAAGTGAATGTGACCAGGCATGATGCCGATCTTGCATTCGCCTGGGGTGATCACGCCTGGGCAGTTAGGGCCGATCAGGGTAACACCCAGCTCGTCGCACTTAACTTTAGCGTCCAGCATGTCCAGGGTAGGAATGCCTTCGGTGATGCAGACGATCAGCTTGATGCCGCCGAATGCTGCTTCCAGGATCGAGTCCTTGCAGAAAGGAGCTGGAACGTAGATCACGCTGGCGGTGGCGCCAGTGGCAGCTACAGCGTCTTTCACGGTGTTGAACACTGGCAGACCCAGGTGCTCGGTGCCGCCTTTGCCCGGAGTTACGCCACCAACCATCTTGGTGCCGTATTCGATGGCTTGCTGGGTGTGGAAACTACCTTGCGAACCGGTAATACCCTGGCAGATAACTTTGGTGTCTTTATTGATCAGGACGCTCATTATTTGCCCTCCGCAGCTTTGACAACTTGTTGAGCAGCGTCGGTCAGGCTGGTAGCCGCGATGATGTTCAAACCGCTTTCTGCCAGTACTTTAGCGCCCAGTTCAGCGTTGTTACCTTCAAGGCGAACAACAACCGGGATTTTCACGCCGACTTCTTTCACTGCACCGATGATGCCTTCGGCAATCATGTCGCAACGAACGATGCCGCCGAAGATGTTGACCAGTACTGCAGCGACGTTGGAGTCGGACAGGATGATCTTGAACGCTTCGGTAACGCGTTCTTTGGTAGCACCGCCGCCTACGTCGAGGAAGTTGGCTGGTTTGCCGCCATGCAGGTTGACGATGTCCATGGTACCCATGGCCAGGCCAGCACCGTTGACCATGCAACCGATGTTACCTTCCAGGGCTACGTAGTTCAGTTCGAACTTGGCAGCGTGCGCTTCGCGCGGATCGTCTTGCGACGGATCGTGGAAAGTCTTCAGCTTAGGCTGACGGTACATGGCGTTGGCGTCGATGTTGATCTTGGCGTCGAGGCAGTGCAGATCGCCATCAGCCTTGATCACCAGCGGGTTCACTTCCAGCAGGGCCAGATCGTGATCCTGGAACAGTTTGGCCAGACCTACGAAGATCTTGGCGAACTGAGCAACTTGCTTGCCTTCCAGACCCAGCTGGAAAGCCAGCTCGCGACCCTGGAATGGCTGAGCGCCAACCAGTGGATCGATAGTGGCTTTCAGAATTTTTTCTGGGGTTTCTTCGGCGATCTTCTCAATGTCCACGCCACCTTCGGTGGAAGCCATGAACACGATGCGACGGCTCGAACGGTCAACGACAGCGCCCAGGTACAGCTCTTTAGCGATATCAGTGCACGATTCAACCAGGATCTTGGTGACTGGCTGGCCATTGGCATCAGTCTGGTAAGTCACCAGACGCTTGCCCAGCCACTGCTGTGCGAAGGCCTTGGCGTCTTCTTTGCTGCGAACCAGCTTAACGCCGCCCGCTTTACCGCGACCACCTGCGTGGACCTGGGCTTTGACAACCCACTCGGTACCACCGATTTTGTCGCAGGCTTCTGCTGCTGCTTCCGGGGTGTCTACTGCGTAGCCCTTGGAAACTGGCAGGCCGTATTCAGCGAACAGCTGCTTACCCTGATACTCGTGAAGATTCATGCTTTTTACCGTCTTCGTTAGGTACTGCGCATTCGGCGCTGCGCTCATTATGAGTGCCGCGCCACCTGTGACTGCTGCTTGCGCAACTTGCTGGGCTTATGGCCCGTAAAGCTGCGCAAGACTGCGTCCAGCGGATATTCCGCGGTGAGTCTTGCGCGCAAGGCTCACGACGGGCAACTCCGCCGTGGTTTCTTATTATCTCGCTTAGCGCTTCTTACGGTTGGCGATGTGGATGGCGCCGCCATTCACCGCCAACGCTGCTTCGTGCAACGCTTCGGACAGGGTCGGATGGGAGAAGACCATCATGCCCAAGTCCTCGGCACTGGTGCCGAATTCCATACCGATCGCGCCTTGCTGAACCAGTTCTGCAGCGCTCGGGCCAATCACGTGGACGCCCAATACGCGGTCAGTCTTGGCATCAGCGATGACTTTGACAAAACCACCGGTGTCGTTGGCTGCCATGGCACGGCCAGACGCAGCAAACGGGAAGGTGCCGACGTTAACTTCAACGCCTTCAGCTTTCAACTGCTGTTCGTTCTTGCCGACCCATGCAATTTCCGGGTGGGTGTAGATAACCGATGGGATCAGGTCGTAGTTCATCTGGGTTTTGTGGCCCTTGATGCGCTCGACAACCATGATGCCTTCTTCGGACGCCTTGTGCGCCAGCATCATGCCGCGAACCACGTCGCCGATGGCGTAGACGCCAGGAACGGTAGTCGCGCAGTGATCGTCAACGTGGATGAAACCGCGCTCGTCCATGTTCACGCCGCTGTCGGAAGCCAGCAGGTCGGTGGTCACCGGACGGCGACCCACGGCTACGATCAGCTTGTCGAACGTGATGGTCTGCTCGCCGTCTTTGTCGGTGTAGGTCACAACGACTTCTTCGCCGTTGACCTTGGAACCGGTAACGCGGGCGCCCAGCTTGATGTCCAGACCTTGTTTGGTCAGGGTTTTCAGCGCTTCCTTGGACACTGCGGTGTCGGCAGCCAGCAGGAACGTGTCCAGGGCTTCCAGCACAGTGACTTCGGAACCCAGACGGGACCAGACCGAACCCAGTTCCAGGCCGATTACGCCAGCGCCGATCACGCCCAGACGCTTAGGAACCGCTTGGAATTCCAGGGCGCCGGTCGAATCAACGATCACGTTCTGGTCAACTGGAGCCGGTGGAATGTCGATTGGGCGCGAACCTGGAGCCAGGATCACGTTCTCGGCTTCGATGACTTCTACGGAACCGTCAGGCTTGGTGATTTCAACTTTCTTGCCGGCCAGCAGTTTGCCGTGGCCTTGCAGGGAAGTGACGCCGTTGGCCTTGAACAAGGTCGCAACGCCGGAAGTCAGGCCTTTAACGATGTTGGCTTTACGGCCGACCATTGCTGGCACGTCCATGGTCACGCCAGCATGGTTGATACCGTGGATCGCGAAGCCGTCTTGGGCTTCGTGGAATTTCCAGGAGCTGTCCAACAGCGCCTTGGAAGGAATGCAACCAACGTTCAGGCAGGTACCGCCCAGTGCCAGTTTGCCTTCCTTGTCGGTGTATTTTTCGATGCAAGCAGTCGAGAGGCCCAGTTGTGCGGCCTTGATGGCGGCAACATAGCCGCCAGGACCTGCACCAATCACTACAACGTCAAATTTCTGCGACATGAAAATAGTTCCTCTATTTAGCAGCAAGCTTTCAAGCCACACGCCCCAGGTCAAGCCGCCCTATTCTGGCGGCCAGCCCGGAGCCTGCAGCTGCTTCTATCAGATATCCAGCAGCAGACGAGCCGGGTCTTCCAGCAGGTTCTTGATGGTCACCAGGAAAGTCACGGCTTCTTTACCATCGATCAGGCGGTGATCGTAAGACAGTGCCAGGTACATCATTGGGCGGATCACGACTTGGCCGTTGATGGCCATCGGACGCTGGATGATGTTGTGCATGCCCAGGATCGCGGCTTGCGGCGGGTTGACGATCGGGGTCGACATCATCGAACCGAAGGTACCACCGTTGGTGATGGTGAAGGTACCACCGGTCATCTCGTCGATGGTCAGCTTGCCGTCACGGGCTTTCTTGCCGAAGCCGGCGATGCCGCCTTCGATTTCAGCCAGGCTCATCAGCTCGGCGTTACGCAGAACCGGTACCACCAGGCCACGGTCGCTGGACACGGCAACGCCGACGTCTGCATAGCCATGGTAAACGATGTCGCCGCCGTCGATGGAAGCGTTGACTGCCGGGAAGCGCTTCAGCGCTTCAGTGGCCGCTTTCACGAAGAACGACATGAAGCCCAGGCGCACGCCGTTATGAGACTTCTCGAACAGATCCTTGTACTTCGAACGCAGGGCCATGACTTCGGTCATGTCGACTTCGTTGAAAGTGGTCAGCATCGCCATGTTCGACTGTGCTTCAACCAGGCGCTTGGCCACGGTTGCACGTACGCGGGTCATCGGCACGCGCTTCTCGGTGCGGTCGCCAGCAGCGAACACAGGAGCGGCGGCAGCTGGAGCAGCAGCCTTGGCAGGCGCGGCAGCCGGAGCGTTTTTCTTGGCTTCAACAGCAGCAACCACGTCTTCCTTGGTCACGCGGCCGTCTTTGCCGGTGCCTTTGATGGAAGCCAGGTTGACGCCATTTTCTTCAGCCAGCTGACGTGCAGCCGGTGCAGCGATTGGATCTTCGCCACCCGCAGCCGGAGCAGCCGCTGGAGCCGAAGCAGCAGCCGGTGCAGCGGCGGCAGGAGCAGCAGCGCTGCCCGCTTCGATCGAGCCCAGTACCTGGTTGGACAGGACGGTGGCGCCCTCTTCAGCAACGATTGCGCCCAGTACGCCGTCAGCCTCGGCCAACACTTCCAGAACGACTTTGTCGGTCTCGATGTCGACGATCAGGTCATCACGCTTTACAGCGTCGCCTGGTTTCTTGTGCCAAGTGGCAACGGTGCCATCGGCAACCGATTCCGGGAATGACGGGGCTTTGATTTCGATAGCCATTATCTGTGGGTCCTTAAAATTCGGTTTCAGTCAGCGCGAAGGCGTTAAACAGTGAAAGCATCTTGCAGCAGTTTTTCCTGCTGCTCGGCGTGCATCGACGCATAACCACAAGCAGGTGCAGCAGACGCATCACGACCGGCGTACTCCAGGCCCAGGGCCTTGTTGTGGTTGCCGATGCTGCGACGCAGGTGATGCTGGCTGCTGTACCACGCGCCCTGGTTCATCGGTTCTTCCTGACACCACACCACATTGGTGAGGTTGGTGTAAGGCGCGATGATCTCCATGAGGTCATCTTCCGGGAACGGGTAAAGCTGCTCGATACGCACGATGGCGATGTCTTCGCGGCCTTCGGCACGACGTTTTTCCAGCAGGTCGTAGTAGACCTTGCCGCTGCACAGGATCAGGCGAGTGACCTTGGCCGCATCCAGCGTGTCGATTTCTGGAATCACGGTCTGGAACGAACCTTCGGCCAGATCTTCCAGGGTCGAGATGGCCAATTTGTGACGCAGCAGCGATTTCGGAGTCAGCACTACCAGCGGCTTGCGCAGCGGGCGGATCACCTGACGACGCAGCAAGTGGTAGATCTGGGCCGGGGTAGTCGGCACGCACACCTGGATGTTGTGCTCGGCGCACAGCTGCAGGTAACGCTCCAGACGGGCCGAGGAGTGCTCCGGACCCTGACCTTCATAACCGTGCGGCAACAGCATGGTCAGACCGCACAGACGGCCCCACTTGTGCTCGCCGCTGGTGATGAACTGGTCGATAACCACTTGGGCACCGTTGGCGAAGTCGCCGAACTGGGCTTCCCAGATCACCAGCGCCTGCGGCGTGGTGGTCGAGTAACCGTATTCGAACGCCAGTACGGCTTCTTCGGACAGGAACGAATCGTACAGGTCGAAACGCGGCTGGCCTTCGTACAGGTTCTGCAACGGGATGTAGGTGCCCGCGTCTTTCTGGTTGTGCAGCACAGCATGACGGTGCGAGAACGTACCGCGGCCGATGTCCTGGCCGGTCATGCGGATCGGGTGACCTTCGAACGCCAGGGTCGCGTACGCCATGGTTTCGGCATAACCCCAGTTGATCGGCAGGCCGCCGGCTTGCATCTTCTGACGGTCTTCGTAGATCTTCGCAACCTGGCGCTGCACCACGAAGCCATCCGGAATTTCCAGCAGCTTGGCGGAGAGTTCCTGCAGGGTCTTCAGATCGAACGAGGTGTCGTGACGCGCCGTCCAGGTGTGACCCAGGTACGGACGCCAGTCAACGAACAGCTCTTTGTTCGGTTCCTTGACCAGGCTTTTTACTACATGCAGACCATTGTCCAGCGCGTTGCGGTATTCATCGATCTTCGCCTGAACACGCGCATCGTCAACAATACCGGCCTTGGTCAGGCTTTCGGCATACAGCTCACGGGTGGTGCGCTGCTTGGTGATCTGCTGGTACATCAACGGCTGGGTGCCGCTTGGTTCGTCAGCTTCGTTGTGACCACGGCGGCGGTAGCACACCAGGTCGATCACCACGTCACGCTTGAACTGCATGCGGTAGTCGACAGCCAGTTGGGTCACGAACAGCACGGCTTCCGGATCATCACCATTCACATGGAGGATCGGCGCCTGGATCATCTTGGCAACGTCGGTAGCGTACTCGGTGGAGCGCGCGTCCAGTGGGTTGCTGATGGTGAAGCCAACCTGGTTGTTGATGACGATGTGAACCGTACCGCCGGTCTTGAAGCCGCGAGTCTGCGACATCTGGAACGTTTCCAGGACCACGCCTTGACCGGCGAATGCCGCGTCACCGTGGATGGAAATCGGCAGGACCTTTTCACCAGTGGTGTCGTTACGACGATCCTGGCGCGCACGGACCGAACCCTCGACCACTGGAGAAACGATTTCCAGGTGGGATGGGTTGAAGGCCATGGCCAGGTGAACTTCACCGCCGGTGGTCATGACGTTGGAGGAGAAGCCCTGGTGATATTTAACGTCACCGGAACCCAGCTCGACCTTCTTCTTGCCTTCGAACTCGTCGAACAGCTCACGCGGGTTCTTGCCGAAGGTGTTGACCAACACGTTCAAGCGACCACGGTGGGCCATGCCGATCACGATTTCCTTGGTGCCGTAGGAACCGGAACGCTGGATCAGCTCGTCGAGCATCGGGATCAGGCTTTCGCCGCCTTCCAGGCCGAAACGCTTGGTACCCGGGTATTTGGTACCCAGGTATTTTTCCAGGCCTTCCGCTGCGGTCACGCGCTCAAGCAGGTGGCTGCGTACGTCGGCGGACAGCACCGGACGGCCACGCACGCCTTCCAGGCGATGCTGGAACCAGTGGCGTTGCTCGGAATCGGTGATGTGCGTGAACTCAGCGCCAATGGTGCGGCAATATGTCTGCTGCAACGCTTCGTGAATTTCGCGTAGGCTCGCTTCCTCTTTGCCGATGAACAGGTCGCCGGCACGGAAGGTCGTATCAAGATCGGCATTGGTCAAGCCGTAATGATTGATCGACAGGTCAGCAGGTGCAGGACGCTGCCAGAGCCCCAGCGGGTCAAGCTGGGCCGCCTGGTGGCCACGCATCCGGTAGGCCTGGATCAGTCGCAGTACTTCAACTTGCTTCTTCTCGTGCTCACTGCTCACGCTGCCGGCGGAAACCGGTTGGGCGCGGCGCTGGTTCTTTGCCAGCAGCACAAATTGATCGCGAATCGTTGCGTGCGATACATCGGTGGCAGCGTTGCCGTCTGAAGACAACGTCTGAAATTTGGTGCGCCATTCTTCTGGCACAGCGTTAGGGTCGTGCAGGTAGAGCTCATAAAGCTCTTCCACATAGGCAGCGTTACCACCTGAAAGATAGCCGCTGTTCCACATGCGCTGCATCACGCTTTCTTGCATGCTTGGTCACCCTCGATTTGGGGACACCACCGGCGAAAACACCGAGTTTGCTTGCAAAAGGCCAAGTGCAGCGACCAAAACAAGCCACTTAGGATCACGCTGATAGTTCGGGTACCAACCCGAATGCCCCTGCTTGTCTCATTTCTTCAAAATAAGAGCCGCGGCTTTGTAAGTCGCTGCTCAAGTTAAAACTACGGCGCCGGTTGAAGCCTGCGCCGCAGCATTTACGGGCACAACGGTCCTGCTTTGTTACAACGTCGGTTACACGCCGCTGTGCAGCAGCATGTTACGGATGTGACCAATGGCCTTAGTCGGGTTCAGGCCTTTGGGACATACGTTGACGCAGTTCATGATCCCGCGGCAGCGGAATACGCTGAACGGGTCATCCAGCGAAGCCAGACGCTCGGACGTCTTGGTATCACGGCTGTCTGCCAGGAAGCGGTACGCTTGCAGCAGGGCAGCTGGACCCAGGAACTTGTCCGGGTTCCACCAGAAGGACGGGCACGAGGTCGAGCAGCAGGCGCACAGGATGCACTCGTACAGACCGTCGAGCTTTTCACGCTCTTCAGGGGACTGCAGACGCTCGATGGCCGGAGCCGGCGTGTCGTTCTGCAGGAACGGCTTAACTTTTTCGTATTGCTTGTAGAAGATGCTCATATCGACGACCAGGTCACGGATAACCGGCAAACCTGGCAGAGGACGAACGATCAGCTTGTTGCCTTTCACCACGGCGGACAGCGGCGTGATGCACGCCAGGCCGTTTTTGCCGTTGATGTTCATGCCGTCGGAGCCGCAAACGCCCTCACGGCAAGAGCGACGGTAGGAGAAACCTTCATCCTGCTCTTTGATCAGTGCCAATACATCCAGCACCATCAGGTCTTTACCACCGGTATCGACCTGGAACTCCTGCATGAACGGCGCAGCGTCCTGATCAGGGTTGTAGCGATAAACACTGACTTTCAACATGGCAGCCACCCTTAGTAAGTCCGAATCTTCGGTTCAAACGTCGGAACCGTCTTCGGCGAGAAGTTCACGGCACGCTTGGTTACGCGCTTGTCACCCGGGAAGTACAGGGTGTGGCACAACCAGTTTTCGTCATCGCGGTCTTCAAAGTCTTCACGAGCGTGGGCGCCACGGGATTCTTTACGAACCTCGGCGGCGATCGCCGTCGCTTCAGCCACTTCCAGCAGGTTTTGCAGCTCAAGGGCTTCGATACGAGCGGTGTTGAACGCCTGGCTCTTATCGTTGATCTTGACGTTGGCGATGCGCGTACGCAGGTCAGCCAGCTGGGCAATACCCTTCTGCATGTATTCGCCGGTACGGAACACACCGAAGTAGTTCTGCATGCAGCTTTGCAGCTCGCGACGCAGGGTTGCCACGTCTTCGCCATCAGTGCGCTCGTTCAGGGCGTTCAGGCGGGCCAGGGCAGTTTCGATGTTGGCGTCGGTGGCGTCATCGTATTCGATGCCGTCAGTCAGCGCTTTTTCCAGGTGCAGGCCGGCCGCACGGCCGAATACCACCAGGTCGAGCAGCGAGTTGCCGCCCAGACGGTTGGCACCGTGTACCGATACGCAGGCGACTTCGCCTACTGCGAACAGGCCATGGATGATCTCATCCACACCTTCAGCGTTCTGGGTGATCGCCTGGCCATGAATGTTGGTCGGCACGCCGCCCATCATATAGTGGCAAGTTGGAACAACCGGAACCGGAGCCAGTACCGGGTCAACGTGAGCAAAGGTCTTGGACAGCTCACAGATACCTGGCAGGCGGCTGTGCAGCACTTCCTCGCCCAGGTGATCGAGCTTGAGCATCACGTGGTCGCCGTTCGGGCCACAGCCGTTACCGGCGATGATCTCTTTAACCATGGAACGGGCTACAACGTCACGACCTGCAAGGTCCTTGGCGTTCGGAGCATAACGCTCCATGAAACGCTCGCCGTGCTTGTTGATCAGGTAACCACCTTCACCACGGCAACCTTCAGTCACCAGTACACCAGCGCCGGCGATGCCGGTCGGGTGGAACTGCCACATTTCGATGTCTTGCACCGGCACGCCAGCACGCAGTGCCATGCCGACGCCGTCACCGGTGTTGATCAGGGCATTGGTGGTCGACGCGTAGATACGACCTGCACCGCCAGTCGCCAGAACAGTCGCCTTGGCGCGGATGTAGGTGGTTTCACCGGTTTCGATGCAGATGGCGATCACGCCGACGAACTCGCCCTTGCCGTTCTTCACCAGATCGACGGCGTAGTACTCGTTCAGGAACGTGGTACCGGCTTTCAGGTTGCCCTGATAAAGGGTGTGCAGCAGCGCGTGACCGGTACGGTCGGAAGCCGCGCAAGTACGGGCAGCCTGGCCGCCTTTACCGTAATCCTTCGACTGGCCGCCGAATGGACGCTGGTAGATACGACCTTGCTCGGTACGGGAGAACGGCAGACCCATGTGGTCCAGCTCGAACACCGCCGCAGGGCCTTCCTGACACATGTATTCGATAGCGTCCTGGTCACCGATGTAGTCGGAACCCTTGACGGTATCGTACATGTGCCAGCGCCAGTCATCGTTCGGGTCCGCAGACGCGATAGCGCAGGTGATGCCACCCTGGGCCGATACGGTGTGGGAACGGGTCGGGAACACCTTGGTGATCACGGCAGTCTTGTGACCACCCTGGGCCAGCTGCAGCGCTGCGCGCATGCCAGCACCGCCGCCGCCAATAATGATGGCGTCGAAGGAAATAGTTGGAATGTTAGCCATGAATCAGATACCCCAAAGAATCTGCACACCCCAGACGAAGTAAGCGAACATCGCAATGCCGCAGACTGCCTGGAAGAGAAAACGGACTGCAGTCGCGGACTTGCCCAGCGCCATCGGCGTCAGGTAGTCAGTCGCGATGGTCCACATGCCGACCCAGGCGTGAGCGCCCAGGGCTACAAGGGCCAGCAGACTGAAGATTCGCATCGCATTGTGGGCAAACAGGCCGTGCCATTGCTCATAGCCGATGCCCGGGTTTGCGACGAGGTATCCGATCAGGAAAATGAAATAAGCCGCGAGAACGACCGCAGACACACGTTGTGCCATCCAGTCATAGAGGCCCGAACGCGAAAGGTTCGTAACGCTGGTTACCATATCCAAACTCCTGCCAGAACGATCAGCACCACGGAAATGGCGATGATGATTTTCGAGCCCAGGCGGCCGCCTTCCAGCGTCTCACCGATACCCGCATCCATGATCAAGTGGCGCACACCGGCTACCAGGTGATACAGCAGAGCGGACAGGAGGCCCCATGCTACGAACTTGGCCAGCGGGCTGGTCAAGCATGCCTTCACCTCGGCGTAACCTTCCTCGGAACCCAGGGATTTGCTCAATGCATAAAGCATGATGCCCAAGCCCAGGAACAGGATGATGCCGGAAACACGGTGCAGGAACGACGTAACGCCGGTGATGGGGAGTTTGATGGTCCTTAGGTCTAGGTTTACAGGTCGTTGGCTATTCACGGCTTTTTTTCACACTGAAGAGCCCCTAACAATCAGGGCAAAGTTGTTGGGGAGTGCACTGGTCAGGTAAGCACCACCCAGGGAGTGCGACCCCCAATGAAAGCAAGCCCAAAAGCCCTTGGCGGTCGGTGGCCGAGTATAGACAGTTAGGTTACTAATGACAACGCGCGCACCTCACCCTAATAGCGGATTGCGCTGGCGGGATAAAAGGCGTAAATGGCAGCCAATTTCGAGGAAAAAGTACGGTTAAAGCCTTCTGGGGCAAGACTTTAGGCAAATTGACATCTGAATTTATCTCACTATAGTGGTGCGGGCCCTGCGTGGGGGGTCTGTCTGATGATTTGAAGCATAAATAGGAGGCCACATGGCTGACAAAAAAGCGCAGTTGATCATCGAGGGCGCAGCCCCCGTCGAGCTGCCCATTTTAACCGGCACCGTTGGTCCCGATGTTATCGACGTACGGGGCCTGACGGCCACGGGCCGTTTCACTTTCGACCCAGGCTTCATGTCGACCGCCTCTTGCGAGTCGAAGATCACCTATATCGACGGCGATAATGGCATCCTGCTACATCGGGGCTACCCGATCGAGCAACTGGCTGAAAAGTCGGACTACCTGGAAACCTGCTACCTGCTGCTAAATGGCGAACTGCCAACAGCCGAGCAAAAAGCCCAGTTCGTCAGCACCGTGAAGAACCACACCATGGTTCACGAGCAGTTGAAGACCTTCTTCAACGGCTTCCGTCGCGACGCCCACCCGATGGCCGTCATGTGCGGCGTGGTTGGCGCCCTGTCGGCCTTCTATCACGACTCCCTCGACATCAATAACCCGCAGCATCGCGAAATCTCCGCGATCCGCCTGGTTGCGAAGATGCCGACGCTGGCCGCAATGGTTTACAAGTACTCCATGGGTCAACCCATGATGTACCCGCGCAACGACCTGACGTACGCGGAAAACTTCCTGCACATGATGTTCAACACGCCGTGCGAGATCAAACCGATCAGCCCGGTGCTGGCCGCTGCGATGGACAAGATCTTCATCCTCCACGCCGACCACGAACAGAACGCCTCGACGTCCACCGTACGCCTGGCAGGCTCTTCGGGCGCCAACCCGTTCGCCTGTATCGCCGCCGGTATCGCCGCACTGTGGGGCCCTGCCCACGGCGGTGCGAACGAAGCCGTATTGACCATGCTCGATGAAATCGGCGATGTCTCGAACATCGACAAATTCATCGCCAAGGCCAAGGACAAGAACGATCCGTTCAAGCTGATGGGCTTCGGTCACCGGGTCTACAAGAACCGCGACCCGCGCGCCACCGTGATGAAGAAGACCTGCGACGAAGTGTTGAAGGAACTGGGCATCAAAAACGATCCGCAACTCGAACTGGCCATGCGCCTGGAAGAGATCGCCCTGACCGACCCGTACTTCATCGAACGCTCGCTGTACCCGAACGTCGACTTCTACTCGGGGATCATCCTCAAGGCGATCGGCATTCCTACCAGCATGTTCACCGTGATCTTCGCCCTGGCGCGGACCGTGGGCTGGATCTCCCACTGGAAAGAAATGCTCTCCAGCCCGTACAAGATTGGCCGCCCGCGCCAGCTGTACACCGGCTACGAGTCGCGTGATATCTCCAAGTTGGAAGATCGCAAGTAAGCAATCCGCTTAGTTGTACTGAAAACGGCCTCCCTTAGTGGAGGCCGTTTTTGTTGGTGTTGCCTGGTCTACCGCTATCGGGGGGCAAGCCCCCTCCCACATTGAGCTGCATTCCAAAAGATGGGCTCGGTTAACTGTGGGAGGGGGCTTGCCCCCGATGGCATTGGCACAAACACCACAAAACCCAAGGCAAAAAAATACCCCGGCCTTTCGACCGGGGTATTTCTTATCCAGCTAAATCTTAGTGATTAACCGCCCCGCTCGCCCCAAGGCCAGTCTGCGAACGCACAAACTGCGGGAAGTACAGCGCACGCTCTTTCTCTGCCGCCGCCGACTTGTCGGTGATGGAGAAGAACCAGATACCCACGAACGCGATGATCATTGAGAACAGCGCCGGGTATTCGTACGGGAAGATGGCTTTTTCATGGTGCAGGATCGAGACCCAAATGGTCGGGCCAAGGATCATCAGGCCAACGGCGCTGATCAAGCCCAGCCAGCCGCCGATCATGGCGCCACGGGTGGTGAGGTTTTTCCAGTACATGGAAAGCAGCAGTACCGGGAAGTTACAGCTCGCGGCAATGGAAAACGCCAGGCCAACCATGAACGCGATGTTCTGGCTTTCGAACAGGATACCCAGGCCGATTGCCAATACACCCAAGGCCACGGTGGTGATCTTCGACACGCGAATCTCATCCTTGTCGTTGGTTTTGCCTTTCTTGATCACGCTGGCGTACAGGTCGTGGGACACCGCCGAAGCGCCGGCCAGGGTCAAACCTGCAACCACGGCCAGGATGGTGGCGAAGGCCACGGCCGAGATGAAGCCCAGGAAGATACTGCCACCCACCGCGTTGGCCAGATGCACCGCTGCCATGTTGTTACCGCCCAGCAAGGCGCCAGCTGCATCCTTGAACGCCGGATTGGTGCTGACCAGCAGGATCGCGCCAAAGCCGATGATAAAGGTCAGGATATAGAAGTAGCCGATAAAGCCAGTGGCATACAGCACGCTCTTACGCGCTTCCTTGGCGTCGCTTACGGTGAAGAAGCGCATCAGGATGTGCGGCAGGCCGGCGGTACCAAACATCAAGGCCAGGCCCAGGGAGAATGCGGAGATCGGATCTTTCACCAGACCGCCGGGACTCATGATCGCCTCACCTTTAGGGTGAACCTTGATCGCCTCGGAGAACAGCATGTTGAAGTCGAAGTTGACGTGCTTCATCACCATCAGCGCCATGAACGAAGCACCCGACAGCAACAGCACCGCCTTGATGATCTGCACCCAGGTGGTCGCCAGCATGCCGCCGAAGAGCACATACATGCACATCAGGATGCCCACCAGGATCACTGCAACGTGGTAATCCAGGCCGAACAGCAGTTGGATCAATTTGCCCGCGCCCACCATCTGCGCGATCAAGTAGAACGCCACTACCACCAGCGACCCACACGCCGACAGGGTGCGGATCTGGGTTTGCCCCAAACGGTACGACGCCACGTCGGCAAACGTGTATTTGCCCAGGTTGCGCAGGCGCTCGGCGATCAGGAACAGAATGATCGGCCAGCCCACCAGAAAACCGATCGAGTAGATCAGGCCATCGTAGCCAGAGGTGTACACCAGCGCGGAAATACCCAGGAACGACGCCGCCGACATATAGTCGCCAGCAATCGCCAGGCCGTTCTGGAAACCCGTGATCTTGCCGCCAGCCGCATAGTAGTCGGCTGCGGACTTGTTACGCTTGGAAGCCCAGTAAGTGATGCACAAGGTGGCACCGACGAACGCGACGAACATCACGATGGCCGAGACGTTCAACGGTTGCTTTTGCACTGCACCGGTCAATGCGTCCGCCGCCCAAACGGCCGGAGCAAACAGTGAAGCGCCGAATATTGCCAATAGACGCCGAATCATTGCGCAGCCTCCTTGAGAATCGCATTGTTCAGGTCGTCAAACTCGCCGTTGGCCCGGCGCACATAGATGCCGGTCAGGATGAAGGCGGACACAATCAGCCCGACGCCCAGGGGAATGCCCCAGGTAATCGACGAACCGGGGCTGAGCTTGGCCCCCAGCACTTGTGGCCCGTAGGCGATCAACAGGATGAAAGCGGAGTAAAGCCCTAGCATGATTGCCGAGAGAATCCAGGCGAATCGTTCCCTTTTTCTCACCAGCTCCTTGAAACGCGGGCTGTTTTGAATCGAGAGGTAAATGCTGTCGTTCATTGTTTTTATCCTCGCAGCACAGCTTTTTTATTATTGGAACATAGCTACTGTATGCGGCTGCGGAACAGGTTCCAGACGACCTTAGTAGTAGATCGAGTGTAGCGAGGGTTTGTGAGAACACAGGAAGATTTGCGGGGGACAAATATTAATGTGGGAGGGGGCGTGCCCCCTCCCACAAAGGTGCATCGGGGAATTTACTTAGCGAGCCATTCGGCTACACGTTCAGGGTGCTTGGCGACCCAATCCTTGGCCGCTGCGTCAGGCTTGGCGCCTTCCTGGATAGCGAGCATGACTTCGCCGATTTCATCCTTGGAGGCCCACTGGAATTTCTTCAGGAAGGCCGCGACTTCCGGCGCTTTCTTCTCCAGGCCCTTGCTGCCGATGCTGTTGACGGTTTCAGCAGCACCGTAGATCCCTTTTGGATCGTCCAGGAAGCGCAGTTTCCACTTGGCGAACATCCAGTGTGGCACCCAACCGGTAACCGCAATGGATTCCTGCTTGTCTTCGGCACGGGTCAGTTCGGCGATCATGGCTGCGCCCGAACTGGCCTGCAGCTTGTAGTCCAGGCCGTAGGCCTTGATCGCTTCGTCGGTCTTGAGCATCACGCCTGAACCGGCGTCGATACCGACGATTTTGTTCTTGAAGGTGGTGTCGGTCTTGAGGTCCTCGATGGACTTTGCCTTGACGTACTCCGGCACGATCAGACCGATCTTCGCATCCTTGAAGTTGGGGCCGTAGTCGACCACCTTGTCCTTGTTCTTGGTCCAGTACTCACCGTGGGTCACGGGCAGCCAGGCGGACAGCATGGCGTCGAGTTTGCCGGTGGCCACGCCTTGCCACATGATCCCAGTGGCGACCGCTTGCAGTTTCACGTCATAACCGAGCTTTTGCTTGATCACTTCTGCCGCCACATGAGTGGTGGCAACGCTGTCCGACCAACCATCCACGTAGCCGATGCTCAGGGTTTTGCTGTCGGCGCTGGCCAGTGTGGAGCTCATCGCAACTACCAGAGTGGCAGCTGCGCCCAAGAGTCGTCGCATCTTCATCGTACTTCCCCGAAAGTGCTGCGCCCGACGGATGCCGAGCGACGTCAACCTGTTGTTATGTGGTGCACCGCGCCGCCTTCACGCGCATCGATCCGGTGGCTGCGACATCAGTGGAATGCTGACACCCTGATCATCAACCTGCCGACGCCGTCGACCTGCTCTGTCAGCGACCTTATGCAAGCAAGAAACGACATCACATCGCCAGCAGGACGTTTCCTGGAACATGGCGTCAATATTCCGCCCGAACTTTGCATGTCAAAATCATGCAGCCCCACTGGGAAGGGACAAATCCGGGTAAGATGCGCGCCTTTGCTCCCCCAGATAAGCCGACCATGCCCGCGACTGCCCGCTTCCCTGCCCTGCCCTATTGCTTCGCCCTGATCCTCGGCCTGCTGGCCCTGGTCGGCTATTGGTATGGCCTCGGCCGTCCAGTGGTGCTGCCGGATGTCGCCAGTGCCAGCCATAAACTGCAATGCGCGTCCTACACGCCGTTCGATAAAGACCAATCCCCCTTCGACCAGCCGTTCAAGCTGCGCCCCGAGCGCATGGACGCCGACCTGGCCCTGCTGGCCACCCGCTTCGAATGCATCCGCACCTACTCGATGACCGGCCTGGAAGCCCTGCCCGACATGGCGCGCAAACATGGCTTGAAGGTGATGGCCGGCGCGTGGGTCAGCAGTGATCCGGTGGCCACCGAAAAAGAGATCGATGAGCTGATCGCGGCGGCCAACGCCAACCCGGACGTCGTGACCTCGGTGATCGTCGGCAACGAAGCCCTGCTGCGCAAGGAAGTCACCGCCGCGCAACTGGTGAAGCTGATCCAGACCGTCAAAAGCCAGATCAAACAACCCGTCACCTACGCCGACGTCTGGGAGTTCTGGCTGCAACACCCGGAAATCGCCCCGGCGGTGGACTTCCTGACCATTCACCTGCTGCCCTACTGGGAAGATGATCCGTCGAGCATCGACCAGGCCCTCAAGCACGTGGGCGATGTGCGCCAGACCTTCGGCAACAAGTTCGCGCCCAAGGACGTGCTGATCGGCGAAACCGGCTGGCCCAGCGAAGGTCGCCAGCGTGAAACGGCCGTGCCGAGCCGGGTCAATGAAGCCAAGTTCATGCGCGGCTTTGTGGCCATGGCTGAAGCCAATGGCTGGCGCTATAACCTGATCGAAGCGTTCGACCAGCCGTGGAAGCGCGCCAGCGAAGGTGCGGTAGGCGGCTACTGGGGCCTGTTCGATGCTGATCGCCAGGAAAAGGGCATTCTCGCCGGGCCTGTGACCAATGTGCCGTACTGGCCGCTGTGGTTGGGGGTGGGTGGCCTCATCCTGCTGGGGACGCTGGCGCTCGGCGGCCGGGTTCGCAGGACACGTGCCGCGATCCTGCTGCCGTTGCTCGGCGCAGTGGCAGCCTGTTCCATCGGCTCCTGGGCCGAACTGACCCGTGTGACTGCACGCTTTACTGATGAGTGGGTGTGGGCCGGCTTACTCGTGGCGCTGAACCTGCTGGTGCTGGCTCACGCGGCCCTGGCCTTGAGTGCCCGTGAAGGCTGGCGCGAACGGGCGTTCATCTGGCTGGAACAACGTGCAGGCTGGCTGGTGGCAATCGCTGGGTTCGCGGGTGCGGTGATGATGCTCGCACTGGTGTTTGACCCACGCTACCGCAGCTTCCCGAGTGCGGCACTGCTGCTGCCGGCCCTGGTGTACATGGTTCGCCCGGTGACCGGGCCGCGTCGGGAAATCGCGCTGCTGACCTTCATTATCGGCGCCGGTATCGCGCCGCAGCTGTACCGAGAAGGCCTGTTGAACCAGCAGGCATGGGGTTGGGCGCTGGTCAGCGGGTTGATGGTGGTGGCTTTGTGGCGGTGCTTGCGGGTGCGCAGGGCCTAAGACCGCTATCGGGGGGGCAAGCCCCCTCCCACACGAGAACGTATTCCAAAGGTGGGAGGGAGTTTGCCCCCGATTGGCCCTATCAGGCGCCCCGAGGCTGCCTGACCAACCGCAACCCCGCAATCACCACCGCAAACACCGCAAATGTGGTGTTGTACAACGCCAGCGCCGGCAACCCGAACACCAGCCCCAACACCGCCAAACCCCAGCCTGCGCGGCCCGGCACGAAAAACGCCAGCACCGAGGTGATCAGCGCCGCCCAGCCCAGCACCTTGAAGTGAATCATCAACCCCAGGTTCCCACGCAGCTGGCATTCCCAGCGGCTGGCCTCGTCAGCGCAAATCCCCACCCAGCGGCCATCTTCCATAAAACCGTAGCGCGCACCATAACTGGCGGCCAGCCATAATGGCAGGGCAATAAGCAGCAAAATCAGCGGCAAACGACGGGACATGGGGCACTCCGATAGGCAAAAACGGCGCCCAGCTTAATCCCCCCGCAGCCGTTATCAAGGGACATACACACAATTAGTGTTCACCAATGCGTGGCAAAGTGTATCGTCTGGCTACTATTACCCCGATTCCGACGTTTATTTCCGACTTTTCGTGCCGAAGGCTGGCACTTCGGAGATAGCACGGTGGTCATAGCCTGCGAACTTCATTCAGCACGTTTCCTCTTAGGGATTTAGTCATGCTCCGTTCCTTGCGCTGTGCCGCCCTGTTGGGCAGCCTTTTTTTGAGTGCGTCAGCACTGGCGGTCGACATTGACCAAGCCAGCTATGGCTACCCTTTGACCAACCCGTTCGAAGCGACCATCGCCACCACCCCGCCTGACCTTCGGCCGACATTGCCCAGCGATGACGAGATCAATCAGTCCGACTACACCCTGAACATGCGCCCCGAGCGCGAGTTCAGCCTGCCGGACAACTTCTGGGCGGTGAAGAAACTCACCTACCGCATCGCCAAGCAGGACCGCGCCGCGCCGCTGATCTTCCTGATCGCGGGCACCGGCGCGCGGTTCGATAGCAGCATCAACGAATACCTGAAAAAACTGTATTACCAGGCCGGCTACCACGTGGTGCAACTGTCGTCGCCCACCAGCTTTGACTTCATCAGTGCCGCCTCCCGCTTCGCCACTCCGGGGATCACCCAGGAAGACGCCGAAGACATGTACCGCGTGATGCAGGCCGTACGTGCACAGAACGCTTCGCTGCCGGTGACTGATTTCTACCTCTCCGGCTACAGCCTTGGTGCCCTGGATGCGGCATTTGTTGCCAAGCTGGACGAGACCCGCCGCAGCTTCAACTTCAAGAAAGTGTTGCTGCTCAACCCGCCGGTCAACCTCTACACCTCGATTACCAACCTCGACAAGCTGGTACAGACCGAGGTCAAGGGCATCAACAACACCACCACCTTCTATGAACTGGTGCTGAACAAGCTGACCCGCTACTTCCAGCAAAAGGGCTATATCGACCTCAACGACGCCCTGCTCTACGACTTCCAGCAATCCAAGCAGCACCTGACCAACGAACAGATGGCCATGCTGATCGGCACCTCGTTCCGCTTTTCGGCGGCCGACATTGCCTTTACCTCGGACCTGATCAACCGTCGCGGCCTGATCATCCCACCGAAGTACCCGATCACCGAAGGCACCAGCCTTACGCCGTTCCTCAAGCGTGCGCTGCAATGCGATTTCGACTGCTACCTCACCGAACAAGTGATCCCGATGTGGCGCGCCCGTTCCGACGGCGGCAGCCTGTTGCAACTGGTTGACCAGGTCAGCCTGTACGCCCTCAAGGATTACCTGCACGCCAGCCCGAAAATCGCCGTCATGCACAACGCCGACGATGTGATCCTCGGCCCCGGCGACCTGGGTTTCCTGCGTAAAACCTTCGGCGATCGCTTGACCGTCTACCCACTGGGCGGCCACTGCGGCAACCTCAATTACCGCGTCAACGCCGACGCCATGCTGGAGTTCTTCCGTGGCTAAATACTTTCTGCTGCTCGCCGCCCTGATGTGTGCGGGCGTAGCCAATGCCGACAACAGCAAGGCTAACGCGCCGATCGTGGTGGATTCCGACGGTTTCAAAGAGCCGTTGAGCAAACTCAAATTCAACCCGGGCCTGGACCAGCGCGAATTCGAACGCTCATCTGTCAACGCGCTCAACGTGTATGACCCGCTCGAATCGTGGAACCGGCGCGTGTACCACTTCAACTACCGCTTCGACCAATGGGTGTTCCTGCCCGTGGTCGACGGCTACAAGTACGTGACCCCGAGTTTCCTGCGCACCGGCGTGAGCAACTTCTTCAACAACCTGGGCGACGTGCCCAACCTGTTGAACAGCCTGCTGCAGCTCAAAGGCCACCGCTCCCTGGAAACCACCGGGCGCCTGCTGCTCAACACCACCGTCGGCATCGCGGGCCTGTGGGACCCGGCCACCGCCATGGGCCTGCCGCGCCAGAGCGAAGACTTCGGCCAGACCCTGGGCTTCTACGGTGTTCCTGGCGGGGCCTATCTGGTGCTGCCGGTCTTCGGCCCATCGAACCTGCGCGATACCGGCGGCTTGCTGGTGGACTACACCGCAGAATCCCAGATCAACTTCCTCAACGTTTCCGAAGTCAGCTCCAACCACCCGGAAGTCTGGGCCCTGCGCGCGGTGGACAAGCGCTACCAGACCAGCTTCCGTTATGGTCAGATGAACTCGCCGTTTGAGTATGAGAAGGTGCGCTATATCTACACGGAATCGCGCAAGTTGCAGATTGCCGAGTAAATAGCACCGACAAAAGGCCATTCGAATGAATGGCCTTTTTTATGTCTGCGATTTAAGCCCTGATTGCTTTCCAGGCCTTGCCGACCACACTGACCAGCGCCAACACCACCGCCCCCGCAATAATCCCCGCCACCGCATTGAGCAACGTCGGCATCAACCACGCCACGGCACCCGCGCCCTGGCTCACCGATTCTATCCAGTGATGCACCACCGGCACGCCGTGGGTGAGGATGCCGCCACCGACCATGAACATCGCCGCCGTGCCGATCACCGACAGGCTTTTCATCATGTACGGCGCTGCACTCAGGATCGCGCCGCCGATGCTGCGCGCCACCTGCCCGGGCTTCTGGGTGAGCCACAGGCCCAGGTCGTCCAGCTTGACGATACCGGCCACCAGCCCGTAAACGCCCACGGTCATGACAATGGCGATGCCCGACAGCACGATGACCTGCTGGGTCAACTGCGCGTCGGCAACGATGCCCAGGGTGATGGCGATGATTTCCGCGGAGAGGATGAAGTCGGTGCGGATCGCGCCTTTGATCTTGTCCTTCTCGAACGCCACCAGATCGGTCGCCGGGTCCGCAACGGCGTCGGCCAATTGCGCGTGTTGGGCCTGGTCTTCGGCTTTGCTGTGGAGGAATTTGTGGGCGAGTTTCTCGAAGCCTTCGAAACACAGGTAGGCGCCGCCGAGCATCAACAGCGGCGTCACCGCCCAGGGCGCAAAAGCGCTGATCAGGAGTGCGGTGGGCACCAGGATCAGCTTATTGACGAACGAGCCCTTGGCCACCGCCCACACCACGGGAATTTCACGCTCGGCACGCACGCCGGAGACCTGTTGGGCGTTGAGCGCCAGGTCGTCGCCCAGCACGCCGGAGGTCTTCTTCGCGGCCATTTTTGTCATCAAGGCAACGTCATCGAGTACCGCGGCGATGTCGTCGATCAATACCAACAAGCTGCTTCCTGCCATGAATCGGACTTCCTTAGAGGGGGATGGCGCGAGCATAACGCGGCGCAGGGCTTTACGGGCACATTGTTGAGGCACGCGGATGGCCGGTGCTACCATGCGCAACCGCCGGTATTGGCAAGGAAACTCCTGGTTTATGAGCAGCATTCGCGAGCGCAACAAAGAAAAAATCCTGCGGGCGGCGAGCGAGGAGTTTGCCGACAAGGGCTTCGCCGCGACCAAAACCAGCGATATTGCCGCCAAGGCCGGGCTGCCCAAGCCCAACGTCTATTACTACTTCAAGTCCAAGGACAACCTCTACCGCGAGGTGCTCGAAAGCATTATCGAGCCGATCCTGGCGGCTTCCACGCCGTTCAATCCGGACGGCGAGCCTTCGGTGGTGCTGAGCAACTACATCCGCTCGAAAATCCGCATCTCCCGCGACCTGCCGTTTGCCTCCAAGGTGTTCGCCAGCGAAATCATGCACGGCGCGCCGCACCTGAGCGCCGAGCAGGTCGAACAGCTCAATGCCCAGGCCAAGCACAATATCCAATGCATCCAGAGCTGGGTGGACCGGGGCTTGATCGCGGCCATCGACCCCAATCACTTGATGTTCAGCATCTGGGCGGCGACCCAGACGTACGCGGACTTTGACTGGCAGATTTCGGCGGTGACCGGCAAGGCCAAGCTGGATGAAGCGGATTATGAAGCGGCGGCGCAGACGATTATTCGGTTGGTGCTCAAGGGCTGTGAGCCGGACTGATACACCGAGGAGCCTGTGCCAATCGGGGGCAAGCCCCCTCCCACAATTTATGTGGGAGGGGGCTTGCCCCCGATGAGGCCTTTTCAGTCAGCAAAAAATCAAGCTGACACCCCCGCATCCGCCAACAACCCCACCCCCTCAATCGCCGTAATCGCACACTGCTCGTCAATATCCGACGTATCCCCGCTGATCCCGATCGCCCCCAGCACCACACCGTCCTGATCCCGTATCAACACGCCACCCGGTGCCGGCACCACGCTGCCCTGCCCCAGGCTGTTCAACGCCGCGATAAACGCCGGTCGTTGCTGCGCATCCAGCGCCAGCAAGCGTGAGCCCTTGCCCAGGGCAATCGCGCCCCAGGCTTTGCCGATGGCGATTTGCGGGCGCAGCAGGCTGGCGCCGTCTTCGCGCTGCAGGGCGATCAAGTGACCACCGCTGTCGAGTACCGCGATGGTCAACGGTGCCGCAGCAATGGTGCGGCCTGCGGCAAGGGCCTGGCCGGCCAGTTGGGTGGCGAGTTTCAAGGTTAAAGCGCTCATGGTGCCGTCCTTCTTTTGTTATTGGGAAAGCGGTTTGGATCTGTTTGATCAGATGCACGATCAAACAAATAGAACACAATGGCATTTGTTTTTGTATACAATATTTTCGCACAAAGTCTCCATACGTCGAAAAAGTCCGCTGAAAATGCCTTCCGACGAACGCCAAGGCCCAGGGAGAAAATCCATTGACCTCTGACGCTCGCCGTGAATACACTTTGACCGGACACCACTTGTATACAATTACAAAACGCAAGAGGCACCAAAACATGAGCAAAATGAGAGCAATCGAAGCCGCCGTCCTCGTCATGCGCCGTGAAGGCGTGGACACCGCCTTCGGCATCCCAGGCGCGGCGATCAACCCGCTGTACTCAGCCTTGCAGAAGGTGGGTGGCATCGATCACGTCCTTGCTCGCCACGTTGAAGGCGCCTCGCACATGGCCGAGGGTTACACCCGCACCAAGGCCGGCAATATCGGCGTGTGCATCGGCACTTCGGGCCCGGCGGGCACAGACATGGTCACCGGCCTTTACAGTGCTTCGGCCGACTCGATCCCAATCCTGTGCATCACAGGCCAAGCCCCGCGCGCACGGATGCACAAGGAAGACTTCCAGGCCGTGGACATCACCAGCATCGTCAAGCCGGTGACCAAGTGGGCAACCACCGTTCTGGAACCCGGCCAGGTGCCCTACGCGTTCCAGAAAGCCTTTTATGAAATGCGCTCCGGTCGCCCAGGCCCAGTGTTGATCGACCTGCCGTTCGACGTGCAGATGGCCGAGATCGAATTCGACATCGACGCCTACCAGCCGCTGCCCCTGGCCAAGCCATTGGCGACACGCATCCAGGTCGAAAAAGCCCTGGCCCTGCTTGACGCCGCCGAACGCCCGCTGCTGGTCAGCGGCGGCGGCGTGATCAACGCCGACGCCAGTGAACTGCTGGTGGAATTCGCTGAACTCACCGGTATCCCGGTGATCCCGACCCTCATGGGCTGGGGCACCATCGCCGACGATCACCCGTTGATGGTGGGCATGGTTGGCCTGCAAACCTCCCACCGTTATGGCAACGCGACGATGCTCAAGTCGGACGTGGTGCTGGGCATCGGCAACCGTTGGGCCAACCGCCACACGGGTTCGGTGGAGGTCTACACCGAAGGCCGCAAGTTCATCCACGTGGACATCGAGCCGACCCAGATCGGCCGCGTGTTCACGCCGGACCTGGGCATCGTTTCCGACGCTGGTGCGGCACTGACGATGTTTATCGAAGTGGCCCGCGAGTGGAAAGCCGCCGGCAAGCTCAAGGACCGCAGCGCCTGGCTGCATGACTGCCAGCAGCGCAAAGCCACCCTGCACCGCAAGACTCACTTCGACAACGTGCCGGTCAAGCCACAGCGCGTGTACGAAGAGATGAACCAGGTGTTCGGCAAAGACACTTGCTACGTCAGCACCATCGGCCTGTCGCAGATTGCCGGTGCGCAGTTCCTGCATGTGTACAAGCCACGCCACTGGATCAACTGCGGCCAGGCCGGCCCGCTGGGCTGGACCATTCCGGCTGCACTGGGCGTGGTGAAGGCCGACCCGAGCCGCAAGGTGGTGGCGTTGTCCGGCGACTATGACTTCCAGTTCATGATAGAAGAACTGGCCGTGGGCGCGCAGTTCAAGCTGCCGTACATCCACGTGGTGGTGAACAATTCCTACCTGGGTTTGATCCGTCAGGCACAGCGCGGGTTTGAAATGGACTACTGCGTGCAGTTGTCTTTCGACAACCTCAACGCCCCGGAACTGAATGGCTATGGCGTCGACCACGTGGCCGTCGCCGAAGGCCTGGGTTGCAAGGCCCTGCGCGTATTCGAGCCAGGCCAGATCCAGCCCGCGCTGCGCAAGGCCCAGGAGATGATCGAAGAATTCAAGGTGCCGGTGATCGTCGAGATCATTCTGGAGCGCGTGACCAATATTTCCATGGGCACCGAGATCAACGCCGTCAACGAATTCGAAGACCTGGCCCTGGTCGGCAACGATGCGCCGACTGCCATTTCCCTGCTCGATTAAGGAGAACCCTATGCCGCGTTTTGCCGCCAACCTGTCCATGCTGTTTACCGAACAGGACTTTCTTGCCCGTTTCAAAGCGGCCGCCGAAGCCGGTTTCGAAGGAGTGGAATACCTGTTCCCGTATGAATTCAGCTCGGCTGAGATCAAGGCACACCTGGACGCCAACGGCCTGACCCAGGTGCTGTTCAACCTGCCGGCCGGTGACTGGGCCAAGGGCGAACGCGGCCTGGCGTGCCACCCGGACCGGGTCGAGGAGTTCCGCGCCGGGGTCAAGCTGGCCATCGCCTACGCCCAGGTGCTGGGCAATACCCAGATCAACTGCCTGGCAGGGATTCGTCCGACCGGCGTGGATGATGAAACCCTGGAAAAGACCTTCGTCGCCAACCTCAAGTACGCCGCCGACAAGCTGCAGGCAGCGGGCATCAAGCTGGTGATGGAGATGATCAACACCCGCGACATCCCCGGCTTCTACCTGAACAACACGGCGCAGGCCCTGTCGATTCGCGAGCAGGTGGGCAGTGCCAACCTGTTCCTGCAATACGACATCTACCACATGCAAATCATGGAAGGCGACCTGGCCCGGACCATGACCACGCACCTGGATGCGATCAACCACATCCAACTGGCGGACAACCCTGGGCGCAATGAGCCGGGCACGGGCGAGATCAACTATCGCTTTCTGTTCGAGCATTTGGACCGCATCGGTTACCAGGGTTGGGTCGGCTGTGAGTACAAGCCGTTGACCACCACCGAAGCGGGTTTGGGTTGGCTCAAAACTCACAACGCGATCTAACAAACACCACCGAGTCAATGTGGGAGGGGGCTTGCCCCCGATAGCGGTGGGTCTGTCAGTCCTGTTTTATCTGACGCACCGTCATCGGGGGCAAGCCCCCTCCCACATAGGACCTGCTGTGTAATAACAAGAGGATTTCATCATGGCTAAAATCGGATTTATCGGCACCGGCATCATGGGCCACCCCATGGCCGCGAACCTGCAGAAAGCCGGTCACCAACTGTTTCTTTCCGAACACCACGGCAAGGCACCGGCTGAACTGATCAGCGCCGGCGCCGTGGCCCTGGCCAACCCGCAGCAAGTCGCCCAGGAAGCCGAGTTCATCATCGTCATGGTGCCCGACACACCGCAGGTCGATGACGTGCTGTTCCGTGCCGACGGCGTGGCGGCTGGCCTCTCGCCGAACAAGGTGGTGATCGACATGAGTTCGATCTCGCCCACCGCCACCAAGGCATTCGCGGCGAAGATCAACGAGACCGGCGCGCAGTACCTCGACGCTCCGGTGTCCGGCGGTGAAGTCGGCGCCAAGGCCGGCACCCTGAGCATCATGGTCGGCGGCGAGTCGCAGACCTTCGAACGCGCCCTGCCGCTGTTCCAGAGCATGGGCAAGAACATCACGCTGGTCGGCGGCAATGGCGATGGCCAGACCGCCAAAGTGGCCAACCAGATCATCGTTGCGCTGAACATCCAGGCGGTGGCCGAAGCGCTGCTGTTCGCCTCGAAAAACGGCGCCGACCCGGCCAAGGTGCGTGAAGCGCTGATGGGCGGGTTTGCCTCCTCGAAGATCCTGGAAGTGCACGGCGAACGCATGATCAAGGGCACCTTCGATCCGGGTTTCCGCATCAACCTGCATCAGAAAGACCTGAACCTGGCCCTGGCCGGTGCCAAGGAGCTGGGGATCAACCTGCCGAACACCGCCGGCACCCAGCAGGTGTTCAGCACATGCACCGCGATTGGCGGCGGGAATTGGGACCACTCGGCGCTGATCAAGGGCCTGGAGCACATGGCGAATTTCTCGATTCGCGACAAGTAACTCCCCACAGATCTCACTCTGAAATGCAGTCAATGTGGAAGGGGGCCTGCCCCCTCCCACATTTGTTCCCATTCCAAGTCTGAAATTGCTGCATCTCTAAAAACAAGAATCCCCCCGGGAGCCCGCTTATGTCGGTCGATCCGCAACACCTGCTTCGCGAGCTATTTGCCACAGCCATCGACGCCGCCCATCCCCGGCTAGTCCTTGAACCTTATCTGCCCGCCGACCGCAGCGGCCGTGTGATCGTGATCGGCGCCGGCAAAGCCGCGGCGGCCATGGCGCTGGTCGTCGAACACTGTTGGCAGGGCGAAGTCAGCGGCCTGGTGGTCACCCGCTACGGCCATGGCGCACCGTGCCAGAAAATCGAAGTGGTCGAAGCCGCTCACCCGGTGCCCGACGCCGCCGGCCTGGCCGTGGCCGAGCGCGTGCTGGCATTGATCAGCAACCTCGGCGAAGACGACCGTGTGATCTTCCTGCTTTCCGGCGGCGGCTCTGCCTTGCTGGCCCTGCCCGCCGAAGGCATCACCCTGGCCGACAAACAAACCATCAACAAGGCCCTGCTCAAGTCCGGCGCGACCATTGGCGAGATGAACTGCGTGCGCAAGCACCTCTCGGCGATCAAGGGCGGTCGGTTGGCCAAGGCCGCGTGGCCGGCGACGGTGTACACCTACGCCATCTCCGATGTGCCGGGCGACCAGGCCACGGTAATTGCCTCCGGCCCGACCGTCGGCGACCCGAGCACCTCGCAACAAGCCCTGGCGATCCTCAAGCGTTACGGGATCGACGCCCCAGCGTCCGTGCGCAGTTGGCTGCAAAACCCGGCCTCCGAAACCGTCAAGCCCGGCGACCCGATCCTCGCCCGCAGCCACTTCCAATTAATCGCCCGCCCCCAGCAATCCCTGGAAGCCGTGGCCGTGAAAGTACGCCAGGCCGGCTTCAGCCCGCTGATCCTCGGCGACCTGGAAGGCGAAGCGCGGGACGTGGCCAAAGTGCACGCGGGCATTGCCCGCCAGATCGTGCAGCACGGCCAGCCGTTGGCGGCGCCCTGCGTGATCCTGTCCGGCGGTGAAACCACCGTCACCGTGCGCGGCAATGGCCGTGGCGGGCGTAACGCGGAGTTCCTGCTGAGCCTGACCGACAGCCTCAAAGGCCTGCCCGGCGTGTATGCCCTGGCGGGCGACACCGACGGCATCGACGGCTCGGAAGACAACGCCGGCGCAATCATGACGCCGTGCAGTTACCGCCGCGCCGAAGCCCTGGGCCTGAGTGCCAGTGATGAGTTGGATAACAACAACGGCTACGGCTATTTCGCGGCGCTCGACGACCTGATCGTCACCGAGCCGACGCGCACCAACGTCAACGACTTCCGCGCCATTCTGATTCTTGAGACTGCCAAACATGACGCCTGACAAAAAAGTCAAAATCCTCGCCACCCTGGGCCCGGCCACCGACGGGATCGATGACATCCGTGAGTTGGTGGAGGCGGGGGTGAATATCTTCCGCCTCAACTTCAGCCACGGTGAGCACGCCGATCACGCCCAGCGCTACCAATGGATTCGCCAGGTGGAGCGCCAGCTCAACTACCCGTTGGGCATCCTGATGGACCTGCAAGGGCCGAAGCTGCGGGTCGGGCGGTTTGCCGAGGGCAAGGTGCAACTGGTGCGCGGCCAGGCACTGCGCCTGGACTTGGATGAGACGCCGGGCGACCAACGCCGGGTCAACCTGCCCCACCCGGAAATCATCGCAGCCCTGGAACCGGGCATGGACTTGCTGCTGGATGACGGCAAGCTGCGCCTGCGGGTGATCACCAAGCATGCCGATGCCATCGACACCACCGTGCTCAATGGCGGTGAGTTGTCCGATCGCAAAGGTGTGAACGTGCCCCAAGCGTTGCTGGAGCTGAGCCCACTGACCGCCAAGGACCGGCGTGACCTGAGCTTCGGCCTGGAACTGGGCGTGGACTGGGTGGCGCTGTCGTTCGTGCAACGCCCGGAAGATATCCGCGAAGCCCGTGAGCTGATCGGCGACAAGGCCTTTCTGATGGCCAAGATCGAGAAGCCCTCCGCCGTGCAGCGGCTGCAGGAAATCGCCGAGCTGAGCGACGCCATCATGGTGGCCCGGGGCGACCTGGGTGTGGAAGTGCCCGCCGAAAGCGTGCCGCAGATCCAGAAGGACATCATCAGCACCTGCCGCCAAATGGGTAAACCGGTGGTGGTGGCCACGCAGATGCTTGAATCCATGCGCTTCTCACCGGCGCCGACCCGTGCCGAAGTCACCGACGTGGCCAACGCCGTGGCCGAAGGCGCGGATGCGGTGATGCTGTCAGCCGAAACTGCATCGGGCGAGTACCCGCTGGAAGCCGTGCAGATGATGAGCAAGATCATCCGCCAAGTGGAAAACGGCCCGGATTACCAGGCGCAGTTGGACGTCAGCCGGCCCAAAGCCGATGCCACCGTGTCGGACGCCATCAGCTGCGCGATCCGTCGTATCAGCAGCATCCTGCCGGTGGCGGTGCTGGTGAACTACAGCGAATCCGGCAGCTCCAGCCTGCGCGCGGCGCGGGAACGGCCAGTGGCGCCGATCCTCAACCTCACGCCGAACCTGTCCACGGCGCGACGGCTGAGCGTGGCGTGGGGCGTGCACTCGGTGGTCAACGATCGGCTGCGCCAGGTGGATGAGGTGTGTTCTACGGCGCTGGAGATTGCCCAGGCTCAGGGCATGGCGCAGCGTGGGGATACCTTGGTGATAACGGCGGGGGTGCCGTTTGGGCAGCCGGGGTCGACCAACTCGCTGCGTATCGAGATGTTGATCTAGCGCTTATGAAGGCCCCATCGGGGGCAAGCCCCCTCCCACATTGGACTGCATTCACACTTGTCGCTATGTGAACCCAATAAAGGAGGGGGCTTGCCCTCTCCCACATTGGACTGCATTCACACCTGTCGCTATGTGAACCCAATAAAGTGTGGGAGGGGGCTTGCCCCCGATGGGGACAACCCGGTCTCACTGAATACCCACCATGCACAACCAGACCTGCCCCGACTGGGCCGAAGCCCTGCTCAACGGCTTCAGCCAGATCTTCCTCCAACGCCAACCGCTGTGCGGCCTGCTGTGCCTGCTGGCCATCCTGATCGGCGCTCCGGCCTTGCTCGGCGGTGCGCTGCTGGGTGGCGTAGCCGGTTTGCTCACGGCCCAGCGCCGGGGTTATCCCAAGGCTGAACGCCAAGCCGGTTTGTATAGCTATAACGGCGTATTGCTGGGCCTGTTGATCAGCCAGCATTTCGCCTGGTCGGCCCTGTTGCCGCCGCTGATCCTGGCGTGTGGCGGCTTGAGTGCGATCCTCACGCGGCAATGGCTCAAGCGCGCGACGCAACCGGATGACTTGCCCGCCTACACCGCGCCGTTTGTGCTTTTGGGTTGGATGCTGCTGGGCACTGCGGCGCCAAACACTTTCGCCCTGGGCGAGCCCGATGCGCTGGCATTGCTCAGCGCCCCCTTCACTGGCCTGGCGCAAATCATGCTGCTGGACCAGCCCCTGGCCGGCGTGCTGATTGCCCTTGGCCTGTGGCTGGCCAACCGCCGCGCAGCCCTCTGGGCCTTGATCGGCGCCAGCGCCGGCGTGCTGATCGGCGTGCTGCTGGATGACAGCACCGGCGCCCTCCTCGGCCTGCACAGCTACAACCCGGCCCTCGCGGCCCTGGCCCTGAGCCAATTGCATCGCCAAGCCTGGCTGCCGCTGCTCGGCATCCTACTGGCCAGCCTGCTCACGCCGAGCTTTGCCGCCCTGCACCTGCCCGCGCTCACTGCGCCGTTTATCCTCGCCTGCTGGCTGGTGCGCGCCGGTTGCCGCCGGCTTCAGAAACCGCGCATGGACAGCCCCTTCGAATCCCCCTAGGCTTGCTCGATCTTCGATTCGGGCGGGATTTATGGACAGCAACAACGACTGGCGCCAGCGGCTCTACGTCATGATTTTCCAGAGTGACACCCTGGCCGGGCGGCGCTTTGACGGCATCCTGCTACTGATCATCCTCGCCAGCCTGGTGATCGTGATGCTCGACAGCATCGACCAGGTACACCAGAACTACGCCGATATGCTGGCGTATATCGAGTGGGGCTTCACCGTCATCTTCCTGATCGAGTACGGCTTGCGCCTGTATTGCTCGCCCAAGCCCTTGCGCTATGCCTTCAGCTTTTACGGGCTGGTGGATCTGCTCGCCATTGTGCCCGGCATCCTGGCGCTGTATTACAGCGACGCGCAGTACCTGCTGATCATCCGCATCATCCGCATGTTGCGGATCTTCCGGGTGCTCAAGCTCAGCCCGTACCTCAAGCAGGCCAACTACCTGATGGCGGCGCTGCGCGGCAGCAAGCAGAAGATCGTGGTGTTCCTGGTGAGCGTGTGCACGCTGGTGACGGTGTTCGGCACCTTGATGTACGTGATCGAAGGCCCGGAACACGGGTTTACCAGCATTCCCAAGGGCATCTATTGGGCCATCGTGACGCTGACCACCGTGGGCTTTGGCGACATCGTGCCGAAGACGCCACTGGGCCAGGTGATTTCGTCACTGGTGATGATCACCGGTTACTCGATCATCGCCGTGCCCACCGGGATTTTCACCGCCGAGCTGGCCAGTGCCATGCGCGGTGAACAGCTGCAAACCGACTGCCCGGTGTGCAAGAAAAACAGCCATGAGCCCAACGCCGCGTTCTGTTCGCGGTGCGGCAGTAATCTTTTCAAGAAAGTGGAATAAGCAAAGTTCTTTTTAATCTTTAAGCGACTATGGCGCCCCGGCTATAGTCGCTGGCAAATGGCCTTACCCCTTCTTTCGAACAACAAGGAATGAGCAGTGAAAAAACTCGTTAGCGCCTCTCTCCTGGCCGCCGGCCTTGCCCTGGCGGGCGCCGTGCATGCCGCACCGGTCACACTGCTCAACGTCTCCTACGACGTCATGCGCGATTTCTACAAGGACTACAACGCCGCCTTCCAGAAACATTGGGAAGCCGAGCACCCGAACGACAAATTGACCCTGCAAATGTCCTTCGGCGGTTCCAGCAAACAAGCCCGCTCGGTGATCGACGGCCTGCCGGCTGACGTGATCACCATGAACATGGCCACCGACATCAATGCCCTCGCCGACAACGGCAAACTGGTGCCGGACAACTGGGTCACGCGCCTGCCGAACAACAGCGCGCCGTTCACTTCCGCCACCGTGTTCATCGTGCGCAAAGGCAACCCCAAGGCCCTGAAAGATTGGCCGGATCTGCTCAAGGACGGCGTGCAAGTGATCGTGCCCAACCCGAAGACCTCGGGTAATGGCCGCTACACCTACCTGTCGGCCTGGGGTTATGTGCTCAAGAACGGCGGCGATGAAGAGAAAGCCAAGACCTTCGTCGGCAAGCTATTCAAGCAAGCGCCAGTGCTCGATACCGGTGGCCGCGCCGCCACCACCACGTTCATGACCAACCAGATTGGCGACGTGCTGGTGACCTTCGAGAACGAAGCTGAAATGATCGCCCGTGAATTTGGCCGTGATCAGTTCGAAGTCATCTACCCAAGCGTCTCCGCCGAAGCCGAGCCGCCAGTGTCGGTGGTTGACAAAGTGGTCGACAAGAAAGGCACCCGCGTGGCCGCCGAAGACTACTTGAAGTACCTGTGGTCGCCTGAAGGCCAGGAAATTGCTGCCAACAACTACCTACGCCCACGTGATCCGAAAGTGCTTGCCAAGTACACCGACCGCTTCCCGAAAGTCGACTTCCTGTCGGTGGAGAAGACCTTTGGCGACTGGCGCACGGTGCAGAAGACTCACTTCAATGATGGTGGGGTTTTTGACCAGATCTACTCCGGTCAGTAACTGAACAATGTGGGAGGGCCGGTGCGACGATTCGACTTGCCCCCTCCCACATTTGTTTCTAGATGTATCATCAGCCAGCATAAGTGATATCACCCCAAGCGCCCTACCCGCGCTGACGCCTTGCCTTTATTCTCGCTCGCCATCCTCCTTCGCTTTTATGAGACAACCATGAATGCCACCCCCCACGCTGCAAGCACCATGACCCGCGGGATGGTGATGCTGTTTGCGTTCTGCTGTGGCGCCATCGTCGCCAACATTTACTACGCACAACCGATCATCGAACTGATCGCCCCGGACATCGGCCTTACGCCAGCCATGGCCAGCCTGATCGTGTCGCTGACGCAGATCGGTTATGCCTTGGGGCTGTTCTTCCTGGTGCCGTTGGGCGACCTGCTGGAAAACCGCAAGCTGATGATCCTCACCACCGTGGTGGCCATCGCCAGCCTGCTGGGCGCAGCGTTCACCGAACAGCCGAACCTGTTCCTGCTGGTGTCGCTGCTGATCGGTTTCAGTTCGGTGTCGGTGCAGATCCTGATCCCGCTGGCCGCGCACCTGGCGCCCGCTGAGTCCCGTGGCCGCGTGGTCGGCAGCATCATGGGCGGTTTGCTGCTGGGTATCCTGCTGGCACGGCCGGTGTCCAGCGTCGTGGCGGACCACTTCGGCTGGCGTGCGATGTTCATGGCCGCGGCGGGGTTGATGGCGTTTATCAGCGTGGTGTTGATGCTCACGATCCCCAAGCGCCAACCCGATCACAGCGCCAGTTACGGCCAATTGCTGGGCTCGCTGGGCACTTTGTTGCGGCGCCAGCCGGTGCTGCGCCAACGCGCGTTTTATCAAGGCTGCATGTTCGCCGCCTTCAGTCTGTTCTGGACCGCCGTGCCCCTGGAACTCGCACGTAATCATGGCCTGAGCCAGAGCGAAATCGCGCTGTTCGCCCTGGTCGGCGCACTGGGCGCCGTCGCCGCGCCCATCGCCGGGCGCCTGGCGGATGCCGGTCACACTCACCGCGCTTCGTTGCTGGCGATGCTGCTCGCGGTGTTGAGCTTCCTGCCTGCGTTTGTGCATCCGCTGTACAGCGTGATCGGCCTGGCGGTAACCGGTGTGGTCCTGGACTTCTGCGTGCAGATGAACATGGTCCTCGGCCAACGCGCCGTCTACGCCCTCGACGCCCATAGCCGCAGCCGTTTGAACGCGCTGTACATGACCAGCATCTTCATCGGCGGCGCTTTCGGTTCGGCGATTGCCAGCAGCGTCTATGAGCACGGCGGTTGGCTGGGGGTGATGCTGGTGGGGAGTGCATTCCCGCTGGTGGCGTTATTGCGTTTCGTCAGTGCCTCGCGCCAGACGTCGGTGGCCACCGCCTGAGGGGACGGCACACCGGGCGCCGATCAAGAACGCACTAGTTTTTCCAACGCGGCATCCGCCAGAAATGACGAGCGACTTTTGACTTTGTGCTCCCGCACGTAACGGTCGATGCGTTGAATGACATAACCGGGCAAGGTCACATTGACCTTCTCGGTCTTGCCCAGGTAGGGCGAGATGTCCAACTCCAGCATCCCCCAGCCCATCCCCGCGTAGTCCTCATGGGCTTGATGGGTCGCGACTGACGTTGGCATCGGAATCGTCGCACCCTGCGCGGCGATCTCCTGCAGCAGGATGTGCGCCACTTCCACGGCAACGTTGTAAGCCTCTTCAAAACTGTTCCCGGCGGTGACAGCGCCTGGAATATCGGGGATCTGAATACCGGTGGCGGTAAAGTCATCGCCCCATTCGATACAGATTGGGTATTGCATGAATGCTCTCCTTAAAACTGAAACAACCCGGCGCGTTTTCTGATAAAAGCAACCCTAGAGTTATATTCACTCAAGCACAGAATGCGTCAGCCCGACTGACGGGTGTTTTACCGAATGTTGAGCGAGGGCCAGTAACCGAATGAGCCGGCGCCGGAACAGCGTCAGGCGCAGACCGAATGCCCAAGGTCCAGGCAACACAGCAAGCGGTCGACGGTATGCTCCAGGGGGCCGGAGTTATCCAGCACGAATAACCCCGAACCATTGCCGGCGATCAGCGCTTGGGTAAACCGCGCATTGCGCGCCAGGCGTTCCTCGATATCCGCCAGGGATTCACGGCCCCGCGCGATCAAGCGCTGGCGCAGCTCGGCTTGATCCACGGTCAACAGCAGCACCAGCAACTGCGGATAACGTGCGCGAGCCTGCGCCAAGTGCGCACGCGAGCCGTTGACCAGCACGTCCTCCCCCGACGCGAGCCAGGCGTCGATATCCTTGGGAATGCCGTAGGACAACCCATTGGCGTGCCAACTGAGGGCAAACGCGCCTTCGGCGTCCAGCGCGGCAAACTGCTCCGGGCTCACGCCCTGGGCCGCTTCGCCCACCGCTTCGGCCGAACGGGTGATGACCCTTCGCACAATGCGGCAGCCACGCTCGGTCAGGCGCGCACGGGCGGCATCCAGCAGGCTGTCTTTGCCTGAGCCCGATGGACCGATGAGATAGATCAACCTGCCCGCCATCAAAACACCTTCTTCGCCTGTTGCCAGATTTGTTGCAGTACCGGCTGGGCCGGATGGTAGCCACTGGAAAGTATATCCACTAATCCTTCCCATCAACGTGCCGCTTTCACCGGCTGCAAAGGTGAGAAACCGGACTTGGCCTACAGCAGCCGCACGGGCAGGTACTCATACTGCCGGCCGAGCGGCACGCAGCGGGGCTGCCCCGCCGGGTTTCCATCCCCCGGACGCCCCGTCTGCGTGCAGCTCGCCCTCTTGTATATCCGTAAAGCTCCCGCGTCACGGGCACAGTGTTCGCCCTTAGCATCAGGGCAAGCACCACTTCCACATTTGTTCGGTTGTGTTTGGAATAACGGATTTCAATTCAAAAAAAGGCGACCCCCACAGACTGTGTGAAAACCTAGCAATCTGCCGGCCGGTTAAACAAAATGCCCGTATCGCAAGATACGGGCATTTTGCTTATGCGCTATATCCAAGGTGATGGGCGCCCATCAGTTGATGGCATTGATGGGCTGAAAGGCCCTTTTTTCGTGCCGCCTGTTAGAAAAACCAATGCCCCGACAAGTCGGGGCATTGGTTTTTGACCTTGGCAGGCTGTGTTTTCACACAGTCTGCAACGCCTCCGGTATTCCTTTGAGGCCATCCGTGACGGCGATCAGAACATCTTCAACGCCACGAGTCTTGAGGTCGTTGAACACCTTCATCCACGCTCGACCAGGCGTGGGCGCGCGGCGTCCAGCAGGCTGTCCTTGCCCGAACCCGATGGCCCGATGAGATAGATCAACCTGCCCGCCATTCAAAACACCCTCTTCGCTTGTCTTCAGACCTGTAACGGCGCCTCGGTGTCAGTTCCCCACGCGTCGAGCGTCGTAGACGCTGGAAAGTATTTCCAGCCAAAAGACCCTTGCAGGCCGGCGCCGGCCACATTACCCGAGTGTGACCCACCGCGCACCACGCGCGGCACCTGCACCCAGGCTTTCCGGGCTTGTTCGAGTAAATATGTGAATTTGTAACAACGATACAACATGAAACAAATGCTCGATGGTCGCCCCTTCTCACAATCTATAAAAAGCTCAGCACGTTCCTACATGGGAATGTTTTTCATCCTACAGCTGACAGTTTAAACAAGGATCTAGAACATGGAGTTCGACGTAATTGTAGTAGGCGCAGGCGCCATTGGCGGTTCTATCGCGTATGAACTGAGTGCACGGGGCTTGAAGGTTTGCCGGGTCGGTGAAACCGCCCGCACCAACGCTGCATCCAAGGCAGCCGGTGCCATGAATGGCTGTTTTGGCGAAGTCACCAGCGGCCTGTTGGCCAGCGAGCATGGCCGCCTCAAACTCAATATGGATCGTCAGGCACAAGACCTCTGGCCCGCCTGGGCCGAACGCCTGGCCGCCGACTCCGGCATCAGCACCCCGCTGTTCAGTGCCAGCGGCACTCATGTGTTGCTCAACAGTGCCGGCATGGACGAAGTCGATACGGTCAACTACGAAGCCATCGAGCACACACTGCAAGCCTATGGGGAACAGTACGAAACCATTGATCCAAGAGCCATGGAATGGCTGGCACCGGATCATCTGGTACGTCCGCTGCGCGGGCTGTTTATCCCCAATGAACACGCCGTTGATTCGCACTTGCTACTGGAAAAGCTCGACGCCGCGCTGCTCGCCAACCATGGCACCTTGATCAATGAGAACGCCCGCCGGGTGATCGCCGAAGGCGCAATCGCCACAGGGGTGGAGCTGCTCAGCGGTGAGGTGCTGTGGGGGAAAAAGGTGGTAGTGGCTGCCGGTGTTCAGTCTCTGGACCTGCTCAGCGAGTTCGACACGCTCGTCAACAAAATCCCACCGTTGTTCAGCGGATATGGCGTGTCCATTCTGGTCAAGCTGCCTGAGGGCATGGCGTTACCCCAATCGGTGATCCGCACCCCCAATCGCGCGTTTGCCTGTGGCCTGCATTGCGTGCCACGTGGTGACGGCGTGCTGTACCTGGGCGCGACCAATATCCTGTCCGAGCGCCCCAAGCACCGTGCGCTGATTTCGGATGTACAGTTTTTGCTCGATTGCGCCGTCGACCAATTGAACCTTGACCTGCACAGTGCCGAAATTATTTCGATCCAAGTGGGCAACCGTCCCATTCCAGCCGACGGCTTCCCTCTGATCGGCGAATGCGGCATGCAAGGGCTGTGGCTGGCAACCGGGACATACCGTGATGGCCTGCACCAATCGCCGCTGCTGGCAGCCTACATCGCCGACTGTTTGACCGGCGTCAAGAGCACCGGCCTGGACTTGAGCACCTTCAATCCTGTGCGCGCCCCACTGACCGGGCTTGCTCGCGAGCTGACGGTTGGCGAAACCGTCAAGCAGATGTTTGCCACCGGTTATGAATATCGCTGGGACGTAAAACCTTACTGGCTGCCCATTCTCGATAAAGGACTGTCGAGCAATTACCAGCAACTGATCGATGAACTGCACCCCTCGTTCACTCCCCCTCCGGAGCTGGTCGCATTCTCCTACCTCTATGAGTCCATGCGCGTGAAGCTGGCGCAGTACTACAAGGAGTGGTCATGAGTCTGGGCAAACAGGAGCAGGAGGCGATCGCCCTGGCCCGCGTGCAGCTGGAAGCGGCCGGCGTGTGGGACCCGGACAATGACCTGGATAGCCTGGTCGATCGCTTTATCGTGCGTGCCGACAAACAGCGCGCACTGGATGAGTTCAGGCTGGCGGTCAGCGAGCGCTGCAATCGGATTCCGTTGGGGCATATTGTCGGCACGGTCGCGTTCGACGACCTGCCCCTGGTTGTGGGCAGCGGCGTATTTATCCCGCGCCCGCACAGCACGGTGATTCATAAGTGGCTGGACGATGCCCGACTGGCGACGGGAACCTGCGTGCTGGACCTTTGCGCCGGCAGCGGCGCCATTGGCCTGGCCATCGCCCGGCGCCGGCCAGACCTGCGGGTGACCTGCGTGGAGTTTGAAGACGTGGCTGTCCACTACCTCAAACGCAATATCGCCCGGTTGGCCACCCACGACGTGCATGTCAACGCGATGCAGGCGGATATCCGTGAAACCCCTGCATTCGCTGGCTTCAAGCACCAGGTCGGGCTGATTGTCGCCAACCCGCCGTACGTTCCTAGGCAAACGCAGTTACAGCCCGAATGGGGCAGCCATCATCCCTCGGCGGCCGTCTATTCAGGTGCCGATGGCCTGGACCTGACACGGCACATCATCGCCCTGGCGACCACTTTGCTGACACCTGAGGGATGGCTGGTGATCGAACACGGCGAGGATCAAGCATTCGCCGTTCGTGAATTGTTCCAACAGCACCACTTGCTTGACGTCAGCACTGTGATTGACCGTGAGTCATCAGACACCACAGGCACGTCCGTCATGACCGTGGGCCGCTTATCGAACGCTGTTCAAGCATAGGAGTTTTTGAGCCATGGATGCACACACCAAACCAGACTGGATGACCATTCGCCGTGACAACACCACCAGCGCCCTGGAGAGCGCCTATGCGGAGGGCCTCACGGGCCTCACCGTCGCGAGCCGTGAAGGCAAGCGTATCACCCTGGCGCAGGGCGGCACGTTCACCGAGTTCGTTTCCTGTTCTTATCTGGGCCTGGAAACCCATCCTGCACTGATCGACGCGGCGCACCAGGCACTGGGCACCTTTGGCCTGCACCTGTCCTCGTCACGCAGTGCCATGCGCCCGGTCTATTTGCCAGAACTGGAGTCGCTGCTCAGCCGCGTCTATAAAGGCTGCGGTGTCAGCGTGTTCACCTCCACCAGCAGCGTGCACCTTGGCGTACTGCCACTGTTGGGCAGCAATTCGCTCAAGGGCTATCCGATCAAAAAGCGCGCCCACTGGTTGATCGATAAAACCGCTCACGCCTCGATGCAGGTGCTGCGCGGCATTCTGCAGCAGTTTGGTGAAGTGACCCGTGTCGAGGCCACCGATCCGGAGTCGATGCGCGTGGCCTTGAAACACTGCGCTGATCGCCAGGAAACGCCGATTCTGTTGATCGACGGTATCGGCTCGATGAGCGGCCTGGTGCCCATCGCGCACCTCGCGCGCCAACTGGCGGACGCCGCAGGCTACCTGTATGTGGATGATGCCCACGGCATCTCGATCGCAGGGCGTCATGGTGCTGGCTACGCCCTGGCGGCGGTAGATAACCAGTTGCCGCACAACATGATCCTGGCCGGTTCTTTGTCCAAGGCCTTTGGCGGAGCGGGCGGGTTTGTGGTGGTGAGTGACCCGCGGGACATCCCGTCGATACACACACTGGCCAACCCCCTGGTGTTCGGTCACTCGATCATGGTGCCAATGCTGGCCGCCAACGTGGCGGCCGCGAAGATTCACCTGAGCGACGAGATAGACAGCCTGCAAGACCGCCTGTGGAGCAACGTGCGCCTGTTTGATTCGCTGACCCACAATCGCCTGCTCAACGCCGGGGTTCAATCCCCGGTCAGAGGCGCATTCTTCGAAACCGAAGAAGACGGCCTGCAAGCCTGCCGGATCCTGCGCGACCACGGCATCCTCATGTTCCCGGTGTTCTACCCGATCATCGCCAAGGGAAAAGCCATGCTGCGCTTCGCCTTTTCGGCCAGCCACGGCGATCACGATATCCGGCAACTGGCCCAAGCCTTGAACGAGCTCACCCGTGCAGGCTTATGGAACGCCACTGCGCTACCCGAGGCCACCGCCTGACCCTTCACACACCCGCACTACGTCGTACACATCAAAGGAATGAATATGACACGGCACCAGCAAATTTCACGTGCAACTCCGTCCACCATCCTGCAACCCATGCGGGATCAGTTGGACCGGATCAACACCCACTTGGTCGACCTGCTTGGCGAACGCATGAGCGTGTGCATGGAGATCGCCGAACTCAAGGCGGCCCATGACATCCCCATGATGCAGCCCAAACGTATCGTTCAAGTGATGGATCAGCTCGCAAGCCACGCCTCGAAAGTCGGCTTGAGGCCCGATTACGTTCAGTCGGTGTTCAAGCTGATCATCGAGGAAACCTGCAACCAGGAAGAGCGGTTGATTCAGCAGCGCCTGGGCCAGGGGCAGCGCTCATGAAAATATTGCTGATTGATAATTTTGACTCCTTCACTCAGAACATCGCCCAATACCTGTACGAGGTCACAGGTGTGTGCGTCGATATCGTCACCAACAGCGTGGCGTACGAACACCTGCACATTGAACAATACGATGCCGTAGTGCTTTCACCGGGCCCTGGGCACCCGGGCGAGTACCTGGATTTTGGCGTGTGCGGGCAGGTTATCCTGCGCTCCCCGGTACCCTTGCTCGGCATTTGCCTGGGGCACCAGGGTATCGCCCAATTCCTTGGCGGAACCGTCGGCCACGCGCCCAACCCGGTGCACGGTTACCGCAGTAAAATCCAGCACGCCGGCAGTGGTTTGTTCCGCGACCTGCCAGAGCAGTTTGAAGTGGTGCGCTACCACTCCCTGATGTGTACCCATCTGCCTGAGGAGCTGCGCTGCACGGCGTGGACGGAGGAAGGTGTGGTGATGGCGATCGAGCACCAAAGCCGTCCGATCTGGGGCGTCCAGTTCCATCCTGAGTCCATCGACTCGGAGTATGGGCATGCGCTGCTCAGTAACTTCATCCGCATGGCACTTGAGCACAATGGGCGCCAGCGCGTGCCGACGCGACAGAGCCCGGCCAGTGCTCAATCGGCCAAGGAGCACTACGTCGCGGTAGGCGGTTTGCTCAACCTACAATTGGCCTATCGAGTCCATTCGGCTGCGTGCGATCCATTGGCGCTGTTCACCACGCTTTATGCCAATGATCAGCATGCTTTCTGGCTCGACAGCGAAAAATCCGAACGGCCCAACGCGCGCTATTCAATCATGGGCAGCGGCCAGGCCCAGGGGGCTATTCGTCTAACCTATAACGTCAACAGCGAAACCCTCACACTCGAAGGCCCCAAAGGCAGCAGGCGTGTGGCAGGTGATTTCTTCACCCTGCTCGGCCAGCTCATCGAATCGGTCAACGTGGCAGTCCCGCAATACCTTCCGTTTGAATTCAAGGGTGGTTTTGTCGGGTACCTGGGGTATGAACTCAAGGCCCTGACCGGCGGGAACAAGGTCTATCGCTCCGGGCAACCGGATGCCGGCTTTATGTTGGCGCCGCATTTCTTCGTCTTCGACCACCATGACCAAAAGGTCTACGAATGCCTGTTAAGCGCGACGGGCCAGCCCCAGCAGTGGCCGACGTTGCTGACCTCAATGCCCCCACCTCAGAGCGCCACGAACACACGGCGTTTTGTCCCCGGTGCAGTGAATGAACTTGAGCTGTCACTCGAAGACAGCCCCGACAGTTACATCCGTAAGGTCAAGCAGTCGCTGCAATACATCACCGATGGTGAATCCTATGAAATATGCCTGACCAACCGCGCGCGGATGAGCTACGACGGCGCGCCCCTCGCAGCCTATCGGAGAATGCGCGAAGCAAGCCCAGTACCTTATGGGGCCTATCTTTGCTTCGACAGCTTCAGCGTGCTGAGCGCATCACCCGAGACCTTTTTGAGAATCGATGAAGGCGGCCTGATCGAATCCCGCCCCATCAAGGGCACCCGTGCACGCAGCAAAGACCCTGAGCAAGATCAGCGCCTGCGAGATGACTTGCACGCCTCGACCAAAGATCGCGCCGAGAACCTGATGATTGTCGATCTGGTACGCCATGATCTGAACCGCGTATGCCGTTCAGGGAGTGTGCATGTGCCGAATATTTTCGCCGTGGAGAGTTTTTCCTCGGTACACCAGCTCGTCTCTACGGTACGTGGACATCTACGCAGCGACATCTCGTCAATGGAGGCCATCAGAGCGTGCTTTCCGGGAGGCTCAATGACCGGTGCGCCGAAAAAGCGCACGATGGAAATCATCGATGGGCTGGAGACTTGTGCACGGGGTGTTTATTCCGGAGCGCTGGGCTGGATCTCCTTCAATGGCAGTGCGGAACTGAGCATCGTCATCCGCACAGCGGTATTGCATAAACAACAGGCTGAGTTCGGCATTGGTGGCGCCATCGTCGCCCACTCCGACCCGAAAGAAGAACTTGAAGAGACGCTGGTCAAGGCCAGCGTGCCGTATTACAGCTTTTGCGCAGGGAGCGACACATGAATACCCAAGCAGTAGTCGTATTAGGAGGCGCTGGCCTCATCGGCTCACTGATCAGCCGTATTCTCAAGCAATACGGATACATCGTGCGCGTCGTGGATCGCCGTCCGCCGGATTCCGACTGTGAGTTTCACGAAATGGACGTGACTCAACCGTTCAATCATTCAGGGGCTGTTTTTCGCGACGCCATCGCCGTGGTGTTCGCTCTGCCTGAAAGCGTCGCGGTCAGCGCGATTGCCTGGGTGACCCGGTGCTTGCCTTCAGACGCGGTAATGATCCCCACCTGCTCGGTGCAGGGCCCCTTTTTCAAAGCACTGAAAGCAGCGGCGCCGCAGCAAAGGTTTGTGGGCGTCAACCCCATGTTTTCGCCCAAGTTGTCCGTCCAGGGGCGCACGGTGGCGGTCTGCGTGGAAGACGTGCAAACCCCGCAATCCTTCATCGAACGGCATTTGATGGAGGCCGGGATGAAGGTCCGTCGAATGACGCCCGCCGCGCATGATGAGCTGATGGCCCTGTGTCAGGCCTTGCCCCATGCAGCCATTCTCGGATTCGGCATGGCCCTGGCCCAATCTTCGGTCGACCTGGACATCGTGGCAGAGGTCATGCCGCCGCCCATGCGTACCATGATGGCGCTGCTGTCGCGCATCCTGGTCAACCCGCCCGAGGTGTATTGGGACATACAACTGGAAAACGACCAGGCGACCGCTCAGCGTGAAGCGCTGGTGCAGGGCCTGGAGCGCCTGCAGGAAAACATCGTGGAGCAGGACTATGAGCGCTTCAGAAGCGATTTACAGAGTGTTTCAAAGGTCTTGGGCAAACGCTTGAATGCAGGCGCCGTGGACTGCCAGCATCTGTTTTCATTGCTGAACTGAACGATGACCTCGCCAGGGAATGGCGAGGTGTTTTTTCACAACTCGCCACTTTTCCAAGAAGGAGCCGGTGATGTCTTTAGCGGCTGATGAAGTAACACAACAACCACGCTCACGCCGGTGGTTGGCGCTCGCGATATTGATGCTGCCAGTCTTGCTGGTGACCGTGGATAACACCGTGCTGGGTTTTGCCCTGCCCAAAATCGCCGAGGCCCTGCACCCCAGTGCCAGCCAGCAATTGTGGATGATCGATGCCTACTCACTGGTGCTGGCAGGGTTGCTCATTTCCATGGGTAGCCTGGGTGATCGCAAAGGCCATCGCAAACTCCTGCTGATCGGCTCACTGGGGTTTACCCTGGTGTCGGTGATGACCGCTTATTCCAGCACCGCCACGCAGCTGGTCGCGGGACGGGCGTGCATGGGGATCTTCGGGGCAATGTTGATGCCGTCGACGTTGGCGTTGATTCGCTCAGTGTTCGACGACCGGGAAGAGCGTCGCCTGGCCGTGGCGATCTGGGCAACCACCTTGACCGTCGGTTCTGCGCTTGGGCCATTGGTCGGCGGCATACTGCTGGAGTTCTTCAACTGGGGGTCGATTTTTCTCCTGGCCGTGCCGGTACTGGTGCCTCTGTTGATCCTCGGCCCCTGGCTGCTGCCTGAGTCCGAGCCGGACGCCTCGGGGCCGATGGACGTCATCAGCATTGTGCTCTCGATGGTCGCCCTCAGTGCCCTGGTGTACAGCATCAAGCATGTCGCCAGCGAAGGACCGGATGCCTGGGCACTGGCGACACTGGCCGTCGCAATCGTGAGCGGCTGGCAATTCGTACGCCGTCAGTTGCGCCTCCCTACCCCCTTGATGGACCTGAGCCTGTTTCGCAACAAGACGTTCAGCGGCTCGGTGACCATTAACCTGATGAGCCTGGCCTTCCTGATCGGTTTCGTGTTCTTTGCCACGCAATTGCTGCAAATCGTCCTGGGCATGTCGCCCTTGAACGCCAGCCTGGCGCTGATACCGGGCCAGCTCATGGCGATTGTGGTGGGGATCCTGATAGTCCCGGTCGCCCAGCGCGTATCGGTCAATGTCCTGATTCCCATCCTGCTGGCCTTCACTGCCGGCGCGTTTTTGCTGGTCGCCAGCCTCGGCAGCAGTTTGACGGTGATCGTGGTTGCGTTTGCCTTGTTGAACATTGGCGTGGGTGCCATCGCCACGGTCTCTAACGACGTGATCCTGTCGGCCGCACCGGCCAACAAGGCAGGAGCCGCGTCAGCCATCAGCGAGACGGCCTATGAAGTCGGGGTAGTACTCGGCACCACCGTGCTCGGTGGCCTGGTGACGGCGTACTACCGCGGCACGCTGCACCTACCGGACTTCTTGACCCCGGTGCAAATGCACCTGGCAAGCGAAACCTTGGCAGGCGCCCACGCAATTTCGACCACCCTGGCTCACGACCAGGCCAGTGAAGTCATGGGCAACGCTATACAGGCATTTGTCGCAGGGACTCAACTGATGGCCTGGGCCACCTTCAGCTTGGCGGTGCTGGCCATTGTCATCGCCCGGCGCACATTGAAGGCACAGGAGGCAGCGTCGGTGTGACGTGGGTGCGGGCGGGCGAACCAAGTGCAACTTGAATTCGGGGGTAACCCGGCAGGACGCCTGGTTAGATCCAACATCCCGATCGACTGTCAGGCCGCCTTCGCGAGCAAGCCCGCTCCCACAGTTGATAGCCTTTCAAATCGAACATAAAAAAGGCGACCCGAACACGGTCGCCTTTTGTCATTGCGCGTACTGCTTGCTCAACCCCGGCGGCACGCCTTGCACGTTGGTTTCTTCCCATGGCCCGTTGGGGCTGATAGAGCGGCTCCAGCCGTTGCTCCAGCGGTAGTAGGTGCGCTGGCGGTAGAAGGTGTCGGGCTGGTCATCGAGCACGTAGACCTGCATCTTGCCGTCCCAGTGGCTGGCGGCGCCCGGTGGCGGGGCGAACGTCGGCGATTTGGTCGGCACAGGCTTTGGCGGCGGGGTAACCGGGCCGGAAGGCCTGGTGCTCGGCTGAGTCGAAGGGCCGGACGGCGGGATCGTCGGGCCGGTCGGGCCAGGAGGTGGCCGATGGACCGCACAGGCGCTCAGGCCCACTACCAGGCTGAGCAGGGTGATGCGTGCGAATGCGGTCGTCATGGGCGTTTCCTCAGGATTACTTGTCCGGACTGTCGATGGTCAGCTGTTGCAGTGCAGTAGTGCTGCTGGCCAGGGGTTGACTGCGGCCGATCCACTCGCCAGCGGTCGGAAGACCTGCCCGGGATATGCGCGCAACCAGTTGGACTTCGGCGAAGTTGGACAGTTTCAATTGCGGCATCATTGCGTCGGCGTCACCCAACTCGACGGTGACCGGCAGTTCGGCGACGGTAATGCGTTTGGCCGCCAACGGTGCCGGAGGGCCACTGACGGCGCGGGCGAAGATGAACACAGTGTCGTTCGGCAGCGCCTTGGCCTTCACATCGGCGGACACATCCACCCGCACCTTTATCACGGCTTTTTCGGCGACGGTGCCCCCGCTTTCCTTCAGGCTCTGCGCCGCCCGGTCGATGCCGCCTTGCAGCGCGGCACGGGAATTATCCTCCGGTGGCAGTTGGGCCAGCAGGCGTGTCCAGTAGTCGATGGCCTCTTGATAACGCTTGCCTTCAAACGCCGCGATACCCAACAGGCCGAGGCTGGTGACTTCCTTCGGATCCAGCTTCAGGGCTTCATCGGTCAACGCCTGAACCTTGGGCGACCACTGCTTATCGTCAGCGAAGTATTGCGCCTGGGCCCACTGGCCAAGCAGCTCCGGCTGGCGGCCAGCCAACGCCACGGCACGCTCGAAGACTCTGGCCGCATCGGCCGAACGATCCTGCGCCATATAGGCACGGCCGAGGAAGTACAAGCCTTCGGCTGAGTCCGGTTGGGCCACGGCCGCGCGCTCCAGGCGCTGGGTCATGTCTTCCATGGACACCGGCGGCTGGGAGAACTCGCGCGTCAGTTCGACTTTGTCGCTGGCGCCAAAGTGCAGGTACAGGCCCAAGCCAAGCACGGGCACGAGGACGGCGGCGAGCAACGGCAGCGGTTTGCCCAGACGGGACTCGCGGGGCTTTTCGACGCCTTCGGTATCAGCCAGCAGTTCGCGGGCCGCTTCGGCGCGACCGGTGTCGAGTTGCGCGGCGTTGAGCACGCCTTCGTCCTGCTGCACTTGCAGCTCGGCGACACGCTCTTGGTACAGCGCCACGTTCAGCGCGGTGCGATCCTCTTCGCGCTGGGCACGACGGCCACGCAACACAGGGATCAACAGGAAACTCAGGGCAATCAGAAGCAGCAAGCCGGCTGCGAGCCAGAAATCAATCATCAGTCTTGGTGTCCAGCAATTGGTCGAGGCGTTTACGCTCTTCGGGGGACAGCGCGTCGGAACCATCGGTTGGCGCGGCGCGGCGACGGCGCACGATCACCGCCATGACGACCACGCCCGCCAACAACAACCCGGCGGGGCCGAACCAGAGCAGCGCGGTCTTGCCGGTGAGGGCCGGTTTGTAGCGCACGAAATCACCGTAGCGGTCGACCATGAAGTCGATGATCTGCTGGTTGTCCTTGCCCTCACCCAGCATGCGGAAGATCTCCTTGCGCAGGTCGGCGGCGATGGGCGCGTTGGAGTCGGCGATGTCCTGGTTCTGGCACTTGGGGCAGCGCAGTTCCTTGGTCAGTTCGCGAAAACGCTCGCGATCACCGTCCTTGGCAAATTCGTAGGTGTCGATGGCCGCGTGGGCCACACCGACCAAGCCCAGCGCCAGCACGGCAGCGGCTAACAGACGTTTCATGGTTTGGCCTCATCGACCAGCGCCTGGTACTTGGCGGCCAGTTGCTCACGCCACACGACTTCGTCGATCACACCGACGTACTTGTCGCGGATCACGCCCTTGGCGTCGATAAAGAAGGTTTCCGGGGCGCCGTAGACGCCGAGGTTGAGGCCGAGATTGCCGTCTTCATCACGGATATCCAGCTGGTATGGGTTGTGAAACTCGGCCAGCCATTTCAAGGCTGCTGCGTTGTCGTCCTTGTAGTTGATGCCGTAGATCACCACACCCTTCTCGGCCAATTTGTTGAGCACCGGGTGTTCGACGCGGCAGGAGATACACCAGGTGCCCCACACGTTGACCAGCGCCGGTTTGCCCAGCAGGTCGGCACGGGTCAGCGTCTTGTCGCCTTGCACGTTCGACAGAGAGAACTCGGGGAACGGCTTGCCGATCATTGCCGAAGGCAGCTCGGCCGGGTCCAGGTACAGGCCGCGATACAGGAACACCGCCACCACCAGGAACAACGCCAGCGGCAACACCATCAACCAACGCTTCATACCGCCGCTCCTTGCAGACCGAGGGCTTCACGCACCCGGCTCTTGACCTTGACTCGATACCGCCGATCCAGCGCGGCCAGCAAACCACCAAAGCCGGTGAGCAAACCGCCAAACCAGATCCAGCGCACAAACGGCTTCACATGCACGCGCACGGCCCAGGCGCCCTCGCCCAACGGTTCGCCCAACGCCACATAGAGGTCACGGGTGAAACCGGCGTCGATACCGGCTTCGGTCATCATCGAGCTCTGCACGGTGTAGAGGCGTTTTTCCGGGTGCAGCACGCTGATTTCCTTACCGTCGCGCACTACCCGCACAGTGCCTTTGTCGGACGTAAAATTCGGCCCTTCAAAGTGCTTGGCGCCCTCAAAGATAAACTGATAACCGCCCAGGTCCATGGACTCGCCCGGCGCCAGGCGCAGGTCGCGTTCGGCGCTGTTCTGGCTGGACAGCACCACGCCCAGCGCACACACGGCGATGCCAATGTGGGCGATCTGCATGCCCCAGTAGCTGCGGGTCAGCGTCGGCAGGCCTTTGATCAAGCCTTTGTGGCGGGTCTTGTCGAAGAGGTCGCGCACACCGGCCAGCAGCACCCAGGCGGCGAGCATAAAGGTGGCCAGTACCGCCCAGTTGAAGTCGCCATAGGCAATGCCGGCGATCACGGCCAGCGCGACGCTGCCCAGCAGTACCGGCATCAGCATGCCGGCCAGCCATTTCACGGGTGTGTCTTTCCAGCGCACCAGTACGCCGACCGCCATCACCACCATCAGCAACCCCATCAACGGGATAAACAGCGCGTTGAAATACGGTGGGCCGACGGACAGCTTGGCGCCGCTCAGGGCATCCAGCACCAGCGGGTAAAGAGTGCCGAGCAGGATCATCGACGCAGCGACCACCAGCACCAGGTTGTTGCCCAGCAGCAGGGTTTCCCGCGACCACAGGTTGAAGCCAACGTGGCTCTTGACCACCGGCGCACGCAGGGCGAACAGGGTGAGTGAGCCGCCCACCACAAACAGCAGGAAGATCAGGATGAACACGCCGCGCTCCGGGTCGGACGCAAACGCATGCACCGAAGTCAGTACGCCCGAACGCACGAGGAACGTGCCGAGCAGGCTGAGGGAAAATGCGGCGATGGCGAGCAGCACCGTCCAGCTCTTGAACACGCCGCGCTTTTCAGTGACGGCCAGGGAGTGAATCAGCGCGGTGCCCACCAACCACGGCATGAACGAGGCGTTTTCCACCGGGTCCCAGAACCACCAGCCGCCCCAGCCGAGTTCGTAGTACGCCCACCAGGAGCCCAACGTGATGCCAATCCCCAGGAAGGCCCAGGCGACGATGGTCCACGGCCGCGACCAGCGCGCCCAGGCGGCATCCAGGCGCCCGCCCAACAAGGCGGCGATGGCGAAGGCGAAGGCCACGGAGAAACCGACGTAACCCATGTAAAGCATCGGCGGGTGAACGATCAGGCCGATGTCCTGCAGCAAGGGGTTGAGGTCATGCCCATTCGACGGGATCTGCGGCAGGATGCGGCTGAACGGGTTGGAGGTCATGATCAGGAACAGCAGAAAACCAATGCTGATCATGCCCATCACCGCCAGCACCCGCGCCAGCATCACTTGCGGCAGTTGGCGCGAGAACACCGACACGGCGAAGGTCCAGCCGCCGAGGATCAATGCCCACAGCAGCAACGAACCTTCGTGGGCGCCCCACACGGCGCTGAACTTGTAGTACCAAGGCAGCGCGGTGTTGGAGTTATTGGCGACGTAGGCGACGGAAAAATCGTCGGTCATAAACGCGTAGGTCAGGCAGCCAAACGCGAACAACAGGAAGGCGAACTGACCCCAGGCGGCCGGCTGCGCCAGGCTCATCCACAGGCGGTCACCACGCCAGGCGCCGAGCAACGGCACCACGGCCTGCACGATGGCGAAGCACAGGGCGAGGATCATCGCCAACTGGCCCAACTCGGGGATAAACAGTGCGGACGTCATCACTCAACCCTCCTTAACGGGTGTTGGCGCGGATTGGCCGCTTTCTTTCAAGGCCTTGGTGACTTCCGGCGGCATGTATTTCTCATCGTGCTTGGCCAGCACTTCATCGGCCACCACCACGCCGTCGGCGTTGAGTTTGCCCAGGGCGACGATGCCCTGGCCTTCGCGGAACAGGTCCGGGAGGATGCCGCGGTAGGTGATGGTCACGGCCTTGTTGAAGTCGGTGACCACGAAGGTCACGTCGAGGGAATCGCCGGAGCGTTTCAGCGAGCCCTTCTCCACCATGCCGCCGGCGCGGATGCGCGTATCGACAGGCGCTTCGCCATTGGCGATCTGGGTCGGGGTGTAGAACAGGTTGATGTTCTGTTGCAGGGCGCTCAGGGCCAGGGCCACGGCAATGCCGACGCCGGCCAGGATGGCAAGGATGATCAACAGACGCTTTCTACGCAGCGGATTCACTTTTCGGTCTCCCGGCGCAGACGACGCGCCTCTTGTTGCAGATAACGCTTGCGGGCCAGGATCGGCGCGGCGACGTTGAGGGCCAGCACCGCCAGGCAAATGCCATAGGCCGTCCAGACATACAGGCCGTGGTGGCCCATGGCGAGAAAATCACTGAAAGAAGCAAAGCTCATCCACGCGCTCCCAGGCAGGTTTGCACTTCGGCCTTGACCCAACTGGCGCGGGCTTCACGCTTGAGCACTTCAAGGCGCATGCGCATCAGCAGCACGGCGCCGAAGAAGCAGTAGAACCCCAGCACCATCAGCAGCAACGGCGCCCACATTTCCACGGGCATTGCCGGTTTTTCGGTGAGGGTGAAGGTGGCGCCCTGGTGCAGGGTGTTCCACCACTCCACCGAGTATTTGATGATCGGGATGTTGATCACACCGACAATCGCCAGTACCGCACAGGCCTTGGCGGCGCTGTCACGATTACTGATCGCGTTGCCCAGGGCAATCAGACCGAAGTACAGAAACAGCAGGATCAACATGGACGTTAGTCGCGCATCCCAGACCCACCATGATCCCCAGGTGGGTTTGCCCCAGATCGCACCGGTGACCAGCGCCACGGCGGTCATCCACGCGCCGATGGGCGCAGCACATTGCAGGGCCACGTCGGCCAGTTTCATCTTCCACACCAGGCCAACGGTGCCGCACACCGCCAGCATCACGTAGCAGGACTGGGCCAGCATCGCGGCGGGCACGTGGATATAGATGATGCGAAAGCTGTTGCCTTGCTGGTAGTCCGGCGGCGCGAAAGCCAGGCCCCAGACCAGGCCGATGCCGATCAGCAACACGGCGAAGAGGCTCAACCACGGCAGCAGTTTGCCACTGATGCCATAGAACCATTTGGGCGAGCCAAGCTTGTGAAACCAGGTCCAGTTCATTGCTGTTTCTCACGGTTGCTTCGCGTCATGGCGAGAAGCGTAGGGTCTTTACTGACTCAGCGTGTCACGCTGGGTCAGACCTCATTATTCACCGACGCTGATCTTCAGGCCGGCGGCTATGGCAAAGGGTGTCAGGGTTACCGCCAGGGCGGTCAGGCTACCAAGCCACAGGAGGTAACCGGTCGCCGGCATGCCCATGAGCGCGGCCTGCAAAGCGCCGCTGCCAAGGATCAGTACCGGGATGTACAACGGCAGAATCAACAGGGCCAATAACAGGCCACCGCGCTTCAAACCGACGGTCAACGCTGCGCCCACGGCCCCCAACAGGCTGAGCACTGGCGTGCCGAGTAACAAGGACAGAAGCAAAACCGGCAGGCATTCAACGGGCAAGCCCAGCATCATCGCCAACAGCGGCGAGAGCAAGACTAGCGCGAGGCCGGAAAAAGCCCAGTGTGCCAGCACCTTGGCCAGTACCAGAAGTGGCAAAGGGTGCGACGAAAGGACCCACTGCTCCAGGGAACCGTCTTCGAAATCACTGCGAAACAGCCCGTCCAGCGAGAGCAGAACGGATAAAAGCGCCGCCACCCACACCAGTCCCGGAGACAAGGTTTGCAACAGTTTAGTCTCGGGGCCGACCGCCAGCGGGAACAGCGCAATCACAATGGCAAAGAACACCAGCGGGTTGGCCAATTCAGCCGGGCGACGGCACAACAGCCGCGCTTCACGGGCGACCAGCAGGGCGAAGACACTCATGCCGACCACCGGCCCAGGTCGAGGTCGCGGTAACCGGCGGGCATGCGAGCCAGAGTGTGATGGGTGGTGAGCAACACGGTGCCGCCCTGCTCGCAGTGCCGCGCCAGGTGCTCTTCCAGTTGGGCGACACCTTGTTTATCCAGGGCAGTAAAGGGCTCGTCGAGAATCCACAACGGCGGGCCCGGCAGGTACAGGCGCGCCAGGGCCACGCGGCGCTGTTGGCCGGCGGACAGGGTATGACAAGGAATGTCTTCAAAGCCCTTGAGACCGACAGCGGCCAGGGCCTGCCAGATGGCGTCACGGGGAGCAGGATGATGCAGGGCGCTGAGCCAGCTGAGGTTTTCTTCGGCGGTGAGCACGTCCTTGATGCCGGCGGCGTGGCCGATCCAGATCAGGTTTCGCGCCAGTTCAGTGCGTTGTTCGCTGAGGGGTTTACCGTTGAGCCGCACTTCGCCCGCCGTCGGCTGCATCAGCCCGGCCAGCAGGCGCAGCAGACTGGTCTTGCCACTGCCGTTGGGGCCGCTGACCTGCACCATATCGCCACCCGCCACACGCAGGTCGAGGTGCTCGAACAGCAGGCGCAAGTCGCGTTCACAGGCAAGCGCTACGGCTTCAAGAAGAGGGCTGGTCAAGAGATCGCGGGCCTTTACGGTTCAAGTCGGCGGTGCAGCGGCCGTTAAAGAGAGATGCACAATAACGGCTTTGGCGACCGATTTTAGAGAGCTGGATCAAATAGTTGTGAGGTTTTTAGCGCTCTCTTTGCAGACGGGCGGCATTATACATGTGATGCCCTACGCTAAAGAGGGCAATTTCCCCAGAGACGATGCGCACGATGACCGGCGAGATCAACCTTCCTACGCTCCCTCCCACCCCGACAGCCGGGCAAAGCCCCGCGCCTGCGACGGGTGAATTGCTGAAACTGCTGGAGCCGCAGATCGGGCTGATCGACCCGGGAAAAACCGCGAACGCCGAAGTCATCGCGCTCAAGCAAGGCGGTGAAGCCTTTCAGCTTCTGCTCAAGCTGACCCTTGAAGGCGGCCGCCAGACCCTGGTGCAAGCCAGCAGCGCCCAGCCGTTGCCATTGGGCAGCAATGTGGCGGTGAGCCAGACGCCGGCGGGCAACCTGACCTTGAGCTTGCAACAGGCCTTGAATGCCAATGTGGCGGCCCTGACCCGCATCGACACTGATCAGATGCCCGTGGGCACGCTGTTGCAGGCCAAGGTGCTGACCACCCAGATGTTGCCCCAGGGCACCGCACAACCGGCGATCTACCGCTCGCTGGTGACGGTGCTCAACAACGCCCTGGCCGGTGCGACGCTGACGGTGGAAAGCCCTCAGCCCCTGCGCGTGGGCAGCCTGCTCAGCGCCGTGGTGCAGAACGCGCAGACCCTGAGCTTCGTACCGTTGAGCGGGCTCAAGGATCAATTGGCCGTCACTCAACAACTCTCGACCCAGCAAAGTCGGCAAGGCTCGCTGGATGCGGTGTTCACTGCACTGCAGAACCTGCCGCGCGGCGACAGCACCTCCGCCGACCTGCGCGCCGCCGCCGACCGCTTGCTCGCCGCCCTGCCGGACCTGGCCCAGGTAAGTAATCCCAAAGTGCTGGCCCAGGTGGTCCAGAACAGCGGCGCATTTCTTGAAGCCAAGCTGCTCGCCGGGCAAAACCCGCAAGTGCCGCCCCTGGATATGAAGGGCGCGCTGCTGCGCCTGGTCGCGGATCTGCTGCCTGCCCTGCCCACCAGCACCAACTTGAATGCGATCCTCGCCGCCAACACCCTGGCCCAGGTGATGCCGAATTTCGTGCGCAGCCCGCTGAATACGCTCGGCCAAGTCAGCGCGCGACAGGCACCGGTTGGCTTCCCACTGCCGGAGCGGCTGATGGCCAAACTGGAAGGCGAAGGCGACCTGGAGAACCTGCTGCGCCTGGCTGCCGGGGCCATCTCCCGCTTGCAGAGCCATCAGTTGTCGAGCCTGGAACAAACCGGCACCACCGCCGATGGCCGCCTGCAAACCACCTGGCAGTTGGAAATCCCCATGCGCAGCCTGCAAGACATCGTGCCCTTGCAGGTCAAGTTCCAGCGCGAGGAACCGGCGCAGGACAAGGACCAGCCCGAACGCAAGGACAGGAAAGACCCCAGGCAAATGCTCTGGCGCGTCGAGTTGGCGTTCGATATGGAGCCGCTGGGGCCATTGCAGGTCCAGGCGCAACTGACCCAGGGCAAACTGTCCAGCCAACTGTGGGCAACCCGCCCGTTCACCGCCAGCCTGATCGAAAGCCATTTGGGCAGCCTGCGCGAGCGGCTGGTGACCTCTGGCATCAACGTCGGCGACCTGGATTGCCACCTCGGCACGCCGCCACGTGGGCCGAAAACCGGACTTGAGCAACGCTGGGTGGATGAAACCGCATGAACAACGCAAACCCGCCACGCCAGGCGATTGCCCTCAAGTACGACGGCCAGCAGGCGCCCACGCTCACTGCCAAGGGCGACGATGCCCTGGCCGAAGCCATCCTGAAATTGGCGCGGGAAAATGAAGTGCCGATCTATGAAAACGCCGAGCTGGTGAAGCTGCTGGCACGCATGGAGCTGGGCGACAGCATTCCGGAAGAGCTGTACCGCACGATTGCCGAGATCATTGCGTTTGCCTGGACGCTGAAGGGCAAGTTCCCGGTGGGGTATGACCCGTACGCCGCGCCGGTAGAGCGCGACGTGACCGAACGCGGGGATGACTACTGAATCAGCCCGGCACCACGCTGGCCAATACGCGGGCCGCTACCGAGGTGGTAACCGGCTTGCGCTGAGCGTGCTGTTTCAACGCCTGCTCGAACGTCTGCCCCTCATACCGCCGCAATGCCGCACCAAACGCACTCGCCTGCGCAGGCGGAAGTGGCGCGGTGAAGGCCTCGATGAACGGCGCGTCAATCACGGTGTTGCGAACACTCTCTACCTCTGCCTGTACGGAACGGCTATCCCGGGCAGTGACCTTATCGAACAGGGCTTGATCCTTGATCACAAAATCCTTGGCACCGGGTGCGCGTTGAGCAACGAGCACATTCTGCTGACCGTTCCAGGCCGACAGTGAATATTCCTTAAGCCTGTCCTGACTGTTCTTGACCGACTCGATACTCGGGCCACGATGCTCCAGACCGGCACTGAAAAACTGGCTCAGGACATTGAAGTCCATCACCGCCTCATCGGTGCCGCGCTTGAGAATCCGACAGCACAAGGTCGCGAGGTCCACCTGGATATCGTGGAAATGCAACTTGGGTTCCTGGCTCAAGCGTGCGATATCGGCGATTTTCTGGTTGAAATCGTTTGGCCACAGGTACAACGCATCGCGCGTCAGTGGCTGCCCCAGGCGCTTTTCCATGGGGCTCATGAACTGCTGAACCAACGCCGCGCCCTGGTCATGCACCTGCAACATGCTCGTGCCGGGCATACGGTTTTGGATCATGTTCTTGACAACATCGGTGTTGAGCGCGAACTGGCCGGTGAGAAAGGTAGTTTTACCCGCTGATGGCGCACCCCGAACTATCGAGACATCCTGCGACAAGGCAGGTGCCGGGTCTTGAAGAATGGACTGGAATTGCGTCAGGTATTTTTCTGCCACCTGTGCAGTCAGGTTCTTCAGAATGTTGGCATTGAGGCTGTCCACCTCGGGCAGCCAGACATTTTTCTTGCCCAGGGCCTGCGCCAGTGTCGGCAAGGTTTTGTCAGCCGCAGCCGGGTCAGCCCACCGCAGCCGCTCATTGTCCTGCAATCGTTGCAACTGCCCAGGATCACGCGTCAGCGCCTGCCAGGAGGTAATGCTCGGATCGGCGATCATGCAGGCAAGCCGCTCCCGATAAGTATTCTCGGAAAGCGGCGTGCCGATCAGTTGATTCAAAACCCCACGTGCAGTGCTTGAATTGATCGACGCTGCAGTGGGCAAGCCGGGTTCGGCGAGAGCGGGTGCCGCCACGCCAGGAGCGGAAGTAGCAGGTTGGATAGTCATCGTCAGGCCTCCAGTAACCAAGACTCAGAAAATTAACCTGCCCGTTCTGGATGGCTCATAGGACTTATCTTGACTGTGCCCCCGCCACCGGTGAATTGTGTGTCAGCCAAATACCTCACTCAACGGAATGAAGTTGACCCGATCGCCGATAGCCAGCGTCGTGCCTTCCAACACCTCCACAAACCCTTCCGCCCACGCCGCACTGCGCAGCACACCGGAGCTCTGGTTGCGGTAGATGATCGCTTTGCCTTGCTCGACGCGACCGCGCAGGTATTCGCGGCGGTTGCCTGGCTTGGGCCACTCGAACCCTACCGGCACTTCAAAGCGCAGCGGCTCGACGTCTTGCACCCCTTGGCGGCGCAGCAGATAAGGGCGTGCCAGCAGTGCGAACGTGACCAGCGTCGACGCCGGGTTGCCGGGCAGGCCGATCACCGGCACGCCACGGAAGTGGCCAAAGGTCAGCGGCTTGCCCGGTTTGATCGCGAGTTTCCACAACGCCAGCTCACCCTCTTCACGCAGGGCGATCCCAAGGAAGTCCGCCTCGCCCACCGACACACCGCCCGTGGACAGGATCAAGTCGACACGGCCCAAACCGCCCAGGCGCGCGCGGGTTTGCTCCAGGTCGTCAGGCAGGATGCCAGCGTCAATCACTTCGCACCCCATGCGCGTAAGCCATGAGCACAGCACGCGTCGGTTACTGTTGTAGATCTGCCCCGGCCCGAGCGGTAAGCCGGGCTCGATCAATTCATCGCCGGTCGACAACACCGCCACGCGCGGGCGACGTATCACCGCCAAGCGATCATGGCCGAGGGACGCCGCCAGTCCCAGTTCAATCGGGCCCAGACGCGTGCCGGCCGACAATACCAACTCGCCTACGCTAGTTTCCTGGCCCTGGGGACGGATGTTCTGGTCGAGGTGCAGGGGCTCGGTGAAGCTCACGCGCTCATCGCCGTGGACCACGGCGTTCTCCTGCATTTCCACGCAGTCTGCCCCTTCCGGTACCGGGGCGCCGGTGAAGATGCGGGCGCAGGTGCCGGCGGCCAGGGGTTGTGGCGCCTGGCCTGCAAAAATGCGTTGGCTGACCACCAGCGGTTCGCCGGTCCAATCCGCCAGGCGCACGGCATAACCGTCCATGGCACTGTTTGGCCACGGCGGCAGGTCGAGGGTTGAGATCAAGTCTTGCGCCAGTACACGGCCGTCGCACTCCGCCAGCAGCAGGGCATCCTGCTCACGGATCGGCGCGGCGTCGGCCATGGCCAGCAGTTGGGCCAAAGCGTCCTCTACCGGCAGCAGCGCGCCGGTCTTGCCGGGCTTACCCACGGGATTCACAGGGTTCGGCCTGTTTCAGGTGCGGGACGAAGTTGCATGGGCGGTGACGGTTGTCCAGTTGCTCGGCGAGGATGCCGTCCCAGCCGGTACGCACCGCATTGGTAGAGCCCGGCAGGCAGCACACCAGGGTGCCATTGGCCAGACCGGCCAGGGCACGGGACTGCACAGTGGACGTGCCGATGTCGGCCACGGAAATCTGGCGGAACAGTTCGCCGAAACCGTCGACCTGCTTGTCCAGCAGGCAGCTCACCGCCTCGGGGGTGCTGTCACGGCCGGTGAAGCCGGTGCCGCCGGTGATCAGCACGACTTGCACCACGTCTTCGGCGATCCAGTGGGCGACCTGGGCGCGAATTTTGTAGAGGTCATCCTTGAGCAGCACGCGCTCGGCCAGGTTATGGCCGGCGGCTGTCAGTCGGTCAACGAAGACCTGGCCGGAGGTATCGGTTTCGAGGTTGCGGGTGTCGCTGACGGTCAATACAGCAATGTTCAGGGGTACGAAGGGCGCATCTGCCTTGGCTTTCATGGCACGGTCCGGTTGTCGAAGGAACAGCCCGGTGTTATATCACAGGCCCCTGTTTACCTGCCGTAGCGGAACCCCTATGTCGTTAGATTCTTCGCCCCTGCCCTGCTCGATTCTGCTGTTGTCAGGTGGACGCGGCCAGCGCATGGGCGGCCAGGACAAGGGCCTGCTGGCGTGGCGCGGCCAGCCCTTGATCGCCCATCTGCAAGGCCTGGTGCGGCCACTGACGGATGACCTGATCATCTCGTGCAACCGCAACCAGGACCGCTACGCGCCCTATGCCGATACGCTGGTGAGTGACGACAGCCCGGACTTCCCGGGCCCCCTCGCCGGTATCCGCGCCGGGCTCGCTGTAGCGCGCCATGAGCACCTGCTGATATTGCCGTGCGATGTGCCGAATATCGACACACGACTACTGGCCGACCTGCGCGAGACCGCGCGGCAAAACCCATTGGTGCCCGTGATGGTGCGTCACGGCGCATTCTGGGAACCCTTGATCTGCATCATCCCCACCCACCTCAAAACCGAGGTAGAACGGGCCTGGAACACGGGTGAGCGCAGCCCGCGCAAGATCTTCCTGCAGTTGGGCGGCGTGGGCCTGGCGTGCCCGGCAGATGACCCGCGCTTGGCAAACCTTAATACGCCCGAGCTGTTAAAGCCGAGCGCTGACGTGTCAGAATGAAATTTCGCACAAGGAACTTTGGCGACGTCTTACACGTCTCAAGGTCAGCAATCAAAAAGTATTCTCTCGGAGACAAACCCATGACTCAACGGACCATCGCCGCTCTCATGCTTGCACTGGGCCTCGCCACCCTCGCCGGTTGCGCTTCGCCAACAGTGATCACACTGAATGACGGTCGCGAAATCCAGGCCGTCGACACCCCGAAATACAACGAAGATTCGGGTTTCTACGAATTCGAACAACTTGACGGCAAGCGCACCCGCATCAATAAAGATCAGGTTCGCACCGTAAAAGACCTGTAAATCTTAGCGTTTGCCAACAAGGCCCGCCTCGCGCGGGCCTTGTCGTTTCTGGCGGTTACCAGTCGAGGGTGATCTGGCTGCGGAAACTGCGTTCTTCACCCGTAACCGGGTCGATGAACCGCACCCCCTGGGCGAGCAGTTTGAGGGGGTTGGCGTAGTCGTCTACCGCGTCCTTGATCACGTCGGGGTAGAACGGGTCGTTGCAAATACTCGCGCCGAGGGCGCTCATGTGCACACGCAACTGGTGTTTCTTGCCGGTCACCGGGAACAGGCCGTAGCGCCACAGATCGCCGTTTTTCTCGCGCACCTCCACCGCCGTTTCGGTGTTGGCGGTGCCAGGGCCTTCCTGCATGCGAAAGAACGGCTCGCCATCGACCAGTCGGCTTTTATGCACCCTGGGAAAGCTCAGGTCAGGCAACGCTGGTGCAATGGCTTCGTAGAACTTATCGATCTGGCGTGTGGGAAACAGCTGCTGATAGGCCGAGCGGCTGGCGGGGTTGGCCGAGAACAGTACCAGCCCCGCCGTGTGCCGGTCGATACGGTGCAAGGGCACCAGTGAGGGATTATCCAGGCAGCGAATCAGGCGGCGCAGCAGGGTTTGCTCGACGTACTCGCCGGCCGGGGTCACGGGCAGGAAGTGCGGTTTATCCGCCACCACCAGATGCTCGTCGGCATACAGGATGGTTTCCTGCGCCGGGATCACCTTTTCGTTCGGTACTTCACGGAAGTAGTAAATGCACAGACCTTCCTTGTAGGCCAGGTCCAGCTGGATGGGGCTGCCGTTGATATCCAACACCCGCCCACGGCCGATGCGGTCCAACCAGTGTTCACGGCTGATCGCCGGGAAGTGCCCGCACAGGCAATCGAGCACGGTCGCCCAAGGGCCAGGCGGCAGGTACAGGGTGCTGGCTTGATGTTGGGACGCGGAAAAACCGGAAGTGGACATGCCGATGCTCGAAGCCTTGAAAAACCGGCGGGCATTATCCCGCATGAAGCGGGACTCAGCCTAGGGCGGATCTCAGGCTTTGGCCAATTGCGCCCGCAGGACAGGCGACGCACTGGCCGCGTCGGTGAACTCCTTCAGCCAGCGCAGCACATCCACCGCGTCCCAGCGGCCCGGATCGTACAAGGCGTAAAGCAGCCCCTGATAACCCACCACGTCCAGTTGCTTGTGGTAACCGGCGCGCTGGAACAACGCTTCGATCTCCGCGAAGCAGGTATTGAAATGCACTTTGTTAAAGGGCGTCTTGCCTTCCGTGACCAGGCCATCGAGGCGCAGCTCGTTCACCGCGTCGCGCACGACGTCGGCGGACATGCGATTGACGCTGCTTTTCAGTTGTTCAACATTCACCACGGGCGTTCCCTCTATTCAATCGCTGTACAAACATACAGTAACGTAATAATTGGAAACCCGCCATCGCAGAAGCGTCAGCGCAAGAAGGCGACAACCTGCTCAGTGTCGAAAGGCCAATCCAGTTCGGCACCGGTGTCCACCCTTCTGAGCACCGGAATCCGCAGGCCGTAGGCTTCGGTGAGGTCAGCGGGATCGGTGATATCCACCAGTTCCACCAGCAACCCGTGTTCGACGAGCGGCATGATTTCGGCTTCGGCAATCTCACAAAGATGGCAACCCAGGGTGCCGAACAGCTGGCATTCAGGAAGCATGACGAAAGGACCTGATCAGAAAACAGATCAACATTCTAGGCCTGCTCAGTACCGGTGGCGAGCCGATAAACCCTGATCCAGATCAGCATGGCCTATAACTGATTCAGCGATTCTCGCGGCTTTTTGCCCGCCCCCCCTGCAACGGAGATGCTTGTGTTCGCCAACCTGCTGATCATTCTGGCCTCATCCCTGGTGGTGATTGCGCTGTTTCGCCGGCTGCAACTGCCGCCCGTGCTGGGCTACCTGTGCGTGGGCCTGGCGGTGGGGCCTACGGCGCTGGACTGGGTGAACGACAGCGAAGAGCTGCCCGATCTCGCCGAGCTTGGCGTGGTGTTCCTGCTGTTTTCCCTGGGCCTGGAGTTCTCCCTGACCAAGATGCTCGCCCTGCGCCGCGTGGTGTTTGGCCTGGGCAGTTTGCAGGTGCTGGGGTGCAGTGCGCTGCTGGGGGGCGTGTTGATGGGCTTTGGTGTGGCGCCCGGCATCGCCTTGCTGCTGGGGGCGGGGCTGGCGTTGTCCTCCACGGCGATCGTCAGTAAAGAGCTGGGCAGCCTTGGGGAAATCTTCAGCAGCCATGGGCAGAATGCGATTGGCGTACTGCTGTTCCAGGACGTGGTCGCCGTTTTGCTGCTGACCCTGGTGCCGGTGTTTGCCGGCAGCAGCGACCACGCCTGGTACTGGGCGCTGCCGTTGACCCTGGGCAAAACCGTGGTGCTGTTTGTTGGCCTGCTGCTGGCCAGTCGCTGGTTGTTGCCGCGCCTGTTCCGTGAGGTCGCCGCGTCCCATTCGGCAGAACTGTTTGTGCTGCTGGCGCTGGTGATCGTGTTGCTGACCGCCTGGCTCACCCACTTGCTTGGCCTGTCCCCGGCCCTCGGTGCGTTCCTGGCCGGTATGCTGCTGGGAGAGAGCCATTACCGTCACCAGATCGAAGCGGATATCCGCCCGTTTCGCGACATCCTGCTGGGGCTGTTTTTCGTCAGCATCGGCATGTTGATTGACCTGCAGTTGTTCATCAGCCACAGCCTGCTGATCCTTGGCCTGACGCTTACACTGATGCTGGTTAAAGGTTGCGTGGTGGCGGTGCTGGTCAAGCTGCGCGGCAGCGACAGCGAAACAGCCTGGCGCAGCGGCCTGGCCCTCGCCCAAGGCGGTGAGTTCTGTTTTGCACTGATGGCGCAAATGCAGCAAAGCCGTCTGATCCCGGATCAATTCAATGGCCTGCTGCTCGCCGCCACGTTTTGCTCAATGCTGCTGACGCCACTGCTGTTGCGTGCCGCACCGGCAATTGCCCTGCGCCTGCACCGCAAGCCCAACCAGCAAGTGCAACTGGAAGAAATCACCGCGCTCAATGCCGAGCTGCGCGACCACGCGGTGATCTGTGGCTACGGCCGCGTCGGGCAGTCCATCGGGCGTTTTCTGCGCCACGAACAACAAACGTTTATCGCCCTGGATGACGACCCGGAACGGGTACAGGAAACCGCCACCGAAGACAGCAGCGTGCATTACGGCGACTGCCGTCGCGGCGCCTTGCTCAGTGCAGTGGGGCTGGAACGCGCGCGGTTGGTGGTGATTGCCGTGGACAACAGCGATGTCGCCCTGGTGGTACTGAAGGAGGCGCGCCGCATCAACCCCGTCGTGCCGATCCTGGTGCGTACCCGCGATGACAGCCAGTGGGCCGAGTTGAAAGCTGCGGGCGCCAGCGAAGTGGTGCCCGAGCTATTGGAGTCGAGCCTGATGCTTGCCTCCCACGCCTTGATCCTGCTGGGCCTGCCGGACCAACAGGTGCAGGCGCGGGTCGATGAAGTGCGGCATAACCGCTATCGACTGCTCCACGGCTTTTACACGCCGCCGAACAGCGACGACGCGCCGATCAATCCTGACTGACCGCGCCGATCTTGTGGATCGACAGATCCGCGCCGTAGTACTCCTGCTCCTGGCTCAGGCGCAGGCCGCCGACGCGCTTGATCCCGCCGTACACCAACAGGCCGCCGCCAAATGCAACCGCCACGCCGAGGCCGGTGCCGATCAACTGGCTGATCAGGCTCACGCCGCCCAGGCCGCCCAACGCCGTCTGGCCAAAGATGCCGCAGGCAATCCCGCCCCACACACCGCACAGGCCATGCAGCGGCCACACACCCAGCACGTCGTCAATCTTCCAGCGATCCTGGGCGGCGATGAAGCACCACACAAACAGCCCACCGGCGACTACCCCAGTGACCAGCGCGCCCACCGGGTGCATCAAGTCGGACCCGGCGCAGATCGCCACCAGCCCGGCGAGCGGGCCGTTATGCAGGAAGCCTGGGTCGTTACGCCCGATCACCAACGCAGCCACTGTGCCACCGACCATCGCCATCAACGAGTTGACCGCCACCAGGCCGCTGACGCCGTTGAGGGTTTGCGCGCTCATCACGTTAAAGCCGAACCAGCCGACGATGAGAATCCACGACCCGAGCGCCAGGAACGGAATGCTCGACGGTGCAAATGCAACCAGGCGCCCTTCCCTGTAGCGCCCGTTACGCGGGCCGAGCAGCAACACCGCCGCCAACGCCAGCCAGCCGCCCATGGCGTGTACCACCACGGAACCGGCAAAGTCATGGAAGCTGGCACCAAAGGTCGCAAGCAACCAGGCTTGCAGGCCGAAATTGCCGTTCCAGACCATGCCTTCGAAAAACGGGTAGATAAACGCCACGATCAATGCGGTGGCGCACAACTGCGGAGCGAACTTTGCACGCTCGGCAATGCCGCCGGAGATGATGGCAGGGATTGCCGCCGCGAATGTCAGCAGGAAGAAGAACTTCACCAGGCCATAACCGTGGTCGGCGCTGATCACCGCCGCCGGTTGCATGAAGCTCACGCCGTAGGAGATCCAATAGCCTATAAAGAAATAGGCCAGGGTGGAGATGGCGAAGTCGCTGAGGATCTTCGACAGTGCATTGACCTGGTTTTTCTGGCGTACCGTGCCGACTTCCAGGAACGCGAAGCCGGCGTGCATGGCCAGCACCATGACCGCGCCGATCAGGATAAACAGGGTATTTGAGCTGTGGACCAGGGTGTCCACCGCACTTTGCAAATTTTCCATGGAGGTTGGCAGGCCTGCATTAAAGGCAAAAAGCACCAAAGCGGTTCAAGCCACGATTGCGCGCACTAAATTGGCACCGCCGGCTCCGCCCCTCTTGAGAGGGCGTGAACCGCTTTAGCGCAGCGATCAACACAACAGGCCGTTGCCGACAGGGTTTTTCCGCGAGTTTCAGTTATTTAGGGTAAGGTTTTTGATGGCTTGAGGCCTTACCGCCCAGATTCAGCGCAGGCACTCGTGCATGCGCACCATGGCAAAGCAAAAGCTGTACCACACAATTGCACTGAACCTTCACCGATGCGGGTGACTCGAAACCACACGTACCGATCAGCCAATCACGGAGATAACCATGGCCAGAAAAACAGCACAGACAGCCCAGGAAATACTGATGGCGGATTTTCAAACCCTGGTCAGTGACACCGAAAAACTGCTGGATGACACGGCGATCCTGGCCGGCGACCAGGCCGACGAGCTGCGCAGCAAGATTCATGAAAGCCTGCTCAAGGCCCGCGAAACCCTGCAACTGACCGAAGATTCCTTGCGCGAGCGCGGTCAGGCGGCGGTCACTGCTACGGAAGATTACGTACAAGCCAACCCTTGGCAGTCGGTGGGTATCGCGGCCGGCGTGGGCTTTTTGATCGGCCTGCTGGCTACAAGGCGCTAATCATGTCTATCGGCGAAAGCGGCTCGGCTACGGGCGCAAGTTCTACCTCACGACGCCTGGGCGCGGCCGTTCTAGGCTTGCTGCACAGCCACGTCGAACTGTTCGGCATCGAATTGCAGGAGCAGAAAGCACGCACCGTCAGCCTGCTGCTGTTTGCCGGCTTGGCCTTGGTGTTTGCCCTGTTATTGCTGGTGGGGTTGTCGACACTGGTGATGATCCTCGTCTGGGACACCGGCTACCGTCTGACCGGCATCATCTGCCTCTGCGTGTTCTACAGCCTGGCCGCCGCGTTCTGCGGGGTGCGCTTGAAAGCTGCGGTGTTCGATGAATCCACGCCGTTCCACGCCACGCTTGAAGAGCTGGCCAATGATCGGGAGCGCCTGCTGCCATGAGCCTGACTGAGATCCCGCACAACACTTCCCGTCGGGAAATGCGCAAGGCGCTGATCCGCCTGCGCATGGAAATGCACCGCCAGGAAATCCGTCACGAGTCCCAACAATTGATGGCACCGCTGCACAAAGTGCGCGACATGCGCCACAACTGGCAGGACAGCCTGGGTATCAAGCACGCGCCGCTGTGGGGCGTGGCGGCGGTGACGCTGATGGGTTTCTTTACCGGCAAGGGGGCCAAGGGCGGCAGTATCAGCAGCATCACCCGACTGGTGCGGCTGGGCGCCGGTTTGATCCCTCTGATCAAATTGGCGATGGCGGGGACTTCACGCAAAGGATAAGCCCTGCTGGCTGCATTCTTGCAAACAGAATCGGCCCGGCCTTCGTCATTGAAGGCCGGGCCTCTTTTTTTCGCTATCTCCCATAAGGAGGCCCTGTGATTGACGGGCAACCGCTCGCCTGCTTCCAGCCGTTTATCGACACTGCCACCGGACGCATTGCCGGCGTAGAGGCACTGGGACGCCTGCGCCAGGCCGACGGCAGCTTGCAGTCGGTGGGCCCGTTGTTCGCCGACCCACGTACGCCAGGCACGACCTTGCGCCGCCTCGACCGGCAGCTGCGCGACAATGCCTTGAGCCGCCTGCATGAAGCGCCCCAAGACTGGTTTCTGAGCCTCAACATCTCCCCGCGCTGGATCAACCGATTGCGTCCGGGCCAGGCCCTGCCGAGTCTGAAACAAATCCACGCCCACGGGGTTGACCCGCAGCGCATCGTGTTCGAGATCACTGAACTGGGCGGTGATATCCAGCGCCTGGCCGATGTGGTCGCGCGGTATCGCCAGGCCGGTGCGCGCATCGCGATTGATGACTTCGGCGCGGGCTACTCCCAGCTTGACCGGGTACTGGCGTTGCAGCCGGATATCCTCAAGCTGGACATGCGCCTGTTCCAGGAAGCCGCCAAGGGCGGGCCAAGCAGTGATGTGGTGCGGGCACTGGCTCAGATGGCGGAAAAAACCGGCTGCTGGATCATTGCCGAAGGCGTGGAAACCGAGGCACAACTGAGCTTTGCCCTGGAATGCGGCTCGCGCTATGTACAAGGCTATCTGTTTGCCCAGGCGCAGTTGGACTGGTTTGCCGCCGACGCTTTCGTACCGCGCTTTGCCCAACTGCGCACGACATACGTCCAGCAGAAACTGGCGGAGCGTGGGCGCATCATGCACCTGCGCCAGCAATTGACCGAGTTGATGAAAATCCTGCAAAGCTGGGCCCTGGGCCAGGCGCCGCTTGACCAGTTGCCGCAATTGCCGGATTTCCCCTGGCTGCTGCGTTTTTATCAGTGCGACCGGCATGGCACGCAGCTCACGCCCAACCTGGAATGGCGCCATGACGCCTGGCAAGCCGACAACCGTTACCTGGGCCACAACTGGTCGTGGCGCCCGTATTTCTACCACCTGCTGGCCGAAGGGTGGGACGAGCGGCGCCTGACGTTGTCCTCGACTTATCGCGACGCCACCACCAACCAGTATTGCCTCACCGCCGGACAATTCTTCGATAACGGTCAGCGCTTGCTGTTAATCGATATCGACGCGGCCGGGTTGTAGATTTTCGCTTGCCCCGCCAGGGCGGAACCGGGAAGCTGGGCGGGTCATTCACCGCACGGAGAGTACCCGCCTTGGATTGGCCTACCCTGCTTACCCGCGAACGGCTTGGAAAGCCCCTGCACAGCCCGGAAGAACTCGGCCGCAGCCCCTTTCACAAAGACCATGACCGCATTATTTTCTCCGGCGCGTTTCGCCGCCTGGGCCGCAAGACCCAAGTGCACCCGGTGTCCAGCAACGATCATATCCACACCCGCCTGACCCACTCCCTGGAAGTCAGTTGCGTGGGCCGCTCCCTCGGCATGCGCGTCGGAGAAACCCTGCGCAGCGCCCTGCCCGACTGGTGCGACCCGAGTGATCTGGGCATGGTGGTGCAATCGGCCTGTCTGGCCCACGACATCGGCAATCCGCCATTCGGGCATTCCGGGGAAGACGCTATCCGCCACTGGTTCCAACAGGCAGCCGGGCGCGGCTGGCTGGATGACATGAGTAGCGCCGAGCGCAATGACTTCCTCAATTTCGAAGGCAATGCCCAAGGTTTCCGGGTACTGACCCAGCTTGAATACCACCAGTTCGACGGCGGTACGCGGCTGACGTATGCCACCCTGGGCACTTACCTGAAATACCCCTGGACCGCTCGCCACGCCGACGCTCTGGGCTACAAGAAACACAAGTTCGGTTGCTACCAGAGCGAGCTGCCGATTCTCGAACAGATCGCCCACAAGCTCGGCCTGCCACAACTCGAAGAACAACGCTGGGCCCGTCACCCACTGGTCTATCTGATGGAAGCCGCGGATGACATCTGCTACGCCCTGATCGACCTGGAAGACGGCCTGGAAATGGAGCTGCTGGAATACGCCGAAGTCGAGTCGCTGCTGCTCGATTTGGTGGGCGACGACCTGCCGCAGACCTATCGGCAACTCGGCCCCCAGGACTCGCGCCGACGCAAGCTGGCGATCCTGCGCGGCAAGGCCATCGAGCATTTGACCAACGCGGCGGCCAGAGCCTTCGTCGAACAGCAGGATGCGTTGCTGGCCGGCACCCTGCCCGGCGACCTGGTGGAGCATATGCACGGCCCGGCCAAACGCTGCGTGCTGGATGCCAAAGACATGGCGCGCAAGAAGATCTTCCAGGACAAACGCAAGACTTTGCATGAAATTGGCGCCTACACCACGCTGGAAATACTGCTGAACGCCTTTTGTGGCGCGGCATTGGAGCAGCATGGCGGGCGTACGCCGTCCTTCAAGAACCGGCGCATTCTCGATCTGCTGGGCAACAATGCGCCGAATCCTGCTTGGCCACTGCACGCCTCGTTCCTGCGCATGATCGACTTTATCGCCGGCATGACCGACAGCTATGCCACTGAGATGGCGCGGGAAATGACCGGGCGTTCAAGCCCTCAGTAACGTCATGCATCAAGTTGCCTGTTCCCTGAAGAGAATCGCCCTACGACGGGAACAGAGCGGCCTGATCGAATTCGCACAAACACCCGAGGAATAATCGCGCACGCTCCGGGCGAATCTGGCGAACCGTTCTTGCGTGCCTCCCATCGACGCTTGACTCACCGTGTGCCTTCTATGCCCAAGTACCCCCTTCGGATCCTGTTGGTAGAGGATCACCCCTTTCAATTGCTCGCCACCCAATGCCTGCTCAAAAGCTTCGGCTTTGAGCATCTGACCCCGGCGGAAAACGCCGAACAGGCGATTCGCTTCATGACGCAGGCCGAGGCGCCCTTCGACATTATCCTGTGCGATCAGTGCCTGCCCGATCTGCCTGGGCTTGAACTGATTGAGATCGCCAGCCGCCGTGGCTTTATCAAGGCCGCCATCCTGCTCAGCGGGCTGCCCGTGACAGAACTTTCAACGCTGCAGGCCCTGGCGCTCAAACGGGGCCTGCCGTTGCTCGGCTACTTGCCGAAGCCATTAAACAAAGATGAACTTGCAGGTTTGACCCTGCCATTACTCACACTATAAATGTAGGACTTAAAACATATAAACCCGTCGAAAACTGCACGCATAACGTCCGCAAAATCCCTGGCACCACGATTCAGTTCGCCCCCCTGCGAAATATAGGCTTTTCGCCCTACAACGCCTTATCAGCCGGTAGGCCTTTACCTTTTTTGATGTAGGAATTTTCCTGTTTTATACCTACTCCCCTTCAAGTTCATGCTCCTGCCTTAGCTTCTGAGCTAATGTGCCCGCTTTATTTGCACACGCATGGAATACGATCATGAACACAGTTTTTATTATTGATGACCACCCGGTTATAAGGCTCGCCATACGAATGTTGTTGGAACATGAAGAGAATTTCAAAGTCGTCGGCGAAACGGATAACGGGTGCGACGCCATCCAAATGGTCCGCGAATGCATGCCGGACCTGATCATCCTCGACATCAGCATTCCGAAACTCGATGGACTGGAAGTGCTGTGCCGGTTCAACGCCATGAACACCTCGATGAAAACCCTGGTGCTGACGGCTCAATCGCCCACCCTGTTTGCCACACGCTGCATGCGTTCAGGTGCCGATGGCTATGTGTGCAAGGAAGGCGACCTGAGTGAACTGATGAGCGCCATCCGTGCCGTCTTGTCAGGTTACAACTACTTCCCCAGCCAGGCCTTGAACACCAATGACGAAAGCGGCAAGGAGCTTGAACTGTTCAAGGCCGTTAACGATCGCGAGTTAATGGTATTGCAACTTTTCGCACAAGGTCGCACCAACAAGGAAATCGCCAAAGGCATGTTTCTGAGCAACAAAACAGTAAGCACCTACAAAAAGAGGTTAATGCAAAAACTTCAAGCCAAGTCTTTGGTAGAACTTATCGAGATGGCAAAACGAAACGCGCTAGTGTGAGAAAGCGGATGCCCAGCCGTATAAAGGACTATTTGATTATATTGAGTGCCGGTTTGTGCTTCAGCACTGCCGTGCCTGCAACCCCTCCAGCGAGCCCGGAACATTTCGACCTATTGAGTCGCGCAAACTCCATGCAACTGGAAACCCACCTGAACAAGGCCCAGCGCCAATGGCTCCAAAACAAACGGGAATTGGTGCTGGGAACGGCATACCCGGACTATCCGCCGTTTGACCTGACCTCCAGCGGGCACGACTACGAGGGACTCACCGCGGACTACGCCGGCCTCCTGGCCACGGCATTGGCCTTACCGATAAAGGTATTGCGCTACCCCTCCCGAGAAGCCGCCATTCGAGCCCTTGAAGCTGGGGATATCGATTTACTGGGCTCCTCCAACAGTTTTGAAGCGGCAAACCCCAACCTGACCCTGTCTGAGCCCTATGCCGCAGACCGGCCGGTGCTGGTGACCCGCGAAGGCGAGACCCGCAGCCTGAGCGACGGACTGGCCGGGATGCGTCTGGCACTGGTCTACCACTACCTGCCGCTGGGCGAGGTGGAGAAGCTGTACCCCAAGGCGATCATCCGCGCCTACCCCTCTTATCAAAACGCCTTGAATGCGGTGGCTTTCGACCAGGCTGACGTTTTTCTCGGCGATACCATCTCCACGCACTACATGATCAACAAGGGCTACCTGAAAAACATCCGCATGGCGAACTTCGGCAAACATGAAGCCTATGGGTTCAGCTTTGCGATGCCCCAGGACCAGCAAACCCTGTTGAGCATCGTCGACGCAGCACTGAGGGCCGTGCCTACCACCGAAAGGGAAGCGATCGCCAAGCGCTGGAGTGCCGGCAGCGACATCCTGTTGACCGACCAGAAGCTGCAACTGACGCAGCGCGAGGAACGCTGGCTCAAAGACAATCCGGTGGTCAAGGTGATCGTGAACCCCACCTTTGCGCCGCTGACGTTCTTCGATGCCGATGGCAATTTCCACGGCGTCACCGCCGACCTGCTGGAACTGATTCGCCTGCGCACCGGGCTGCGCTTCGAGATCCAGCGCGGGCGGGATGTGAACGCGATGATCGAAGACGTCGAGACAGGCAAAGCGGACATCATCGGGGCGATCATCCCGAGCGTCGAACGCGAGGCTCAAATCAACTTCAGCCGCCCTTACCTGGAAAACTCCTACGTAATGCTGACGCGCAAGGACGGCCAGGCACCCACAGGTCTGGAGGAAATGGAGGGCAAACGCCTGGCGATCACTCAGGGCAGCCCGCTGAAAAAATTCCTGCGCGAGCAGTTCCCAAAGATTCAACTGGTAGAAGCCGGTGACACCTTCAAGTCAGCCGAGATGCTCGTACAAGGCCATGTGGAGGGCGCCGTGAATACCCTGGTGGTCGCCAATTACTTTCTGACCTCGCAGATGTTCCAGGACAAGGTTCAAATCAGCTTCAGCATTGGCACCATGCCCGCCACCTTTGGATTGGCGACGTCACGCAGCGCCACGGAACTCAGCTCGATCCTCGACAAAGCCCTGCTCAGCATCGCCCCGGATGAGCTGGGGGTGATCAACAGTCGTTGGCGCGGCTATACCGCCGCCTCAGACAGTTACTGGCGTGACTATCACCAACTCATTGCACGCATCATCATCGGCACCGGGTTGCTGCTGCTGATATCCCTGAGCTGGAACGCTTACATGCGCCGCCAGATCAGTCACCGGAAAATGGCCGAGCGCGCCCTCAATGATCAGTTCGAGTTCATGCGCGCACTGGTCAATGAAACCCCGCACCCGATCTATGTACGTGATAGCAGGGGGCTGCTGCAGACCTGCAATGACAGCTACCTGCAGGTGTTCGACGTCAAGCGCGAAGACGTGATAGGCAAAAGTGCGGTCCAGATCAGCACAGCCCTTGCAACGGAAGCGGCGCAATACCATGCCGACTATCAACGCGTGGTGGCCGAAGGCAAACCGATGATCCTGGACCGTCCCCTGCATATTCGCGGAAAAAAACTCACGATCTACCACTGGATCCTGCCGTACCGTGACTCGGTCGGTGAAGTTCAGGGCATCATCGGTGGCTGGATAGACATCAGTGAGCGACGCCAGCTGTTCGACGAACTTCGTACCGCCAAGGAACGAGCCGACGAAGCCAACCGGGCCAAGAGCACGTTCCTCGCGACCATGAGCCATGAAATCCGCACACCGATGAACGCGGTGATCGGCATGCTGGAACTGACCCTCAAGCGGGCGGACCAGGGCCACCTTGATCGCCCGGCCATCGAAGTGGCCTATAACTCAGCCAAGGATCTGCTGGAACTGATCGGCGACATCCTGGACATCGCGCGTATCGAATCCGGGCGTCTGAGCCTGGCACCGGAGCGCGTCAACCTGCGGGAAGTGATCGAGTCGGTGGTGCGTGTCTTCGACGGCCTGGCGCGTCAAAAGAGCCTCAGCCTGATGCTGGAGTTCACGCCAGACCTTGAAGACACTGAAGTCTTGATCGACCCACTGCGCTTCAAGCAGGTGCTGTCGAACCTGGTCAGCAATGCCATCAAGTTCACCGAGCGTGGCCAGGTAAAAATCAAGGTACAAGTCTTACCCACTGAGCTGGCGCAACAGGTCGAGATGAAGCTGGTGGTGGAAGACACCGGCATCGGTATCAGCCGGGACGACCAGAAGCGCCTGTTCGAACCCTTTGCCCAGGCCGACAATTCCGGGCAACTGGCCAGGAGCGGCGCAGGCCTGGGGCTGGTGATCTGTCGCAGCCTGTGCGCCATGATGGGCGGGCAACTGAGCCTGAGCAGCGTGCCCATGGTGGGTACCCAAGTGCATGTGAGCCTGAGGATGACACGCCTGCAACCGGTGACGACGGCGGACGAACTCAAATCCGAGGCGCCTGCAAGCGCGACCGTGCTCAATGTGCTGGTGGTGGACGATCACCCGGCGAACCGTTTGCTGATGTGTCAGCAACTCGGTTTCCTGGGCCACCAGTTCACTGCCGCCCAGAACGGGGCCACCGGTTTCCAGGCGTGGCGCCAGGAGCACTTCGATCTGGTGATCGCCGATTGCAACATGCCCATCATGAACGGCTACGAGTTGAGTCGCTCAATCCGCGAATATGAACAACGCGAACACCTGAAGCCCTGCGTCGTGCTGGGCTTCACCGCCAATGCACAGCCCGAGGAGAAGCATCGCTGCGCAGAAGCAGGCATGAACGACTGCCTGTTCAAACCCATTAGCCTCACGGCGCTGGAACGGCAACTGGCAAAGATCAGTCCGCAACCCACCCACATGATCCTGGACCTCGGCAATTTCGAGAACCTTACCGGTGGCGACCCGCACATGAGCCGTCGCTTGCTGGAAGAGCTACTGAAAAGCAGCCGTCAGGATCGCCAAGAGTTGGTCGCACTGATGGCTGCGCAGGCCCCGGCCCAGAACATCATCGAACAGGCTCACAAGATCAAGGGCGCTGCCCGCATCGTTCAAGCCAGTACGCTGGCCTCGCACTGCGAAGCCCTTGAACAGACCTGTGCCCACGGCGATGAACGACACCTGATCAATGCGGGTGTGAAATCCCTGGAAAAGCTGATGCTGGAGATGGAGAGGATGCTGCAGGTGCAGCTTGACGGGATGGAGGGTCAGTAAGGGGGCGTGCTGCGCCCCCCTGCTTGATCAGCAGTCGGTCAAGCGCAGGAAGATCGCCGCCAGATGTTCGATTCCCGCCTGGTCCTGAGGGGTAAAGCGGGCCAGCAAGGGGCTATCGAGGTCGAGGACGCCAATCAACTTGCCGTCCTTGACCAGTGGCACCACCAGTTCGCTGTTGGACGCGCTGTCACAAGCGATATGCCCGGGGAACGCGTGCACATCTTCCACCCGTTGGGTTTGCCGCGAGGCCGCAGCGGCACCGCAGACCCCTCGGCCAAACGGAATACGCACACACGCGATCTGCCCCTGGAATGGGCCGAGTACCAGCTCTTCATTGCGGTTGAGGTAAAAGCCGGCCCAGTTCAGGTCATCCAACTGGCTAAACAGGAAAGCGGAGAACTGCGCGCTGTTGGCGATGAAATCGCGTTCATCCGCCAGCAGCGACTCCAACTGGGCACACAGCAGGGCATAGCCACCGAGACCGGTGCCGGCTTGTTGTAAATCGATCATGGTTGACGCTCCAATAATTTGAGGCCCACCCAATAACGGGCGAATTGATACGCGCAACGGCCGTTGCGGTTGCCGCGCCCGGTCGCCCAGCGCACGGCCAGAATGTCGAGGGCTTCATCGCGCTGCCACTGCAAACCCGCCTTGTTCGCCAGCTCACCGATCCAGTGCTCGACCACATCCAGAAAATGCTCCTGGGTGAACGGGTAAAACGACAGCCACAAGCCAAAACGGTCGGACAGGGCAATCTTGTCTTCCACCGCCTCACTGGGGTGCAGTTCGCCATCCACGCGCTTCCAATTGTCGTTGTCGCTCTGGTTTTCCGGCACCAAGTGACGGCGGTTGGACGTGGCATACAACAGGACGTTTTCAGGCGCCTGTTCCAGGGAGCCATCCAGTACGCTCTTGAGTACCCGGTAGTCGCCCTCGCCGGCCTCGAACGACAGGTCGTCACAAAACAGGATGAAACGCTGCGGCAGCTTGAGCAGTTGCTCAACCACACGGGGCAAGTCGGCCAGGTGGTCACGCTCGATTTCGATCAGGCGCAAACCGGCCTCGGCATGCTGGGCGAGCAACGCGCGCACCATGGACGATTTACCGGTACCGCGCGAACCCCACAGCAACGCATGGTTGGCGGGCAGCCCATCCAGAAACTGCTGAGTGTTGCGCGCCAGTGTTTCACGTTGCTTGTCCACGCCAATCAGGTCGGACAGGCGCATGTCCAGGCTCACATCCAGGGGCAACAGGAAACCACTGCGGCCTTCACGCTGCCAACGGGCGGCCAGGCAATGGTTCCAGTCGATGGCTTGGCGTGGCGCGGGCAACAAGGGTTCCAGACGAGCGAGCACTGCATCGGCCCGCTCCAGAAAGGCATTCAATCGAGAGTCCACGATTATTCCTCTGGCAAGTTCTTGTAAAAGATGGCGTATTGGCAACCCTGCGACAGACCGCTTGGGGCTGCGTAAAAAACGATTTATGCCGGGCAAGCCTGAGCCTGTGGATGTTCAGCTATGCTTGCCGGGCGAAGGGAAACGTGAAGTGGTTCAACACTCGATGGATATCAAATTCGCCCACCGCTTGTCTTTTAAACAAGCCAGATTGACTGTGCTGGTCGGTTTCGTCTTGGGAACCTTGCTCAGCCTGATCCAAATCGGCATTGATTATGCCAGTGAAGACGCATCCATCAACCGTGAAATACGCTCGCTGATCGAAATCAGCCATAACCCGGCGTCACGTATTGCCTACAACATCGATGCGGAACTGGCCCAGGAGCTGACCCGCGGCCTGTTGCACTCCCCAGCCATCATTCGCGCGCAGTTGATCGACAACAACGGCGTGGTACTCGCCGATGTCGACCGGCCACGCAAGGAAAGCACTTACCGGCCTATCAGTGACTTCATGTTTGGCGCCAACCGCCAGTTCGAAGACCAACTGTTCCTGAGCCACATGCCTAACGAGTCACTGGGCGTACTACGTCTGGATGTCGACACCTACGCTTTTGGCAGCCGGTTCCTACGCCGCGCCGAGATCACCCTGCTCAACGGATTTGCCCGCAGCCTGCTGCTGACCGGGATTCTGCTGGGCCTGTTCTATGTGATGCTGACTCAACCGCTGGTGCGCATTATCCGTGAACTGAGCACCCGCAAGCAGGCCCGCCTGGATTGCCCGCCGGGGCATGAGCACGATGAAATCGGCGTGTTGGTGAATGTCGCCAACCAGCAATTCGAAAACATGGAAACCGAAATCCAGCAACGCCGTCACGCCGAAGACCGATTGACGGAATACCTGGGGCAACTGGAGGACATCGTCTCCGCTCGCACCCTCGAACTCAAGGCCAGCAACCAGCGCCTGACCCAGACCAACAATGAGCTCGAAGCGGCAAAGATGAATGCATTGGCCATGGCTCAGGCCCGGGCGGCTTTCCTCGCAAACATGAGCCACGAAATCCGCACCCCGCTCAACGGCCTGCTGGGCATGATCGCGCTGTCGCTGGACAGCCCGTTGAACGCCGAGCAACGCCAGCAACTGTCTATCGCCCATGACTCGGGCAAAGTGCTGGTGGAGTTGCTCAACGATATTCTCGACCTGTCCAAGTTTGATGCCGGGCAGTTGGAGCTGGAGCGCATCCCGTTCGACCTCGGCGCGCTGGTGGAAGACACCGCGAACCTCTTGTCACAGAACGCAGCGCCGAGCGTGGAACTGACGTGCCTGATCGACCCGCAGTTTCCGGCCCAGGTACTGGGCGACCCGACCCGTGTGCGGCAGATCGTCAGCAACTTACTGTCCAACGCCCTCAAGTTCACACGCTTCGGTCGCGTTGATGTGCGCCTGCACACCCACGACGGCGGCGTGCGTATTGAAGTCTGCGATACCGGCATCGGCATTGCGCAGGATGCCCAGGTGAAGATCTTCCAACCGTTCACCCAGGCCGGTGCCGGTATCACTCGCCAGTTTGGCGGGACGGGCCTGGGTCTGGCGCTGACCCACAACCTCTGTGAAGCCATGAAGGGACGGTTGAGTATCAGCTCGGAGGTGGGCTTTGGCAGCCAATTCTGCGCAGACCTGCCGCTGCCCACCCATTTGCCCGCCGTGCAGCCGCCGCCGCTGAGCGGCCAGGTCATCGCCATCACCAGCGCTGGCGGCGGCCTGACGGAGTTGCTCACCACACTGCTGCCCAGTTGGGGGCTGACACCGCGTTGTTTCACCATGGATGACGATTTGAGCGGGCAAACGCCTGACCTGCTGATTACCGATTGCCCGGAATGCCTGTTCCGCATACGGCCGGGCATTACCGCGCCCATTTTGCTGGTGACGGCCTATGGCAATTTCATGCCAAGCGAGGAAGTGGCAGCGCTGGTACCCCTGCACCAACAGGCGCGTCCTTTGAGCCGCACCGCGCTGTATCAGATCCTGCTGCGCAACATGCACAGAGGCACGCAGTTGATCCTTGATCCGATCCAGCTGGATGCCGCCCCCCTCGCACATCGCGCGCGCATCCTGCTGGTGGAGGACAACCCGGTCAATCAACTGGTGGCCAAGGGCATGCTCAGCAAACTGGGCTGCGAGGTGATTGTGGCGCCCCATGGCGGCGAAGCGCTCAAACTCCTCGAAGAGCAACCCTTCGACCTGGTGCTGATGGACTGCAACATGCCGGTGATGGATGGCTATGAAGCCAGCCGACAGATTCGCCGCAGCGGGCGCTGGCCGGACCTGCCGATTGTCGCGTTGACCGCCAACGCCCTGTCCGAGGAGCGCGAGCGGTGCCGTGCGGCGGGCATGAATGACTACCTGGCCAAACCGTTCCGCCGCGAAGAACTCAATGCCCTGCTGGACCTGTGGGTGCCTCGGACGACAACGCTCTGATCTGCGCCAGCAACTGATCCAGACCGTCACGCAAGGCGTCAGCCTGGTTCAGGTCAACCCCACTGGCGCACAGCAACCGGGTTTTCAGGGCGAGGGTCTGATCACGCAGCTGTACGCCGCTGTCACTCAGGCTCAGGTGAACCTCCCGCTCATCCTGGGCACTGCGCCGGCGCCGCACCAGCGCAAGTTGCTCCAGACGCTTGAGCAAGGGCGTCAACGTACCCGAGTCGAGCATCAGGCGTTCGCCCAGGGCTTTGACTGTTGGTTGCGACGTTGGCGTGTCGTGCCACTCCCACAACACCAGCATCACCACATATTGCGGATAGGTCAGGCCCAATTGGTCGAGCATCGGCTTATAGGCGCGTGTAACAGCCCTGGAAGCAGCGTAGAGCTTGAAACACAGCTGGTTGTCCAGGGCCAGGGACACGGCGGGCGGCTGGATCATTTGAGCAGGGCTTCGATCTCTTGGGTCAGGTCCTGCGGCTTGGTGGTGGGGCCAAAGCGCTTGACTACCTGGCCGTCGCGGCCGATGAGGAACTTGGTGAAGTTCCACTTGATGCCTTTGGAACCCAGCAGGCCCGGCGCCTGTTTTTTCAGTTGCACGAACAGTGGATGGGCATCGCTGCCATTCACGTCGATCTTCTTGAACAACGGGAAGCTGACACCGAAATTCAGCTCGCAGAATTCTGAGATCGCACCTTCGTCACCCGGCTCCTGCTTGCCGAACTGGTTGCAGGGAAAGCCCAGCACCACCAAGCCCTGATCCTTGTATTGCTGCCAAAGCTGTTCCAGCCCCTTGTACTGCGGGGTGAAACCGCACTTGCTGGCAGTGTTGACCACCAGCACGGCCTTGCCGGCGAAATCGGCCAAGGTCTTTTGCTCACCTTTGATGGTGGTGCAAGGGATGCTCAGCAGGTTGTCGCTCATGGCAGTGCCTCAAGAAAAAAAGGGAGAAGAAGGAGAAAGATAGTAGGCGATTCAATTGTGTGCAATTGAATTGATCGGAATGATAGTGCCTTATGGGCACGGGATGAGGGAGCAGGCTCCCTCACCGCGAGGACTCAGCGCGGGACCAGGTCCAGGCACACCGAGTTGATGCAATAACGCAGACCGGTCGGCGGCGGCCCATCCGGGAACACGTGGCCCAGATGCGCATCACACTTGGCGCAGGTGACTTCGGTGCGGATCATGCCGTGGCTGACGTCACGGATCTCGATCATCGCGCTGTCGGCAATCGGCGCGTAAAAGCTCGGCCAGCCGCAGCCGGAATCAAATTTGGTGGCGGAGTCGAACAGCGGCGCATTGCAGCAGATGCAGTGGTACACGCCGTCGGTCTTGGTGTCGTTGTACTTGCCGCTGAACGGGCGCTCGGTACCTTTGAGCCGGCACACGTTGTACTGCTCGGGATCGAGCATGGCTTTCCACTCTTCAACGGTTTTCTGCAACTTATCCATCGGTACACCTCGGCAACTGAAAAAGCCTGATCTGTGTCTTTTCCATGGATCAGGCGGCACGTATGATTGCGCCTCTTCAAAACGCCAGTCTGGCACCCGCGCTATCGGCATTCAAACGTATTTATGGGTGCGGGCCCCGCAGGTTTCACAGTACGGTAGTGTCCACACCGTCTGGATCGTTCATTTTCAGGATCACATCGCCATGCAGGTCAGCAAATCGAACAAGCTCGCCAACGTCTGCTATGACATTCGCGGCCCAGTGCTCAAGCACGCCAAGCGCCTGGAAGAGGAAGGCCATCGCATCCTCAAGCTGAACATTGGCAACCCGGCGCCCTTTGGTTTCGAAGCGCCGGACGAAATCCTCCAGGACGTGATCCGCAACCTGCCTACCGCACAGGGCTACAGCGACTCCAAGGGCCTGTTCAGCGCACGCAAGGCGGTGATGCAGTACTACCAGCAGAAGCAGGTTGAAGGTGTCGGCATCGAAGACATCTACCTGGGCAATGGCGTGTCCGAGCTGATCGTGATGTCCATGCAGGCGCTGCTGAACAACGGCGACGAAGTGCTGGTACCAGCACCGGACTATCCACTGTGGACCGCCGCCGTGACCCTGGCCGGTGGCCACCCGGTGCACTACCTGTGCGACGAGGGCGCCGATTGGTTCCCGGACCTGGCCGACATCAAGGCCAAGATCACCCCGAACACCAAGGCGCTGGTGATCATCAACCCGAACAACCCTACCGGCGCGGTTTACTCTAAAGAAGTGCTGCTGGGCATGCTCGAACTGGCCCGCCAGCACAACCTGGTGGTGTTCTCCGACGAGATCTACGACAAGATTCTCTACGACGATGCGGTCCATATCTGCACGGGCTCCCTGGCGCCGGACCTGCTGTGCCTGACCTTCAACGGCCTGTCCAAGTCCTACCGCGTGGCGGGCTTCCGCTCCGGCTGGATCGCCATCTCCGGTCCCAAGCACAACGCCCAGAGCTACATCGAAGGTATCGACATGCTGGCCAACATGCGCCTGTGTGCCAACGTGCCGAGCCAACACGCAATCCAGACCGCACTGGGCGGCTACCAGAGCATCAATGATCTGGTTCTGCCCCAGGGCCGCCTGCTGGAGCAGCGCAACCGCACGTGGGAACTGCTCAACGCGATCCCGGGCGTGAGCTGCGTGAAACCCATGGGTGCGTTGTACGCGTTCCCACGGATCGACCCGAAGGTGTGCCCGATCCTCAACGACGAGAAGTTCGTGCTCGACTTGCTGCTGTCGGAAAAACTGCTGGTGGTGCAGGGCACCGCGTTCAACTGGCCGTGGCCGGATCACTTCCGCGTGGTTACCTTACCGCGTGTGGATGACCTGGACATGGCGATTGGACGTATCGGCAATTTCCTCAAGTCCTATCGCCAGTAGGGGATATGACGCTGTACGACCGACATTCGGTCGTACAGCGATTATCTGGCAACACTTCTCTGTCTTTACCCCTCCCCTCATACCGCCCGTGCCGCTCTATGGCCTCAAGCCCCCTATAATTGTTGGGCCACAAGACCATGAACGGCTTGTAAGGGGTAGCATTCCCGGTCGGAAAATCCCTTCAAGACTCTACATTCGAGCTGTAGGACACAGTTTGAAATAGTCGCTCGGTTGAATCACCCCATGCCGCACCTTATATACCCCGCAGTAAGCGACATATTAAGCATGAGGAGAACTCTACAACCATGATGCGCATCCTGCTGTTCTTGGCCACCAACCTGGCGGTCGTGCTGATTGCCAGCATCACCCTGAGCCTTTTCGGCTTCAACGGGTTCATGGCGGCCAACGGGGTTGATCTGAACCTCAATCAGCTGCTGATTTTCTGTGCGGTCTTTGGTTTTGCCGGCTCGCTGTTCTCGCTGTTCATCTCCAAGTGGATGGCGAAGATGAGCACCAGCACCCAGGTCATCACCCAACCACGCACTCGCCATGAACAATGGCTGATGCAAACCGTGGAGCAGTTGTCCCAAGAGGCAGGTATCAAAATGCCCGAAGTCGGGATTTTCCCTGCTTATGAGGCCAACGCCTTTGCAACGGGCTGGAACAAGAACGACGCGCTCGTGGCCGTCAGCCAGGGCTTGCTCGAACGTTTCTCACCCGATGAAGTGAAGGCAGTACTCGCGCACGAGATTGGCCACGTTGCCAACGGCGACATGATCACCCTGGCACTGGTGCAAGGCGTGGTGAACACCTTCGTGATGTTCTTTGCGCGGATCATCGGCAATTTTGTCGACAAGGTGATCTTCAAGAACGAAGGCGGTCGCGGTATCGCCTACTTCGTGGCGACCATCTTTGCCGAAGTGGTACTGGGCTTCCTGGCCAGTGCGATCGTGATGTGGTTCTCGCGCAAACGCGAGTTCCGGGCAGACGAAGCCGGCGCACGCCTGGCGGGCACCAACGCAATGATCAGTGCGCTGCAACGCCTGCGCTCCGAACAGGGCCTGCCGGTGCACATGCCTGACAGCCTGACCGCCTTCGGCATCAACGGCGGCATCAAGCAGGGCCTGGCGCGCATGTTCATGAGCCACCCACCGCTGGAAGAGCGGATTGACGCGCTACGTCGTCGGGGCTGATACCCGGTAATGCAAAAAAGGGGCGATCGGATCGCCCCTTTTTTTGTGGGCGCCCCTTTATACCCGCGCCATTTTGCAGACGCGCTCGTCCAAGCCCGTGACGCCGTCCTGCACGAACTTCCAGCTCTCACCAAGAATGTCTTGCTCCTCGATCACCTGCAGGCTCCAGTGCGCTTCCAGCAGCACCTTCACCTCGTCATCCGTCACGGCAAACGGCGGGCCGGCCTTTTGCGTCTGGTCGTAGTCGAGGGTGATGAGCAATCCTTGGCAGCCTGGGCGCAAGCGGCTGTTCAGATGCTCGGCGTACTGCGCGCGCATCAGCGGTGGCAAGGCGATCAGGGCGGCGCGGTCGTAGAGCGCAGTGCAATCAGCCAGCACCTCAGCGTCCAGGGCGAAGAAATCACCGCACCACACTTCGATCAAATCCGCCTGGTACACCTTGAACGCGCCGCGCCGAGTGGTTCGCGGCGTCAGGTTCTGCTCACTGAAGAAGGCTTCAACCGCTTGCTCCGACAGTTCAACGCCGAGCACGCGATAGCCGTGGCTGGCCAGCCACATCAAGTCCAGGCTTTTGCCACACAAAGGCACCAGCACCTTGGCGCCCTCAGCCAACGCCAAAGAAGCCCAATGCCTTTGCAGGTAAGGGTTGACCTCGGGCAGATGGAAGCCGATCTGATTGCGCGCCCAGCGCTCCTGCCAAAACTTAGGTTCCATGGATCCCCCAGAAATCTCGATCAAAAGGCACTAAAACTTATATTAGATTTAGATCAATGATCTGATTGAAGATGGGCCCATGTTAACGCTCAGGACCCCACTTATGCTCCCTAGCCTGTTTATCTCACACGGTTCGCCCATGCTCGCCCTGCAACCTGGCGCCAGCGGCCCGGCGCTGCAACGCCTGGCGGCCGAGCTGCCCCGCCCGAAGGCAATCGTGGTGGTGTCGGCGCATTGGGAAAGCCAGGATTTGCTTGTCAGCGGCAGCGCCGCACCGGAAACCTGGCACGACTTCGGCGGCTTCCCCCGTGAACTGTTTGCCGTGCAATACCCGGCGCCGGGCGACCCGCAACTGGCCCGCGAGATTGTCCAACTGTTGCACGCCGATGGTCTGAATGCGCGCATTGACGACCAGCGCCCTTTCGACCACGGCACTTGGGTGCCGCTGTCGCTGATGTACCCCGCCGCGGATATCCCGGTGGTGCAGGTGTCCCTGCCCAGCCACATGGGCCCTGCCCTGCAGACACAAGTCGGCCATGCCTTGGCCAGCTTGCGCGAGCAAGGTGTTCTGCTGATCGGTTCCGGCAGTATCACTCACAACCTGGGCGAACTGGACTGGCACGCCGGGCCTGAAAGCATCGAGCCTTGGGCGAGGGGTTTCCGCGACTGGGTCGTGGAGAAGCTTGTTGCCAACGACGAAGCCGCACTGCACGACTATCGCCGCCAAGCGCCCTACGCAGTTCGCAGCCATCCAAGCGATGAACACCTGTTGCCGCTCTACTTTGCGCGTGGTGCGGGCGGGGGTTTCAGCATCGCGCACCAAGGTTTCACCATGGGCGCGCTGGGCATGGACATTTACCGCTTCGGCTAACTCGTAATGGTTAAAACAGCGACGCAAAAAAAATCCCCGAACCAGTCGGGGATTTTTTATGTGCGATCAATCAGCCCAAGGGCGGATCAATCTTCGCGGTAGCGACGCAGCTTCAGCTGCTTACCGGCAACGCGAGTGTCTTTCAGTTTGGTCAGCAGCTTTTCCAGACCGTCTTCCGGCAGCTCCACCAGGGAGAAGCTGTCACGGACCTGGATGCGACCGATGGCTTCACGTGCCAGGCCACCCTCGTTGAGGATAGCGCCCAGCAGGTTCTTGGCAGCGATACCGTCACGCGCGCCCAGCGCGGTACGGCAACGAGCACGACCTTCAGCCAATGGAACCGGAGCACGACGCTCACGATCACCACGGTCTGGACGGTCGCCAGTACGCTCTGGACGATCACCGCGTGGCGCGTTGTTCGGTACCAGTGGGCGTTCTTTCTCGATGGCTGCCAGGGTCAGGGCCTGACCGTTGGTTGCCTTGCGCAGCAGAGCTGCAGCCAGGGCACGTGGGGTGCAGCCGATATCGGCGGTCAGGCGGTCCAGCAGGTCGCCGTGGGTCGATTCAGCGTCAGCCACCAGTGGCGACAGGCTGTTGGTCAGTTTCTTGATGCGGGCATCGAGAACAGCCTGGGCATCCGGCAGGCGGACTTCGGCAACTTTCTGACCGGTTACACGCTCGATCACTTGCAGCATGCGGCGCTCACGTGGAGTCACCAGCAACAGTGCACGACCTTCGCGACCTGCACGGCCGGTACGGCCGATACGGTGAACGTAGGACTCTGGATCGTAAGGCATGTCAACGTTGAACACGTGGGTGATACGTGGAACGTCGAGACCACGAGCGGCTACGTCGGTCGCTACAACGATGTCCAGACGGCCATCCTTGAGGGAGTCGATCACGCGCTCGCGTTGGTTCTGGGCGATGTCACCGTTCAGCGCAGCGGCTTTGTAGCCTTTGGCTTCCAGGGCACTTGCCAGGTCCAGGGTCGCTTGCTTGGTACGCACGAACATGATCAGGGCATCGAAGTCTTCGACTTCCAGCAGGCTCAATACAGCCGAGGTCTTCTGGTCAGCGTGAACCAACAGGTGAGCCTGTTCGATCGCGGTAACGGTCTGAGTCTTGGTCTGGATCTTCACGTGTTGCGGATCGCGCAGGTGGCGTTCGGCAATGGCACGGATCGACTGTGGCAGAGTGGCCGAGAACAGTACGGTCTGACGGGTCGGTGGCAGCGCCTTGAAGATGACTTCCAGGTCATCCATGAAGCCCAGCTTCAACATTTCGTCAGCTTCGTCGAGAACCAGGTGGTTCACGGTCGACAGTACTTTTTCGTCGCGACGCAGGTGGTCGCACAGGCGGCCTGGGGTCGCCACAACGATCTGAGCGCCATTACGGATGGCTTTCAGTTGCGGGCCCATCGGCGCGCCGCCGTAAACGGCAACAACGGTAACGCCTGGCATTTGCTTGGCGTAGGTTTCAAAAGCGGTTGCTACTTGCAGCGCCAACTCACGGGTTGGCGCCAGGATCAGGGCTTGCGGCTCGCGCTTGGCAGGATCGATGCAGTGCAGGATAGGCAGGGCGAACGCGGCGGTTTTACCGGTACCGGTTTGCGCCTGGCCAATCATGTCCTGGCCGGCCATGATGATCGGGATCGATTGCTGCTGAATCGCCGAAGGTTCTTCGTAGCCGGTCGCAATGACGGCAGCAAGAATGTTCGGGTTAAGATTAAAAGCGGCGAAGCCGCCGGTTTCCTGGGTCATGGGTCTGCCTCTAAGTGCATCCGCAAAGACCCATGCTCCAAAGCTGCGCATGCCGTGTTGAGACTCAAGAGTCGCCCTGGCTGCTTTGTCGGCGGGGATTTGCGAAAACGAATGAATGAAAAAGATTCGTCAAGGGAGAGTCCGCTGTGCGGACGTGCAGCCGAAGCTGACTTCGGGGAATTGCGCTACCTAAACGCGGCCCGGTTAAAGGCCGGCGCGCACTATACCGGAAATACCTGAAAAAGGGAGCTTTTTTTATCGCAAAGCGCCGATAAACCGCGCTGCGTCACAGTCTTTGCAGATAAGCCGGCCAGGGTCTATTTTTCAAAGGCCCGGCCCTGTTGGTGATAACGCTTAAACGATTCACCCAATGTTCGAGACCTTTGGTCTGAAATCCTTCCCTGCGCCCGAGGGCACACCCGATGAATCAAGCCAGCAGCAGCCGCGTCAGCCGTGAACTCCAGGGCCATGTCCTGCTGTTGGGCCTGGACCGGGTGGCCAAGCGCAATGCCTTTGACCTGGATTTGCTCAATGAGCTGAGCCTGGCGTATGGCGAATTTGATCGAAACGACGCTGCGCGGGTCGCTGTCGTCTTTGCCCACGGCGACCACTTCACCGCCGGGCTGGACCTGGCCAATGTCAGCGCCGTGATGGCCGGCGGCTGGCAACCGCCGCTGGGGGGCTGCGATCCGTGGGGCGTGTTCGCCGGTCCGCGGATAAGCAAACCGGTGATCGTCGCCGCCCAAGGCTACTGCCTGACCATCGGTATCGAATTGATGCTGGCGGCGGATATCAACCTCTGTGCGAGCAACACGCGCTTTGCGCAGATGGAAGTACAGCGTGGGATCTTTCCGTTTGGCGGTGCGACATTGCGCTTCCATCAGATCGCCGGCTGGGGCAACGCCATGCGCTGGCTGCTCACTGGCGATGAGTTCGACGCCCATGAAGCCCTGCGCCTGGGTCTGGTGCAGGAAGTGATGGCCAGCGAAGACTTGCTGCCCCGCGCCATTGAACTGGCCAACCGCATTGCGCGCCAGGCTCCGCTGGGCGTGCAGGCTACCTTGATGTCGGCGCGACTGGCGCGCATGGAGGGTGAGACCGTGGCCGCCGCTGCCTTGCCGCCAATGGTCGACAAGCTGTTCAACAGTGCAGATGCCAAGGAAGGTGTACGAGCGATGATCGAGAAGCGGCCGGGGGTATTCAAAGGCATTTGAGTGGGCAACTCCGGCGCCATCAGGGCAAGCCCCCTCCCACAGGAGAATGCGCTCCAATGTGGGAGGGGGCTTGCCCCCGATGACGTCAGCACAGACAACTAAGTAGCCGTCCGAATCGCCTTGATCAACGGCTGCAACGAATACCCCAGACGCGGCGCCAACACTTCAGCCCGATTAGAAAGCGCAGCCAGATCCAGCACCTGATCCAACTCCGAAGGCACCAGCAAAATTACATTGCCCTCCTTCACCGGCAGCTCCCAGTAATGCCGGTGATACAGCCCACGCAACAACGCCGCGCCCAGTGGTTTACCGTCGTCAGTCGCCCACTGGTTGATCACCAGCCAACCACCGGGGTTGAGCTTTTTCTGGCAGTTTTCCAGGAAGGTCCAGGCCAGGTGCCCGACGCCTGGGCCGACATCGGTATAAAGGTCGACGAAAATCAGGTCGGCCGATTCGGCAGTCTCCAGCAATTCCAGGGCGTCGCCGATGCGGATGTACAGGCGCGGATCATCGTCCAACCCCAGGTACTCGATGGCCAGACGTGGCACGTCCGGGCGCAGCTCGATGGCTTCGACGTCTTCCAGGGGCAAGAACTTCAGGCACGCCTGGGTCAACGTGCCAGCGCCGAGACCGAGGAACAACGCGCTTTCCGGCTGTTCATGGCACAACGCGCCGATCAGCATCGCGCGGGTGTAGTCGTACTCCAGCCAGCTCGGATCGGCGGTGAACACGCAGCTCTGCTCGATGGCGTCGCCGAATTCGAGAAACCGGTAATCGGCCACTTCGAGCACACGGATCATGCCGAAGTCATCATGGACCTCGGCCAGCAGGCGCTCGACACGCTCCTCTGTCATCACTACTCCTAACGGGTTTGCTCTACGCCAAAGGCGCGATTGTCGGCCAACCGGCGGCAGCAGGTCACGCACTAATTGCTGATAACATTGGCGCCCGACCGTCAATCAGCCAATCGAGTTCATGATGAGCCAACCCTGGAGCCCCGACAGCTGGCGCGCCCTGCCGATCCAGCAACAACCCCAGTACCCGGACGCCGCACACCTGTTGCGGGTGGAGCAGAACCTGGCCAGCTACCCGCCGCTGGTGTTTGCCGGGGAAGCCCGTGAGTTGCGCCGCCAGTTTGCCGAAGTGACTCAGGGTCGCGCCTTCCTGTTGCAAGGCGGTGACTGCGCCGAAAGCTTCGTTGAGTTTTCTGCGGCGAAAATCCGCGACACCTTCAAGGTGTTGTTGCAGATGGCGATTGTGATGACCTTCGCCGCCGGCTGCCCGGTGGTAAAAGTCGGGCGCATGGCCGGCCAGTTCGCCAAGCCGCGCTCATCCAACGACGAGACCATCGACGGCATCACCCTGCCCGCCTACCGTGGCGATATCGTCAACGGCATTGGCTTTGACGAAAAAAGCCGCGTACCCGACCCGGACCGCCTGTTGCAGTCGTACCACCAGTCCACCGCCACCCTCAACCTGCTGCGCGCCTTCGCCCAGGGCGGTTTCGCCGACCTGCACCAGGTTCATCAGTGGAACCTGGACTTTATCGCCAACTCCGCGCTGGCCGAGAAGTACAGCCAACTGGCGGACCGCATCGACGAAACCCTGGCCTTCATGCGTGCCTGCGGCATGGACAGCTCGCCGCAACTGCGCGAAACCAGCTTCTTCACCGCCCACGAAGCGCTGCTGCTGAACTACGAACAAGCTTTCGTACGCCGTGACAGCCTGACCAACGACTACTACGACTGTTCGGCCCATATGCTGTGGATCGGCGACCGCACCCGCCAGTTGGATGGCGCCCACGTCGAGTTTCTGCGCGGCGTTAACAACCCGATCGGGGTCAAGGTCGGCCCGAGCATGAACCCCGACGACCTGATCCGCCTGATCGACATCCTCAACCCGGACAACGACCCAGGCCGCTTGAACCTGATCGCCCGCATGGGCGCAGGCAAGGTCGGCGACCACTTGCCCAACCTGATCCGCGCCGTACAGCGCGAGGGCAAGCAGGTGCTGTGGAGCTCGGACCCGATGCATGGCAACACCATCAAGGCCAGCAGCGGCTACAAGACCCGCGACTTTGCGCAGATCCTCGGCGAAGTGAAAGAATTCTTCCAGGTGCACCAGGCCGAGGGCAGCTACGCCGGCGGAATTCATATCGAGATGACCGGGCAGAACGTCACCGAGTGCATCGGCGGCGCGCGGCCAATCACCGAGGATGGCTTGTCGGACCGCTATCACACCCATTGCGACCCACGGATGAATGCCGATCAGTCGCTGGAGTTGGCGTTTCTGATTGCCGAGACCTTGAAACAGGTCAAGCGCTGAGATTTAGGCTGACAGGACTGAGGCCATCGGGGGCAAGCCCCCTCCCACATTTTGACCTGTGAACGCAGTCAAATTGTGGGAGGGGGCTTGCCCCCGATGGAGCCCTAGAGCCCAGCAAGCCGCAGCCGAGCGGCACTTGGCCGTTGGCAATTGAGCTGCACCTGCTCAAGCCCCAACCATTGCGCCATTTGCCGCAGATGCTGCGCCAGCGCCAGCATCCCCTCCTCATCCAGCCCCGGCTCTTCCTCGTGCACCGCATGCACCGCCAAGCGCCCATTGGCGCGTTCGGCCCGCAGGTCGACGCGGGCGGCGATCCGCTCGTTGTGCAAAAACGGCAGCACGTAATAGCCATACACCCGTTTGTCTTGCGGGGTGTAGATCTCCAGTCGGTAACGGAAATCGAACAGGCGCTCAGTGCGGGCGCGTTCCCAGATCAACGAGTCAAAGGGCGACAGCAAGGCGCTGGCCGGTACGTTGCGGGGCGTTTTTGGCTCCGGCAGGCAATATGCCGACCGCTTCCAGCCCTGAACCCGGCAGGTCAGCAATTGGCCGTTCTCCACCAGCTCAGCCAAGCGAGCGCGACTGTCGGCAGGGTCGAGGCGAAAGTAATCACGCAAATCTTTTTCAGTGCTGACCCCCAGGGCGGTGGCACTGTGCAGCAACAACCCGCGCTGGGCCTCGGCTTCAGCCAACGGGGCTTGCTGGAGAATGTCAGCGGGCATGACGCGCTCGGGCAAGTCGTAAAGGCGCTCGAAACCGCGTCGACCGGCCACGGTGACCAGCCCGGCAGCAAACAACCATTCCAGCGCGTGCTTTTCATTACTCCAGTCCCACCAGGGGCCGGCGCGCTCCTCACGGGTGGACAGGCTGCCGGCGCCGAGTGCGCCCTGTTGTTCAACGGTCTTGAGCACACGCTGAATGATGGCCTGCTGCTCGCGCCCAAAACGCGCCATCTGCGCATAAATGCCCTGGCCCTGCTGCGCCCGCACCATGCGCCACCGCATCAATGGGTACAACGCCATGGGCAATAGCGAGGCTTCATGCCCCCAGTATTCGAACAGCGAACGCCGCCGGCCCTGGCTCCAGGCAGCCTCCTCAAGCAGTAAAGGGGAATAGTGACCCAGGCGGGAAAACAGCGGCAGGTAATGAGAACGCACCACGGCGTTGACCGAATCAATCTGCAACACGCCCAAGCGGTCGATCAATCGGTTGAGGTGCGCGGCCTTGATCTGCGCAGGCGGCTGGCGCCCGGAAAAACCCTGAGCCGCCAGCGCCATGCGTCGAGCTTGCTTGAGTGAAAAGGACAGGTCGGCGGGCATGGAAAACTCCTTGAGGGCTCGCGACCTACCCTACTGCATCCCCGGTCATTTTCGCAGCGGGTCTTCCCAGAAATGCCGATGGGTTTCCTGTTCCACATCGGCGCGGCTGAGGCCGATGTCCTTGAGCGCATCATCGCTCATGCTCGCCAGCATCTGGCGTTCGTAGCGCAATGCCTGCCAGCGGGCAATCCTTTGAAACAACCCGGCAAACGGATGCTTCGCCATCAACACATAACCTTTCTGACCTTTCATCTTCTCGCCCTCCCTTGGGGATGACGCCAGTGTGTGCGGGGCACTATGATCAATCCAACGAATGTTTCTTATGCAATACATCTCGGAGATTGATCAATTGTCCGGCTACCCGAGCATCGACACTGAAGTGCTGCGCACCTTCGTTGCCATCGCTGACCAGGGCGGTTTTACCCGCGCTGGCGAGCTGGTCAACCGCACTCAATCAGCGGTAAGCATGCAGATGAAGCGTCTGGAAGAGGACGTGTTGCAGCGCAAGCTGTTCGAGCGCGATGGCCGGCAGGTGCGACTGACACCCGAGGGCCAGGTGCTGCTGGGTTATGCGCGGCGCATCCTGAAACTGCACAGCGAGGTGTTCAACACCCTGCGCGAGCCGCATATGGTGGGGCTGGTGCGGATCGGCACGCCGGACGACTACGTGATGCGCTTCCTGCCGGGGATCCTCAAGCAATTTTCCAAGGCGTACCCGCTGATCCAGATCGAGCTGCATTGCGAGTCGTCAACGGTGCTGATGCAGCGGCGGGACCTGGCGCTGACCGTGATCAGCCGGGAGCCCGGCAAAGAAATCGGCGAACTGTTGCGCACTGAGCGGATGGTCTGGGCAGCAGCGCCGTGCTTCTGCGTGGAGGAACACGACGCCGTGCCCCTGGCGGTTTCCGGCGACGACTGCCTGTATACGCAGTGGACCCGTGCCGCACTGGATGCCTGCGGCCGGGACTATCGCCTGGCGTACCACAGCACCAACGTCGCGGCGATCCAGGCGGTGGTGAGTGCCGGCCTCGCCGCGATGATCTGCATGGAAAGCCTGGTGACCGACGACTTGCGCATACTCGGCAGCGACGAGGGGTTCCCACCGCTGCCGTCGATGAATCTGCACTTGCTGCGCAACCCGCACATTACCTCGCCGATCACCGAATGCCTGGCCGAGTACATTCTGGAAGGCTTCAGAGTTTAAAGGTCAGCATCACCGCGCACACCACCAGGAAGCCGCAGAACAGGCCACGCAACAAACGCTCGGGCAAGGCATGGGCAACTTTCACGCCCCAACTGATACTGAGCAGGCCACCCACTGCCAGGGGTATGCCGATCATCCAATCCACTTCGTGGTGCCAGGCGTAGGTGACCAGGGTCACGCCGGTGCTGGGCAGGGCCAAGGCCAGGGACAAGCCTTGGGCGACCACTTGGGTAGTGCCGAACACGCTGGTCAGCACCGGCGTGGCCACCACGGCCCCGCCTACACCAAACAAGCCGCCCATGGAGCCGGACGCGGCGCCCAGCACGCCCAGCCAGGGCCAGGAATAACGCATCTGCGCGGTCGGCGGTGCGTTGCGGGTGAACATGCGCAACAGGTTGTAGGCCGACAACGCCACCAGAAACGCAATGAAGCCAATCCGCATCGCCCCTGCATCCAGGCCCACTGCCCAGATCGAGCCCAACCAGGCAAAGCTGAAACCCGTGATGCCCAGCGGCAGCGCGTGACGCAGTTCAATCCGGTTGCGCTGGTGATAACGCCACAGGGCGAGCATCACGTTTGGCACCACCATCACCAGCGCGGTGCCTTGGGCGATCTGTTGATCCAGGCCAAACAATACGCCGAGCACCGGGATCGCAATCAGCCCGCCGCCGATGCCAAACAGCCCGCCCACTGTGCCCAAGGCCGCGCCCAATACGAGGTACATCGCTAAATCCCACACCGCTCATTACTCCATAATCCCAGGCCTCGCATGCTACGCAGTCGGCCCTGGCGCGGAAACGCACAGCAACGCACAATGGCTGTGCCAATCTCGCATAAGCATTCATTCATGAACCCCAATACCCTTACCGACCAGTTGAGTCTGTTTCTCGATGTACTGGAAACCGGCAGCTTTTCCGCCGCCGCACGCCGTCATCCGTTGACGCCCTCCGCGGTAGCGCGGCGCATCGACAGCCTGGAAAGCTCCGTGGGCAGCCGCTTGTTCCAGCGCAGTACCCACGCGGTAGTGCCGACGCCGGCGGGCCTGGCGTTTGCAGAGCGGGCGCGGCGGATTGTCAGCGAGTTGCAACTGGCACGGGCTGAAGCGGTGTCTCTGAGCCATGCGCCGGAGGGCTTGATCCGCGTGGATGCGCCCGCGGCGTTTGGTCGACGGCACTTGGCGCCAGTCATCGCGGATTTCCTGAAGGTGTACCCCGGCCTGGATGTGCACCTGCATCTGATCGATAGTTTCGTGGATATGCAGGGCGCGCATCTTGGCAAGGTCGACCTGGTGCTGCGGGCCGGGCATATCGTCGATACCCGTCTGATCGCCACGCCCCTGGCCAGCATCGTGCGTATCGCCTGCGCCAGCCCGGCCTACCTCAAAAGCCGTGGCACGCCGGCCCATCCCCGGGAGTTGAGTGACCATGATGGCCTGGACTGGGATGGCCTGGCTCCGATGTTCGCGTGGCGCTTCGAACTGGACGGGCGCCGTGCGACCTATCGCCCACAGCGCATCCGCATGAGCGCCAACAACGCAGAAGCGCTGCTCTCAGGTGCCTTGGCCGGCTTGGGCATCGCCCACCTACCCACTTGGCTGGCCAGCGAATACCTGGTGCGTGGCGAATTGCTGCCGCTGTTTTGCGAAGATGGTCTGCCCAGCCCGGAAACTACCGGGATCTATGCGCTGCGCCTGGAACAACAGGCCAACGCACGCAGCCGCTTGCTGCTGGAATACCTCAAATCCCGTTTCAGCCCTGTTCCGCCATGGGATCTGGCGCTGCAGAGCGGCCTGGTCTGACCTTCTGGACAGAATTGTCTGGCGCATTAAAGATTTGCTCGCTAGATTCCAGCCCATACACGTATTTAAGGCACCGCCATGAGCAAAAATCCTGACCCGTGCGAACCCCTGATGCTGAATAACCAGCTGTGTTTCGCGTTGCACTCCACTTCATTGCTGATGACGAAGGTCTACAAGCCTCTGCTGCAAGCGCTCGGCCTGACGTACCCGCAGTACCTGGCCATGATGGTGCTGTGGGAAGAGGATGGTTTGACTGTCGGCGAAATCAGCAGCCGCCTGCTCACGGACCCTGGCTCCCTGACGCCACTGCTCAAACGCCTGGAAGCCGAAGGCCTGCTCAGCCGAACGCGCAGCCGTGAGGATGAACGCGTGGTGGTGGTGGAACTGACTACCGCCGGCCGTGCCTTGCAGGACAAGGCCATGGGTATTCCACAGTGCATCCTTGGGGCCAGCGGGTTGGAGTTGGAACAATTGCGCAAGCTGCAAGCGGATCTGATTGCATTGCGCAGCAACCTGCAAGGCGCCGTTTAATACGCCCAATGAAAATGCGGGATGAGGCGCTTCACGAAAAATACTTTTAAATTTATCTTGCGCGCTAAACATTAGCGCTATACATTCGCCTCACCAGCTACTTAGCGCGCAAACATTTAGCGCTATATACCAATGAGGACGACACCATGCAAACGCTCTATACCGCAGTAGCCACCGCCACCGGCGGCCGTGATGGTCGCGCTGTTTCCAGCGATAACATCCTCGACGTCAAGCTCTCCACGCCAAAAGAACTGGGCGGCGCCGGTGGTCAGGCGACCAACCCGGAACAACTGTTCGCTGCCGGCTACTCGGCCTGCTTCATCGGCGCCCTGAAATTCGTCGCCAGCCAGACCCAACGCAAAATCCCGGCTGACGCCTCGATCACTGCCCACGTCGGCATCGGCCAGATCCCCGGCGGTTTCGGCCTGGACATCGACCTGCATATCAGCCTGCCTGGCCTGGCGCAGGATGACGCGCAAAGTCTGGTCGACGCAGCTCACCAGGTCTGCCCGTACTCCAACGCCACCCGTGGCAACGTCGATGTGCGCCTGCATGTAACCGTCTAACCCACGCTGCAGCTCAAGGAGAAGAACATGAACACATTTGGTAAAGCGCTCACCGGCACCCTGCTCGCCTTGTCCATCAGCCACGCGTTCGCCGCCAATGGCGACGTTGAGCACAACACCCAGGCTTTCCTGGATGTATTGAACGCCGGCACCGGCAAGCCGATGGAACAATTGACGCCCAAGGAAGCGCGCGCGGTGCTGACCGGCGCCCAAGCCGGGGTGAAGCTGACGCTGCCCAAGGCTGATGTGAGCCAGAAGACCATCCAGGTCGATGGCAAGCCGCTGGACCTGACCATCGTGCGTCCGGCCGGGGTCAAAGGCACATTGCCAGTGTTCATGTTCTTCCACGGCGGCGGTTGGGTGCTGGGGGATTATCCGACCCACGAACGCCTGGTGCGTGATCTGGTCGTGGGTTCCGGGGCGGTGGCGGTGTTCGTCAACTACACGCCGTCACCCGAGGCACATTACCCAGTGGCGATCAACCAGGCGTACGGCGCAACGAAATGGGTGGCCGAACACGGTAAAGAGATCAATGTCGACGGCAAGCGCCTGGCGGTCGCGGGCAACAGCGTCGGCGGCAATATGGCGGCCGTGGTCAGCCTGATGGCCAAGGACAAGGGCACGCCGGCGATCAAATTCCAACTGCTGTTATGGCCGGTGACTGACGCCAATTTCGAGACCGCGTCCTACAACCAGTACGCCGAAGGGCACTTCCTCACCAAAAATATGATGAAGTGGTTCTGGGACAACTACACCACCGACGCCAACCAGCGAGCCGAGATCTATGCCTCGCCGCTGCGGGCCACCACGGACCAACTAAAGGGTTTGCCGCCCGCGCTGATTCAGACGGCCGGCGCCGATGTGCTGCGTGATGAAGGCGAAGCCTATGCCCGCAAACTGGATGCAGCCGGTGTGCCGGTGACCGCCGTACGTTACAACGGCATGATTCACGACTACGGTTTGCTCAATGTAGTCAGCCAGGTGCCGGCGGTGCGTTCGGCCCTGCTGCAGGCATCGGATGAGTTGAAGCAACACTTGAAGTAAAAACAGCGCCCATAAAAAACCCGACTCATGGTCGGGTTTTTTTATTTCGTACGGTAGGGCCAGAATTACTTCTTGGCGCGACCTTTGTACGAACCGCCTTCGCGGGTGTCGATCTCGATCAGGTCGTCGATTTCGATGAAGTCAGCGACCTGCAGCTCGGTACCGTTAGCCAGCTTGGCTGGCTTCATTACCTTGCCCGAAGTGTCGCCGCGAGCGGAACCTTCGGTGTAAGCAACTTTACGCACGATAGTGGTCGGCAGCTCTACGGAAACCAGGCGCTCTTCGAAGAAGATCGCTTCGCAGATGTCTTCCATGCCTTCTTCCACGAACGGCAGAACGGCTTCGATGTCTTCAGCGTTCAGCTCGTACATGGTGTAGTCGGTGGTGTCCATGAACGTGTAGGTGTCGCCGCTGATGAAGGACAGGGTCGCTTCTTTGCGGTCGAGGATTACGTCGTCCAGTTTGTCATCGGCGCTGTAGACGATCTCGGTCTTGTAACCGGTCAGCAGGTTCTTCAGCTTGGTCTTCATGATTGCGCTGTTACGACCAGACTTGGTGAACTCAGCTTTCTGAACCAGCCAAGGGTCGTTTTCGAGACGGATCACTGTACCGGGTTTCAGTTCTTTACCAGTTTTCATTGCATATATCCGAAATTTGGATGGGATTTACAAAAATCAAGGTGGCGTATCATATCCAACTTTCATAAAACTGTACCAGCGCCGTCGCAAGATCGGCCTGCAAGGCCTGCTCCAGACACCACGCTTCGGCGTTCTGGCTGACCTCTGGCCAGTGTTCCAGCAGCATTTTCCACGGCTGCGCCATGTCGCCCTCGGTGTTCCAGGCCTGCCAAAGCGCGACCAGTGCCGCCTTTGCAGCCGGTGACAAGGCGGCGGTGTACAGCTCCAGGAAGGCATCGAGCTTGTCGAGGTGGATGTCTTCGTCCTGGCGATAGATGTGCCACAGCAGCGGGCGCCCGGCCCACTGGGCGCGCACGAACGAGTCTTCACCGCGCACTGCGTTGAAGTCGCAGCACCACAGCAGGTGGTCATATTGCCCCTGACGCACGAACGGCAGTATCTGCACGGTCAGTGCATCACGCTGATGAACATCCCCGGCGGCGAGCTCTTCTACTCCAAGCCAGCGCTCTACATCACCGAGGATGCGCCCTTCCGGCACCAATAGATGAGTGGCACGCCCGTCCGTCGACAATACGTCCAGCCAACTGGCCAGCCCGGCATTTTCATACGCAAACAGTGAGAACAGACGCGCACCATCAGTTGGAAACACCCCCAGCGATTGCAGGAATTGTCGCTGCGCAGCGATATCCCGCTGAAAAGCCCTACGCTGTTCCAGCAACCCGGCCTCACGCAACAGACCGCCGGTACCGGGTCGGAAGCCGGGGAAAAAGAAATACTTTTGTACCCCCTTGAACTTCACCGACGGCAGGCGATGACAGCCCACTACCCAATCCTCGGCGCTGAGATAATCCAGGTTCATCCACAACGGCGTGCACTCACACTCGGCCATGGCTTCCATATAGTCAGGCGGTAACTGGCAAGCGAAAGCGGCTATCACCGCATCCGCGGCAGGGGTTGGTGACCAATCGGCTGGCCAGTGGCGCACGTCGACGCCCTCTTGCCATTGTTGCTCGCGCTGCACATCCACCTCGGGGCACATGCGTTCGAAGGCCCGCAGGTCATCGACCCACAAACGCACCTCGCAGCCATGCTCCGCCACCAATTGCCGGGCCAGGCGCCATGTCACGCCAATGTCGCCGAAGTTATCGACAACGCTGCAAAAAATATCCCAGCGGGCTTTCATTCCGGGCTCCAACACTCAAAGGCTCGATTGTCCGCATAAATGCGCCGATGCAGAAGGCTTGATCGCGATTATTCTGCATGGAGGCTGTGCGACAATCGCCGCCATTATCCCCGTAGCAAGGAGTTCCACATGCCCTCTAGCGCGCCTTTGTCGCTGCTCAAGCTGTGCATCGCTATCGCCTTGGGCGTATGGCTGGGGTTTATCGCCATCGCGCTGACCACTTGGCTGGCCTCGCGCTACCTGTTTCCGCAAAGCCTCGCGCCGGTGGCCCAGGCGGTCCAGCAATTGGGTAAACCGGCCGTTGTCGCGCCGGAGCCGCCCAACCGCATGTTCGAGCAGTACCAACAAAACCTGCAAAAGCAGGAACAGCAACAAACCCTGGACCAGGCGCGTAGCAACGCCCGTAACCTGTCCAACCCCAAATGCCAGTTCTGGCTGCAACAAGACCAGAATGCGCCCAATGAAAAAAGCCGGGCCAATGTCCTGCAATTCTGCGAATGATCAAGCACAGCCATGAATAAGCACGCCGTACTCCAGCTGATCCTGGAAAAGCTCACCGTCGACCTCGATATAGCCCAACGCGCCGCGCAGACTGCCTACGAAACCGCGACTCATGAAGAAAACATCGCGGAGAACAAGTACGACACCTTGGGGTTGGAAGCTTCTTATCTAGCGGCCGGGCAAGCCAAACGGGTCGAGGAAATCAAGCAGTCGCTGACGCTGTGCAAGAACCTGCAGTTGCGCGCCTACGATGATCAGCAAGGGATAGAAGTCGGTGCACTATTGGGTCTGGAGGACGAGAACGGTCGCCAGCAATGGCTGTTCCTGGCGCCTGATGCTGCGGGCTTGAAGGTGGATGTGGTCGGGCAACCGGTGACGGTCATCACCCCGCGCTCGCCTCTGGGCAAAAGCCTGCTGGGCAAGTTCGAAGGGGATGAAGTGGAGATTCTGGTGGCAGGCGCTCGGCAACTGTTTACGGTTACCGAGGCCCGATAAGCCACTCAGTGAACAGGCAGTTCAACGCCGTCGAACAGCTCTTCCAGCTCCTGCTTGTTGTGGCACTGGATCGCCTTGGCCATGACTTCGCGGGTCAAATGCGGCGCAAACTTCTCGATGAAGTCGCACATGAAGCCCCGCAGGAACGTGCCACGGCGGAAGCCGATCTTGGTCACACTGGATTCGAACAGCTCGCTGGCGTCGAGCACCACCAGGTCTTTGTCGAGGTTGGTATCGACCGCCATCTTGGCGACGATACCCACGCCCAGGCCCAGGCGCACGTAGGTCTTGATCACGTCGGCGTCGGCGGCGGTGAACACGACTTTCGGTGTGAGGCCGCGATGACTGAAGGCTTCGTCCAGCTTGGAACGGCCGGTGAAACCGAACACGTAGGTCACGATCGGGTATTCGGCCAGGGCTTCGAGGGTCAGCTTCGGCAACTTGGCCAATGGGTGACCCTGAGGCACCACCACGCAACGGTTCCAGCGGTAGCACGGCATCATCACCAAATCACCGAACAGCTCCAGGGCTTCAGTGGCGATGGCAAAATCGACGGTGCCGTCAGCGGCCATCTCGGCGATCTGCATCGGCGAACCCTGGTGCATGTGCAGGGCCACGTCCGGATATTGCTTGATGAAATCGCGAATCACCGGAGGCAATGCATACCGCGCCTGGGTGTGCGTGGTGGCGATCGACAGGGTGCCTTTCTTCTCGTTGGAGAACTCCTGGGCAATCTGCTTGATGCTTTCGACTTTACGCAGGATCTCGCCGGCGGTGGTGATGATGCGCTCACCGGCCGGGGTGACGCGGGTCAGGTGCTTGCCGCTGCGCGCGAACACTTCAACGCCCAGCTCGTCTTCGAGCAGGCGGATCTGCTTGCTGATACCGGGTTGCGAGGTGTACAGGCTTTGAGCGGTAGCGGAAACGTTGAGGTCGTGGTGCGCCACTTCCCAGATGTAGCGCAGTTGTTGAAGCTTCATAAGTGTCCCTCAAAGCAGATAGACGCCACGGGTATCAGCGACGGTATATAACTATATTAAAGGTTAGACAGATAAATCTAGAACTTTTTATCGTTTCCTACCGATCACATGTCATCACTGCGGCGACGTTGTAACGACGGCACCAGGTAAACCGGTACGCTGGACAGTTGCAGTACCCGTGCCGCGGTACGCCCCAGAGGCGTGGTCGCACCCGCTGCATGGCTGTGGCTGCCGACTATCAGCAGATCTACCGACAGTTTGCGCAGTTGGTCCAGAATCACCTCGCACGGATCTCCCTGGATCACGCGTACCGAACGGATCAACTTCAGGTCCTGCTCACCCTCCCCCAACTCCTCGCGGAAACTGTCGAGCACCCGCTGCTCGATAGTCGCCATCACCGTGTTCAGCCCCCGGCTCTGCCACTCGCTCAACGCGGCTTCATCAAGGTAGCTCTGCAACACCGATTCGGCGAACAGCCCGATCGGCTCGACCACGTGAATCACATACAGGTCAGCCTTGAACGTTCGCGCCAGCGCCAGCGCATGTTGCATCACATAGGGCGCGTAAAGACCGAGGTCCGTGGCGTACAGCATCGAACGAATCATAAAACCTCCTGGACTGCCAGGCTGGAGGAGATTGAATGAGCTTAGCAGCGCGCCTAACTCTCGGCCTGAATCCTCAATTCATTACTGATGCCATGGGGCACGTGCCCAGTGGCCACCACTTCCCTGGCTTTCTCGCAATGACCGGCCTGGTCATCGAAAAACACATCAGCGGCAAACGCCTCCAGAAACGCGGACTTCTCCAGGCCGCCAAGGAACAACGACTCGTCCAGGCGAATATCCCACTCACGCAACGTGCGAATCACCCGCTCGTGAGACGGCGCCGAACGGGCGGTGACCAATGCGGTGCGGATCGGGCAGGCCTCGTCAGGGAACTCTCGCTGCAATAAGTTCAGCGCCGCCAGGAACCCCTTGAACGGACCGCCAGGCAACGGCTGGCGTGCGGATTCGCGCTCACTGGCCTGGAACGCCGCCAACCCGTCGGCCTGGTACACGCGCTCCGACACATCGGAAAACAACACCGCGTCACCATCAAAGGCGATGTGCAGTTCCTCGCTGGAGGCACGACGCGGCCCGCCCGACAGAATCGTCGCTGCTGCAAAGCCCGCATCAAGGGCACTGCGCACATCTTCAGCATGGGTCGAAAGAAACAGATGGCAACCAAATGCAGCCAAATAAGGATAAGGACTACGCCCTCCTACGAAAGCAGCGCGGGAAATATCCAGGCCGTAGTGCTGAATCGAGTTGAATACACGCAGGCCTGTGTCAGCACTGTTGCGCGATACCAGCACCACTTCGACCCGAGCGCGCCCTAGGCTGGCATTGAGGCTCAGCAGCTTCTTGACGAGTGGGAAGGCGTCGCCGGGTTCGAGGATTTCTTCCTCGTGTTCGATCTGGTATTTGCGGTAAGCCTCAACCCCTTGGGCCAGATAGACCTTGTGGCTGTCGCCCAGGTCGAACAAGGCCCGTGACGAAATCGCCAACACCAGTTTGTCGCCCAATCCCTTCGCCATGCGTTTACCCCCGACTCAGCGGTTATGCCGATCAATAAAGCTCAAGGCCTGGTACAGCGCCTGCATTCGCGGCAACTCGCAACCGGCGGCCTTGGCCGCGGCCAGCGGGCGCGCGTAGATCGCTGCCAGTTCCAGCGGACGTTTGTGCACGTGGTCGTGATACATGCTCGGCAGGTAGTCGTCCATGGACTCAGTCATGGTGAACATCTGCCCCGCGTAACTGGCGGGAATCTCATGGCCGCAGGCGTGCGCGCCCTGCACCACTTCGGCCATCAGCGCCTGGATCAGTTCGCGGCTGGATTCGTCCGCCATCAACGCTGTGGTGCCGCTGCCCAGCAAGACAGAGAGGCCGTTGAAGGGCACGTTCCACACCAGCTTGTGCCAGCGCGCCTGATGCACATTGGCCATGGCCTGGGATTCGATGCCGGCCTGGTGAAACAAGGCGGCACCGGCCTCGACGATGGTCTTTTGAAGGGGTTCGTCGTTGGCCGCCGAACCGCTGTGATAGCCCAGGTTGACGCGCCCCAGCGCCTGATGCTCGACAATACCGGGGCCCGAGCGGTGCACACCGATGTAGCACAGCCCACCCAGCAAATGCAGTGACGGCGGCAGGTGTTCGCGCAGGCTGTCCTCGACGTCCAGGCCGTTCTGCAGCAACACCACCTTGGCATCCGGCGCGGCGACCTGGGCGAGCGTCGGCGCAAGCTCCACGTTACCCGTGGACTTGGTGCCCACCAGCAGCCAGTCGCAGGGCGGCATATCGGCAGCGCTTGCATACGCCTGCACCGGCTGCAAGTGCAGTTGGCCATGCACGTGGCTGTTGACACGTAGGCCATGCTGGCTGACCGCCGCGTACTCGCTGCGCAACAGGAAGTGCACATCGAATCCGGCACGCGCCAGCATCACACCGTAGAAACCACCAATGGCGCCGGTGCCGATAATACCGATGCGTGGCGATTGAGCTGTCATGGCAAGTCCTCAGGAATACGGGTAAGCGCTTGTTTTACAGCGCTGGCAAGGTCAGAACGTGTAAGACGTGTCTGTAATTGCCCGAGGAACTGACCCTCGCACACCACGAACAACGCGGGCAAATGAAAGATCTGGTAGCGTTCGACCGCACCACCGTTGTGCCCGGCATCTACCCAGCACACGCGGTCCACCGGCAACTGCCAACCGGGCAACTGCTGGCGCGCCCAACGGCAACTGGAGCATCCTACGCTGGTGAACACCACGAGCGAAACTCCTGGCAATCCCAGCAATTGCTGGTCAATATCCAGGTCGGTCAATTCCAGTTCCTTCACTATACTGCTGCCACCGCTGTCTACAGGATGGTGCTCGGAGTCCGTGTACATGGGTCGTTTTTTACCTCACCCTGATGATGTCGCTGTCGAGTTAATCCAACGCCCCTCTCCCGCCATACCGCGCCAACGCCTGCTCACTCACGGCCTTGGCGGCATTGCCTGCAACTGGCCGCGCGCCTGGCGCCAGGGCACGGCGGTTGACTTGCGCATCCCTTCCCTGGGCGCCACCGCCCGATACCCAGGCTACATAGCATGGTGTCGCAAAGTGGAAAACGGCTACCGCGTGGGTATCTCATTTACCGATGAACATGCATTGTTTGGCGCACGCATGGGCGAGCAAGCATGCCGGATAGAGCGCTACTGCCGCCAGCACGAAGATGCCGAACCGACGCCCGAGCAGATCGAAGCCCTGGCCCGGGAGTGGGTGTCGCGCCATGCAGGCGAGTTCTCCCATGAGGCGTTTGTGCAGCCAGCACTGGATTAAAGCGGGCTTTGCCCATTGTCGCGGGCCCGTGTTACGCGCTAAGGTTCCTCCCCCCTGCATCCAAATCATGCTGTGCTCCGCCGCACGGGGATGGCTGGCGGCCGGCACCCGTGACCCTGACGAGTAACACGATGGCTGATTTACCGATCAATGACCTAAACGTCGAATCCAACGAGACGCTGATCACGCCCGATCAGCTCAAGCGCGAAATCCCCCTGAGCGACGCTGCCCTGCAGACCGTCACCAAGGGCCGCGAAGTCATCCGTGAGATTCTCGACGGCACCGACCACCGCCTCTTTGTGGTGATTGGCCCATGCTCGATCCACGACCTCAAGGCCGCCCACGAATACGCTGAGCGCCTCAAAGTGCTGGCGGCAGAAGTGTCCGACACCTTGTACCTGGTCATGCGCGTCTATTTCGAGAAGCCGCGTACCACCGTCGGCTGGAAAGGCTTGATCAACGACCCGTACCTGGACGACTCGTTCAAGATCCAGGATGGCTTGCACATCGGTCGCCAGTTGCTGCTGGACCTGGCTGAAATGGGCCTGCCCACCGCTACCGAAGCACTGGACCCGATCTCCCCGCAGTACCTGCAGGACCTGATCAGTTGGTCGGCCATCGGCGCGCGTACCACCGAGTCCCAGACCCACCGCGAAATGGCGTCCGGCCTGTCCTCGGCCGTGGGCTTCAAGAACGGCACCGACGGCGGCCTGACCGTGGCGATCAACGCGCTGCAATCGGTCTCCAGCCCTCACCGGTTCCTGGGCATCAACCAGGAAGGCGGCGTTTCCATCGTGACCACCAAGGGCAATGCCTATGGTCACGTGGTGCTGCGCGGCGGCAACGGCAAGCCCAACTATGATTCGGTCAGCGTTGCGTTGTGCGAGCAAGCGCTGAACAAGGCCAAGATCAAGCCGAACATCATGGTCGATTGCAGCCACGCCAACTCCAACAAGGATCCGGCCCTGCAGCCGTTGGTGATGGAAAACGTTGCCAACCAGATCCTCGAAGGCAACCAGTCGATCATCGGCCTGATGGTCGAGAGCCATTTGAACTGGGGTTGCCAGGCCATTCCAAAAGACCTGGCCGACTTGCAGTACGGCGTGTCGATCACCGATGCCTGCATCGACTGGGCCGCCACCGAAAACACCCTGCGCAGCATGCACGCCAAGCTCAAGGACGTATTGCCAACACGCAAACGCACCTGAACCTCAATTGCGCACACAAAAACGCCGGGCTAAACCCGGCGTTTTTTATTGTCTGCTGATCGCTCAGAGCTTCGCGGCATGGCGCTGGTGGCGCTCCATGTAGCGTTCCACATAGGAGCAGGACGGGATCACCGTGTAGCCAGCGTCTTCGGCGAACTTCAGGGCCTCTTCGGTCAGCGCCGCCGCAATGCCACGGCCCCGCAGTGCGTTGGGCACGAAGGTCCGATAGATATCCAGGGTCTGCTTACCGAGGTCCATATAGGTCAGATAGGCACGATGACCGTCCACATTGGTCTCGAACTGATGACCAGCCTGGTCATGGTGGATGGACAACGCCTCGCTCATCACTACTCCTCGCGGGTCTTGAATTCTGACCCCTACCTTACCGATGTTTTTCCGGCGAAGGAACATCTACGCCACCCCGTGCCGGTTTCGACAACGAGAAAACCTTGAGCGCTCACAACCAGCACGTAGGGAATAGTAGGCACCAATCCTGCAATTGCTCAAGGCGCACTCGTCATTCCCTGCCGCTGGTGGATATAGAAAGGGCCTCGACCAAACACTGGTCGAAAGCCTGAACATTGCCGGCAGTTGAACCTTGAGACGAACAGGCGCTCTTAAAGTCACCTCTACATGCGTAAAAGATACCCGGCCAAGCAACGCCAAACGCAACGTAAGTGTCGGCGCGGATATATAAATCCCCACCTGTTTGCAAAGCTTAACGCATGCAGGCCGGCCCTTTCAGCCTGGATCCAATCTTCACCCAAATGAAAAAATCTGGACGGTTTTTATACAAACCTCCAAAAGATTAGCCAAAATAGATTCGGCGCGAGAATTTTTTTTGCTTCTTGCGCTACGTCAGTTTACTTACTACAAGTAATGGGTAGTATGTACGCCGGCTATTTGCTCACTCTGAGAAAGTAGCCATTTAATAGAAAGTCCTTGAAGGGGAACACGATGAACAACGTTCTGAAATTCTCTGCTCTGGCTCTGGCCGCAGTTCTGGCTACCGGTTGCAGCAGCGTCTCCAAAGAAACCGAAGCTCGTCTGACTGCAACTGAAGACGCAGCAGCTCGCTCCCAGGCCCGTGCAGACGAAGCCTACCGTAAAGCTGATGAAGCTCTGGCTGCTGCTCAAAAAGCACAACAGACTGCTGACGAAGCTAACGAGCGCGCTCTGCGCATGCTTGAAAAAGCTAGCCGCAAGTAATAATCCCTCGGGGTTGTTATCAAGCCGATCCATTTATGGGTCGGCTTTTTTATTGCCTGAATGTGGGAGGGGCTTGCTGCCGATGGCGGTGTCTCAGTAAACATATCCGTTACTGAACCACCACATCGGGAGCAAGCCCCCTCCCACACGTTTTACTGCTGAAGATCGATTGGCGCGCTGGAGGCCACCGGTGCGCCACCCGGCACACCGATCTCGGTCGGCAGGCCATCTTCCGCCGCGACCACGTCGCGTACCTGATCCCAGTTCACCCGCAACTGGTTGGCCAGGTCTTCACGCTTGAGCAAGGCGTTGATCACCGCCGTGTGCTTGTCGACCACCGATGGCGTTCCGTCATCGTTCAACGGCGTATGCGCTTCCAGATAAACCTTGCCGCCGCTGCTGCCGAACTTGTAGGCATCGTTGATGATGCGCACCGAAGTGCCCACCGGCACCATGCCAGCCATCTCCAGCACATTATTGTTGAACATGCGGAAGCAACCGTGACTGGTACGTGTGCCGATGCCGAACTTCATGTTTGAACCGTGGATCAGGTAACCCGGTGTGCCCAGGGTGAACTTGAACGGGCCCAACGGGTTATCCGGGCCGGCAGGCACCACGTTCGGCAATGGATCACCGTTGGCAGCGTGTTCGGCCTTGATCGAGGCCGGCGGCGTCCAGGTCGGGTTAGGCGTCTTGGCGATGATGCTGGTATGGGCAATCGGCGAGCCCCAGCCTTCACGGCCAATCCCTAACGGGAAGGTGTAGACCACGTTTTGGCCCTTGGGGAAATAGTAGAGCCGGTATTCCGCCAGGTTGATAACGATGCCCTCGCGAGGCCCCGGCGGCAGGATAAACCGTGTCGGCAGCACGATCTCGGTGCCCGCCCCCGGCAACCAGGCATCGATACCCGGGTTGGCCGCGACCATTTCCGAATAGCCCAGGTCGTACGTGGTGCCCAGGTCGGCGAAGGTGTCTTCGTACTTGGCCTTGATTACCTGGACCTGACCGACGATATCTTCACCCGGTGGTGGCAAGGGCAGCTGCAAAGCGGATGCAGAGCCCGCTGCACAGAGCGCAGCGAGAGACAGGCAGCAGGTGACGACGGAGAGGCGCGACAACATCCGGAAAATCCTTCGCAGAACGACGGGTAGGTAAAAATCGATTGTATACGTGATGTGAGCTTCTAGCTGCAAGCGTGTAGCGGCTCCTAGAGCTCGAAACGCAGCTCCGGCCAGATCGGCGGCGTGCCGCGCTTCTGAGACTCAAGAATGGCCCGGCACAAGGGGCACAGGCGCTGATCCTGGAAAATCGAGCGATCGACCAGCGACCAGCGAGGTTGCGCTGGCAGCAAGGTACCGCACAGCGTGCGATCGATGGAGCCGCCCAGTTCCAGCTGACGCGTCACCAGATGCACCCGCACTTCCTGGCAGGCGAACAGATCCAGCTGCTCGTCCGGCTCGATCAGTTGGTAGTTAAACAGGGACCAGGCAGGACGCGACATCGGGGGCTCCAGATCGGGGGGGCGCCACCTTAGCCGAAAGCCTGCCGGTAGAAAAGCGTCATAGCAGCGGTTTTAGCGTCGGCCAGACATTTTCCAGCAACTTGCCCTGGGCAGCGACCGCCGGGTGCAGCCCGTCCGCCTGCATCAACTCCGGATGGCCGCCGACGCCTTCAAGGAAAAACGGCACCAAAGGCACCTTTTTTTGCTCGGCGACATCGCCGAATACCTTCGCGAAGGCATCGACATAACGCTTCCCGTAGTTGGGCGGAATCTGCATGCCCAGCAACAGCACCTTGGCGCCGCTGTCCTGGGACTTCTGGATCATCGAAGCAAGATTTTGTTGCAATTGCGCAGGGGGCTGGCCACGAAGGCCGTCATTGCCACCCAATTCGATAACCACTACGTCAGGCTTATGCTCTGCAAGCGCCGCCGGCAGCCGCGCGAGGCCTCCAGCACTGGTATCGCCACTGATGGACGCGTTGACCACTTTATCGTCGAAACCTTCCTTCTTGAGCCGTTGCTCCAGCAAGGCAACCCACCCTTTGCGTGTATCCAGGCCGAAACCGGCACTGATACTATCGCCAACGATCAGGACTGTACCCGCCGCTGCGTTCTGGGCCATGCACATCAAGGCCAGGCCAGCACTCAAAAACCACATTCGCATCGGATTCTCCATGGGCGCAAGCATTCTCACCGCGCGGAACCTTAGCAAAGTGGTTCCCAGCGCGGAAGGTGAACTGACTATCCTGCACGAACTGAGCCTGGAACTGAACAAGGGCGATAGCCTCGCTATCGTCGGCAGTTCCGGCTCCGGCAAATCCACCCTCCTTGGCCTGCTGGCCGGCCTCGACCTGCCCAGCAGCGGCGAAGTTACCCTCGCCGGGCAAGCCCTCAGCACCCTCGACGAAGACCAGCGTGCGCGTATCCGCGCCGAACATGTGGGCTTTGTATTCCAGTCTTTCCAACTGCTCGACAGCCTCAATGCGCTGGAGAACGTCATGCTGCCGTTGGAGCTGGATGGCCGCAAAGATGCCCGCGAGCGCGCCAGACACCTGCTGGAGCGCGTGGGCCTCGGCCAACGCCTGACCCACTCGCCGCGACAACTCTCCGGTGGTGAGCAGCAACGGGTAGCCATTGCCCGTGCCTTTGCCGCCGAACCGGACGTGCTGTTTGCCGACGAACCCACCGGCAACCTCGACAGCCACACCGGCGAGCGCATCAGCGACCTGCTGTTCGAACTCAATAAAGAGAGCGGCACGACCCTGGTGCTGGTCACTCACGACGAGCGCCTGGCCCACCGTTGCCGACGCCTGATCCGCCTTGAAGCCGGCCTGATGGTCGCGCCACTGGAGCCTTGATGGCACGTTTGCCGCTGTTGCGCCTGTTCAGCCTGGCCATGCGCCAATTACTGCGCGATGCCCGCGCCGGCGAATTGCGCGTGTTGTTCTTCGCCCTGCTGGTGGCTGTGGCCGCCAGTACCGCTATCGGTTATTTCGGCGCCCGCCTCAACGGCGCCATGATGCTGCGTGCCACCGAGTTCCTTGGCGCCGACCTGGTGCTGGAAGGAAGCTCACCTGCCCGCACCGAGCAAATCCGCTCCGGGACCGAGCTGGGCCTGGATCACGCTCGCGTCGTGGAGTTCTCCAGTGTTATCGCCACCGATAACGGTATCCAGCTCTCCAGCATTAAGGCGGTCAACGAGCAATACCCGTTGCGAGGCGAACTGAAGAGCGCGGCCGCGCCCTTTGGCGATGAAACCCCAGGCGGCGGCCCCAAACCCGGTGAAGCCTGGGTCGAGGCGCGACTGCTGACGGCATTGGATCTCAAGGTCGGCGACAGCGTCGATGTCGGCATGAAAACCCTGCGCCTGGCCCGCGTGCTCACCTACGAACCGGATCGCGCCGGCAACTTCTACAGCCTCACGCCGAGGGTGATGATCAACCTGGCGGACCTGGATGCCACCGGCGTGGTCCAGCCCGGCAGCCGCGTCAGCTACCGTGAACTGTGGCGCGGGCCTCAGGGCAGCACAGCGCTGCAAACCTATCGTGACCTGCTCAAGCCGGGCCTGGCCGCCAACCAGCGCCTGCAGGACTCACGGGACGGGAACCAGCAGATTGGCGGCGCCCTGGGCAAGGCCGAGCGCTATCTGAACATGGCCAGCCTGGTCGCCGTGCTGCTGGCTGGCGTGGCCGTCGCCTTGTCGGCCAACCGCTTTGCCACCCGACGCTTCGACGCCAGTGCACTGCTGCGCTGCCTGGGATTGTCACGACGCGAAGCCATGTTGCTGTTCAGCCTGCAACTGACGGTGCTGGGTTTGCTGGCGAGCCTGGCCGGCGCCCTGCTTGGCTGGCTGGCGCAGTTTGGCCTGTTCTATTTCCTGCACGACTTGCTGCCGGCAGATGTGCCCCCCGGCGGACTGCTGCCGGCCGTTGCCGGGATCGGCACCGGGCTGGTCGCGCTCGCGGGTTTTGCCCTACCACCGCTGGCCGCACTCGGGCGCGTACCGCCGCTGCGCGTATTGCGGCGCGACCTGCTGCCCATCCCGTCCAGCACCTGGATGGTCTATGGCGCTGCGCTGTTTGCCCTCGGCCTGATCATGTGGCGCCTGAGCCTTGACCTGGTGCTGACCTTCGCCCTGCTGGGCGGCGGCGTGGTGGCGGCGCTGGTGCTTGGCGGCTTGCTTCTGCTGCTGTTGCAAAGCCTGCGGCGTCTTCTGGCTCGTGCCTCCCTGCCCTGGAGATTGGGCCTGGGCCAACTGCTGCGCCACCCATTGGCAGCTGCCGGCCAGTCACTGGCGTTTGGCTTGATACTATTGTCCATGGGCTTGATCGCCTTGCTGCGTGGCGAATTGCTCGATACCTGGCAAAACCAGTTGCCCAAGGATGCGCCCAACTATTTCGCGCTGAACATCCTGCCGGCCGACAAGGACGCCTTTGGCGCCCGCCTGCTGGAAGTGCAGGCCCAATCCGCGCCACTTTACCCTGTGGTGCCGGGGCGGCTGATCAGTATCAACGGCGAGCCGGTGCAGGACATTGTCAGCAAGGACTCCAGCGGCGACCGCGCAGTACAACGCGACCTGAGCCTGACCTGGGCCGCGGACCTGCCGCCTGGCAATGCCCTGACCTCAGGTTCGTGGTGGTCACAACAACCGACTGATGAGATACCGGGTGTGTCGGTAGAGGCCAAGGTCGCAGAAAGCCTCAAGCTCAAGCTGGACGATCACCTGGTGTTCACCATCGCCGGTGAAAATCGTGAAGCGCGGGTCACCAGCCTGCGAACCATCAACTGGGATAACTTCCAGCCGAACTTCTTCATGATTTTCCAGCCGGGGACCTTGAAGGACCTGCCTGCCACCTACCTGACCAGCTTCTACCTCGCGCCAGGGCATGACCAACAGATCGTCGATCTGTCGCGAGCCTTTCCGGCGGTGACGATCCTGCAGGTCGAGGCTCTGCTGGAGCAGTTGCGCAGCATCCTCGCCCAAGTGACCCTCGCGGTGGAATACGTGCTGTTGTTTGTGCTGGCTGCGGGAATGGCCGTGTTGTTCTCGGGCCTACAGGCCACTTTGGACGAGCGCATCCGCCAAGGCGCACTGCTGCGGGCGTTGGGCGCTGAGCGCAAGTTGCTGGTCAAGGCGCGGCGTATCGAGTTTGGCTTACTAGGCGCCGTCAGTGGCTTGCTGGCAGCACTGGGCACCGAACTGGTGACGTGGGTGCTGTACCGTTATGCCTTCGACCTGGCTTGGCACCCGCACCCGTGGCTGTTGCTACTCCCGGTAATCGGCGCCGTACTGATCGGTGCCGCCGGTGTATTCGGCACACGCCGCGCGTTGAATGCCAGCCCGCTGACGGTATTGCGCGAAGGCTGAAACGCCGATGGCCCGCACTCTTTAACGAATCCGGGCCATCATTGCCTACTTCACATATTCAATTGCAGTGATCCACCAACACACTTCACCACCTGGCGTCTGCACGATGGCCTCATCGTCGACTTCCTTGCGCAACAAGGCACGAGCCATCGGTGAGTCAATGGATATGTAATCCATCCGATCGTAAATCTCGTCATAGCCAACGATGCGAAAACGCTTGGTCTCGCCCTGCTCGTTTTCAATATCCACCCACGCGCCAAAAAAGACCTTCCCTTCCTGCTCGGGCATGTACTCCACCACGCGCATGTCTTCCAGGCGCTTGCGCAAGTAGCGCACACGTCGGTCGATTTCGCGCAGCAGCTTCTTGTTGTACTGGTAGTCGGCATTCTCGCTGCGATCCCCCAGAGAGGCGGCCCACGTCACCTTGCGCGTGGTATCCGGGCGCTTCTCGCGCCATAGATAATCCAGCTCTTTCTTCAGCGCTTCATGACCTTCTTTGGTAATCAGCTTGGTACTCAAACGCTTGCATCCCCAGGCAATGTCCACAGGTGCCGATAGACCAGGCAATCACACCCGGCTTCGGTTGGCTGGCACTGATAATAAATGAACCCGGGAAAGTAGCCAGGCCAGTCTAACCATCCATGGCCTGATCCAGTTCAAGCAGCATACCGCGCAAACTCTGGCGCAAGCCTGACACTTGCGAGGTCATCGCCTTCAGGGCTTCGGTCCGCTGGCTGACAGCCAACGACTGGTCATGCAGTTGTGTGATGCGCTGTTCCAATTCCCGGCCCCTTTCATCCAGTTGACGTTGCTCTTGCTGCAATCGGGCCTGCCATTGATCAAGCGCCGTTTCCCGTTCAATGGCAGCAAGTTTTTGTTGGGTCAGTTCCTGAGCGACGCGAGCAAGGTTGGTCAGCGTACTGTCCACTTCGAACAAGGTACTCTGGGACAGTGGAGCCAGATGCTTCGGCTGCTCCGGGACGTCTGGCACATTCGGGACAACAGGCTCTGCCGGCACCATGGTCATGGGCATCTCGACGGGGGCCTGTCGCGGCTCCTCTACCGTAGGCTCATGAATCGGCAGCCGGGAGGGCTCAACCGGATTTACATCCCTGGTAGGCGCGCTCATTTTCGATGAGAAGCGGATGGAGGGCACGATTAATGAAGCGCTTTCGATTGCCGGCATCACCGGAGTAGACATACCCAGAGTAATGACTTTCATCACCAACGCCTTCTTGATGATCACCGAGTGATGTTCCTCGGGCCTGGCGGGTGGCAGCTTGCAGCCTTTCAAATCGACAAAATGGTAAGGCACCTGGGTTTCGGTAACAGCACCCGCCTTGGCCCCCGATGCCGCTGATATGAGAATCTGCTTGAACACATGCATTGCCACTTGCAGGTCTTCCTTGGATTCAACACCACCCAAAAAATACCGATCAAGTTTTTTGCGCAAGGCCGCGATATACACCCTGGAACTCGCCGGTTCCACCTCTTCATCCAGGCTATAAACAAGGAAGTTGGAGGCAATCTGACCTACAGCAAACCCACAGAGCAATGCACCGTTGACCGGAGCATCCTGACCGTCGCGTTCAAGAACAAGGGTACGTAGAAGCATCATGGTAATCAGGCCTCATTACAAAATTCGGAAAGTCTCTATAACCTTCAGATAAACCCTCGACAATCAAAGGCTCAAAAAGCACAAAACAATTGTTCCAGCGATTTACTCGGCACGCACGTAGGACTTTCCTTATTAAGGCTGATCGACGTTCCCAAAAACAGCTATTACTCGTACCCTTTTTCAACCCCACTTATAAGTCGCATTAAAATAAATGATAGAAATAATCAACCTGACAAAACATTCAAACAAGAAAAAAATAATCAGCGATTTCTCATTTAGCGCAAACAAACAGGAATGCCTGGGACTGTTCGGGAAAGATCCTACAGTTAAAACCGCACTACTCGATTTGATTTCGGGTTCGAGCGCACCGTCCAGCGGACATATACTTATTCAAAACCTCAACACTAAAGCCCATCCACTTAAAACAAAAAAAATCATTGGTTACCAACGTCAGAGGTGCCTCAGTCATCCTACGATGTCGATTAAAGAGTTCCTCGACTACATGGCCACCCTTCGCGGACTCCGTGGCAATGAAAAACGCGCACGGGTAGAACAAGTCGCTACACAACTGGAATTATTGCCAGTACTCAACGCCTCCCTTGATGTTCTTTCTACCGGTTTAAAGCGCAAAGTCGCGATTGCCCAGGCCATCCTGCATGCACCGGCTTTGCTATTGCTGGATGAACCTACCGAGGGATTAACGCCTGACCAGAAACAAAAATTCAGGGTGCTCATACAGTCATTGACGCAAGACATGACGGTGATCGTTGCGTCCCGCCATTGCGATGAATTGTCCGAGTTCTGTACGCGCGCGCTGGTTATCGCAGGCGATCGCTTGGTAACCGATACCCCCATGCCGGATTTACAAAGCGACTCCCGCCATTTCCAAGCCGTGACCCTGGCTTCAGACATGCCCTTGGACTTGCTCGCCCTCGCTGTGCTGCCTGGGGTCGCGGGCATCGAGGAGCATCGGCATGCCCCTGGCACGGTGACCGTCCTGGCCATGCCAGGACATACCATCTACCCGCACATCAACACGCTCATTGCCAATCGCCGCTGGAAAATCAACTCACTGAATCTAGAGCCTGGTCGCATAAGCGATGTGGTTCACCATCTGAGCCGAGAGGCCTCTCTTTGAAACTGCTGTCCGCCATTTTCAAGCGTCAGTTCGCTCACTACGCCAGCACACCCGGCACCTACGTGAGTGTCGCCATCTTTTCAGTAACGTCCGTGACATTGGGGTTGCACATGAGCCCGTGGCCGGCACAAGACAACAGCCACTTGCAGATTTTCTTCCAGTTACACCCCTGGCTCTATTTGTTATTGATCCCCCTACTGGCGGCGCAACTCTGGTCGGACGAGTCCAACTCAGGATTTCTCGACCTGATGAAAACATTGCCGATCACACCATTTGAATGGGTCGTCGGAAAGTTCCTGGCCGCCTGGGTCGTGGTAGGCATAGCCCTGATGTTGACATTCCCCCTCGTCATCATTGCCAACTACTTGGGCAAGGCAGACAACAGCGTTATTGCCTCACAATTTGTGTCGAGCTGGCTGTTGGCAGGGAGTTATTTATCGGTCGGTTGTTTCATGTTCACACTAGTACGTCAGCGCACCGCCCTGTTCATACTGACAGTGGCCTTGCTGCTCGTCGTCAGCGGCCTTTCTTATTTACTCGATGCACTTGAGCATCAGGCTCCGATCTGGGCGGTAGACAGCCTGGTCTCGCTCAACCCTTTTTCAAGGTACAGCGCGATCGACAATGGAAAACTCGCGCTTCGCGACACGCTTTACTTCATCAGCACAATCCTGACCTTTCTAGCAGCGACGACAGTAACCCTCAACTACAAGCACAGCTGAGAAGGAAAGCCCTCCATGCGACCTACTCTGCGCACCGGCATGACTCTTATCGTCATTTTGTTATTATTTTTGGCGTTCAACTTAGTGTGGGTCGCAAAGCTTCCTGATATCCGCTGGGATTTATCACGAGAGAAAACCCACACCCTGTCTCCTCAAGCCCAACAATTACTCGCGTCATTGGAAAATCCCCTGGACGTGTATTACTTCAATGCCCACAACGACCCGAAACGAAGCTACGCCTTGAAACGCTATGGCAAGCGCATCGAGGACGTATTGCTGGAGTACGAAAAAGCAGCGAAGGGCATGATCAACCTACACCTTATTGATCCCAAACCTTTTTCAGAAGATGCCTACAAAGCCAAGCTGTTCGGTCTCGACGACACTGCGGGCTTCCTGGGGCTGATCGGCACCCGCGCCGGGCACGGAGCGCAACGCATCGAATCGTTCAGCCTTGACCGGGAGCCATTGCTCGAATACGAAATCAGCCATCTGATCCATAAACTGCAACACCCAGAGCGAGCCGTCATAGGGCTGGTGCCAGGGTTGGAGATAGGGGCGTCAGCTGGCCGCTTGCTGAAGGAACTGCAGCGACACTTCAACCTGGTCAATCTGGGCGCAAACGCCGAGCGCATACCGGAGCAGGTCAAAACGCTCATGGTCGTGCATCCACGGGCACTGCCTGAGCGGTCACTGTATGAGATTGAACAATTTGTATTGAAGGGCGGTAGATTAATGATGTTTATCGATCCCCTCAGCGAGCAACACTCGAACACGCGTGCGCCCCATAACCGGCTGACTGAGTTGCTTGCGGCTTGGGGTATACAGATGCAGGAGGACAAGTTTCTAGTCGACAACCGCTATGCCGCGTCAATGACATCAGCACCCGGTCAGCCAGCAACGCCGCACCCAGGCGGTTTGGATCTGCCTCCCCAGGCAATGAATGCACACGACATCAGCAGCCGCAAAGTGAACAACGTAGCGGTATCGAGTAGCGGCGCCCTCACGCGTCGCCAAAAAGCGCGCACCACCTTCACCCCTCTCTTGGAAAGCTCTGGCCAATCTGTGTTGGTGGAAACCAACCGATTTGCCTCTCCAAACGAGTTCGACTCAATGGCCGATGAGGCGTCCACTCAAGCGCAACGCCATGTGATTGCCGCTCGCATAGAGGGTCCGGCTTATTCTGTATTCCCAGACAGCCTTGAAGGGCAGCCAGCAGGTGTGCAAAAAGCGGCGCTCATCCATGTGGTGGTGGTTGCCGACACTGACTTGCTGACAGATCAAGTCAACAGCACGGCACCCCACGGCAACACCCTGTTTGTGTTGAATACACTGGATAACTTGTCCGCAAGCGATGCGCTGCTCAATATCCGCCCACGCGCGGTGGCGAACAGGTCACCGAACATGCTCGAACGAATGCGTGACGACGCTGCACACACATACAGTGAGAAGGCGAGTGAGTTGGAGCGGCGCCTGCTACGTACTGAGCAGGAATGGAAAAGGCTGAGCCCAGAGCCCACCAACCTCAGTTCCCAGGCAGTAGACAGCACCGCCCAACTGCTTGCACTCAACAAAGAGCGCCTGCGCTTACCCATGGAATTGCATGCCTTGAAGGCCGAGGCATACGCACGTGTGCACTTCCTGGAGTTCGCTATGAAACTGGTGGTGGCGTTGGCGATCCCGCTGACGCTGTGTCTGATTGCCTGGGTGGTGTTTCTAGGTAACCGACGACGTCGCTTGCGAGCGGACGCCGTACGTCACTGAGGCTCTAACGCCTGGCAATCAGCCCCTGACGGGCAATGCGGGTCAACTCTCGGATGACCTCCTGCGCGTTGCTGGCGCTGGGCGCCTGAATAACCGCCAGGTCGAAGCTGTTATTTGCAAAGCGGGCCAGGGAATCGCCGTCTTCGACAAACTGGATCAGGAACGCCGAAGGCCGACCGGTGCGACGTGGCCAGCCGTCCAGATAACGTAGCAACGTCGGCTGGTGCTTGCCGCCCAAGAGGATTTTTGGATTGCGTTGAGTGAGGTCCGCAGTGATCGGAGCCAGGCGTATCAGGGGGCGTAGTGCATTCATCGTGTCGTGTCTCTGCCTCAAAAGTCTGCGGGCAGGTGAGAGGCAACACCGAACCAGCGCTTTAGCGGTATTTCGAAGCTGTCTCCTCAGGGGAAAACACGCTTCTGTCGGGCTGCATTGAGTCCCAGTGGCGCCCCGCAATTAGCTGTTTAAATCGGCGCATGGACAGCATCCTAGAGAAGCCGAAGGGCCGATGTCAAGAATCCAGAGCAATGAAAAGGCCCGCACATGGCGGGCCTCTTCGGGGTGCTGCAGAGCGGTCAGTTAGCGATGGCGCGGTCGGCAGACAGTTTGCCCGCACCTTCCAGCAGCACCGCCAGGGAACCGCCCAACAAGGCCAGTGCGAACTCATAACCGTTGTTGGCCATGAACAGGCCGTTGTGGATGTGTACCGAGAAGATCGCCACCAGCGACAGAATGGTCAGGCCCAATGCCGCCGGGCGCACCAGCAAACCGATGATCAGCGCCAGGCCGGCGAAGAACTCGGTTCCGCCCGACAGCAGCGCCATCAGGGTACCCGGTGCCAGGCCGATGCTTTCCATCCATTGCGCAGTGCCCGCCAAGCCATAGCCGCCAAACCAACCGAAGAGTTTTTGCGAACCGTGGGCGGCAAAGATGATGCCGACGACAATGCGCAGGACGGTCAGACCGTAGCCGGCACGGGTGGACAGCAGGCTTTTAATCATTGGGCTCATGGGGTAAATCCTTTTCGAAGTAGGTTGGTTGGCCGCTATATTAATCAGTTTAAGCAATGATAAAAGCCGAAAAAATGCCTAATTAATATCGATAAAATAGATTATTTGCGTGAGACAATCTTCGCCGCTGGCGGCTCCAGGGACTCCCGCTCCCGATCAAACGCCAAGTAGTACTTGTTCACGCTATTAACATAGCTGACGCCGCCCATCCCTACCTGCTCCATGGCAATGCGCTCCACCTGGAAGAACCATTGGTTGGGATTCAGTCCCCGGCGCTTGGCCTCGGTGCGCATCCCTTGCACCCGCTCCGGCCCCATGTTGTAGGCCGCCAGTACAAAGGCCATGCGTTCGCGCTCGTTGAGCTTGGGGCTGGAAAAGAACTTGCGACGGATCAACGCCAGGTAACGCGCGCCTGCCTGTACATTACTGTCGAGATTTTCGATGTTGCTGACGCCCACCCGTTGCGCCGCGGAGGGTGTGATCTGCATCAGCCCGGTAGGGCCGCCGCTGTTGCGCGCCCCAGGGTCGAGGGCAGATTCCTTGAAGGCCAGTGCGGCCAGGTTCAGCCAGTCCATGCCCTGTTCACGGGCGTGTTTTTGCAGCACAGGGCGTAGTTTTTCCAGGCGCTGACGGTCTGCGCGGGCCAGCGGATTACGCACTTGGTAGAGGCGTCTATAGATACGCTGGAATGCCACGTCCTGATCTGATGGCGTGCGATAGGTCTTGAGAAATCGATCAACACTGGCCCGCAGCATCGAAGCATCCTGGCGCACAAACCAGTATTCATCGCCGGGCTCGCTGATGACGACTTGTTTGTCGAAGCGCAACTTGGGCAGGATCTTCGACCAGCGTTCGGCAATCGGTTTCTCGACGATAGTGAGATGAAAAATCCCCGCTTGGACCATTTCCAGTACGTCTTCCACCGCCAGGGTCGGGTCCACCCATTCCACCTTGACCGGTGGCTGCTTGTGCAGGGCCAGCTTCTGATTGACCTGGCTGATGGCGTCCGCCGCCGCACTGCCGGTGGTCAGCGCCAGGGTTCGCCCAGACAATTGCTCCAACTTGGTAAACCGCCGCTCACCCTTAACACCCACCAGCCACAACGGAACATCGCTGGCAATCGGGTCACTGGTGCTGACTTTATGAGCCGCCTTCACATCCAGTAATTCGCCAGGCGCCACCAGATCGCCTTCGCCACGGGCCAGCGCGCCGAGCAACTGGTCCTTGGCCTTGGGGATAATCTTGAGGTTGATTTCCTGGCCATCCCGGGCGTGACCATTGAGGTATTGCTCAAAGGCGCGCAGGCGGTGGTATTCGACACCGATCGCCTGGCCCTGCACTTCGCCTGAGCTGTTGCGGCTCTGGTTGACCAATACCCGCAGGGTGCGGCTGGAACGAATTTGCGCCAGGTCACGAACCTTGCCGGGCTTGGTCACTTCCAGCGGCCCGTCCAGACGCGCAACCGCTGCCATGGGCAGCAATAACGTCAGGCACAATATAAGCAACGCCGAGGGTCGGATCATCCGCTCTCCGGAAAGAATACTGGCCAACGCGCTCGCGAAAAACGACGCGGTGGGGGTCAGAAACAGAGCGCTTTATGCGCAGGCTTTGCGCGCAACGGTGGCACAGTGCAAGGCGTTCAGCCAACCACCATGTCACTTGCGACGTTCAAAGACAGCTATAACTCGTTGTAGTTCTTCGTTTTTCTTATAAATCTACAGCTCTGATATGCTTTCCGGCCGCAGGCGGAGATAGCACCATGCAACTCATTGATATCGGCGTCAACCTGACCAACTCCAGTTTCGACGACAAGCACCAGGCCGTTCTCGACCGCGCCTACGCCGCCGGCGTGCAACAACTGGTACTCACCGGCACCAGCGTCGACGGTAGCGCACAGGCCCTGGAGCTGTGCGTCAACCTCGACGAAAGCGGCCAACGCCTGTTCAGTACCGCAGGTATCCACCCACACTCCGCCAGCGACTGGAACGGCGATAGCGCCCAGCGTTTGCGCGGTTTGCTCGGTGAGTCCCGGGTACGTGCGGTGGGCGAATGCGGCCTGGATTTCAATCGGGATTTCTCACCGCGCCCACAACAGGAAAAAGTCCTGGAAGAACACTTGGCCCTCGCCGTCGAACTAAAGCTTCCGGTGTTTCTCCATGAGCGTGACGCCAACCAACGCCTGCTGGAGATTCTCAAGGACTACCGCGACCACCTGACCGCCGCCGTGGTGCATTGTTTTACCGGCGAACAGGCGGCGCTGTTCAGCTACCTCGACCTCGATTTGCACATTGGCATCACCGGCTGGATCTGCGACGAACGCCGTGGGACACACCTGCACCCGCTCGTCAGGGAAATTCCCCGAGGCCGTCTGATGCTGGAAAGCGATGCGCCTTACCTGCTGCCCCGCACCCTACGCCCCAAACCGAAAAATGGTCGTAACGAGCCGGCCTACCTGACAGAAGTCCTGCGCGAAGTTGCCCTGCACCGCAATGAAAGCGCGCAAGACCTGGCCGAACACAGCACTGCCTGTTCCCGCGCTTTTTTTGGGTTGCCGACCGTGGATTGATGCGGCGCATTGACCCATGTCAAAACCGGCTTTCTGAATAGCGGCACAATAATGGCACCTTGCCAATGCTGTTTCCGCTATCAGAGAAAACCTTCCATGGGTGCCTGGCTTAGCAATATCTCGCTGAAGTACAAATTCTGGGCCGTCAACGCGGTTGCCTTCATCACCACCCTCCTGCTGGTGCTGTACGCCGTGCAGCTCGAACAACAGGCGCGCATCACCGCGTCCCAAGCGTCGGCGCAGGCCCAGGGGCGATTGCTGGGTGCCTGGCCAACCGATCAGCCACTGCCGAAGGACGCGCACTGGCTGACGTTTGCGCGAGGCCAAGTCCCACAGCTCGGCGATCTGGATCTGTCAGCCCTGAGCACCACCACCGGTTGGGTCGAACTCAATCACATGCCGCTGTTTGGCGAGAATCCATTGATGGGCGCCGAAGTCATCGCCCGCCCGGACGGGCAATATATTGGCGTGCTTGCCTATGCACCAAGCTTGAGCCAGGTGTTCGGCGAACGCTTCGTCAATTACGCCGTGGCGGTGGCAATCTTGATGCTCGCGATGCTGGGCGCTTCGCAGTTGCTGATCCGCTTCCTGCTCAGTCAGCTCAACACGCTCAAGGACGTCATGCTGCACGTGGAAAAAACCGGCGATCTATCGGCCCGCGTCCCCCTGGCCTGCAAAGATGAAGTCGGCCAGATGGCCAGCGCGTTCAATGCCATGCAGGCTGGCTACCAACGCGTGGTCAGCACCGTGGCGCGCACTGCCCGGCAACTCGACGAAGGCGCCGCGCGCCTGGCCAGCAGCATGAACGAGGTGCAACACGGCATGCTCGGCCAGCAAAGCGAGACCGACCAGGCCGCCACCGCCATCAACGAAATGACCGCCACCGTCTATCACATCGCCCAACATGCCGGCGCCACCCGGGACTTGTCCCAGACCGCCGACACCCTCGCCGGCAGCGGCCAGGCAGTCGTGACGCGGGTAAGACACTCGATTGCCGGGCTGTCCAGCGGTGTGCAACAAACCGCCGAAATGATCCAGAAGCTCGCCGAAGACAGCCAGAAAATCAACGGCGTGGTCAGCGTGATCCACAGCATCGCCGAACAGACCAACCTGCTCGCCCTCAACGCCGCCATCGAAGCCGCCCGGGCCGGAGAAATGGGCCGCGGCTTTGCCGTGGTCGCCGACGAAGTGCGCAACCTGGCCAAACGCGTGCAAAGCTCCACCGACGAAATCACCCGCATGGTCTCAGCGCTACAAGCGGGCACCCGCGACGCGGTGGACTTTATGCAGGAAAGCTCGTTCAAGGCAGACGACTGCGTGCAACAAGCCCAGGAGGCCGGCGCGGCACTCGCCGAAATCACTGGTGCCGTGGCGCAAATGCGCGAGAGCAACACCCAGATTGCCGTCGCCGCCGAGCAACAAAGCCATGTGGCCGAAGAGATGAACCGCGCAGTGGTGAGCATTCGCGATGTGACCGAAAACACCGTGCAGCAGACCGTGGATTCGGCCACGACCAGCAATGAGCTGGCGACGCTGGCCGGGGAGTTGAGCAAAGCGATTGGGCAACTGAAGCTGTAGGACTTCCCTACCTGTAATCCGACTCCTACGCTAGCCCCACCATTTACCCGAAATTTTGGCGAAACCTCCTAGCCATGCTGGCGAATAACGCCGACTTCTTTATCTGACGAACCTCTCCAAAGTCTCTCGCCTGATGATTCAGTGCGAGGGACCGCCGATGTACTTCTCAATGACCGCCCTGCCACATAGGGCTGCCTCTTGATTCCCGTCATCGCCAGCTTCGTCCTGGCCCCCATGGATCCCAAGGCGCCAGATAGTGAGCGCGTCTTCGGAGACTTCCGTAATTGCCTGAACACCTTTGATGCCTGGGCCGAAAGCTTCTGGAGCGGTTCGGCGCTGGAGGTCGAGCAGGTCTTCAAGGTGGGCGACGAGGTAGAGCTGGTCGCGCCGGTTTCGTCCAAGGCACCCAGTAAAACGGTCGCCATGTGCAGTGCCCAGGGCTCGCTGACCCTGGTGCATATGTTCGAAAGCACCCGCTTTGTACCTATCGGCAATACGCCAGTGATGCTCCAAGCCATTGCGGCGGATGGCAGCCCGATGGGCGCGCCGCTGCATCGAGTCATCGGCCTCAGCGGCATCCTCGAAATCACCGAGTGTGATCGCAATCAGCCGTACCAAATCACCTTCTACCCCACTGTTTCCGAGGATCACGTCAAGGCGCTGTATGCGTCTTATCAGTCGGTGATTGCGGGGCTAGAGGGTCGGCTGCGGGAAGAGTGGACGGCGACTTTCCAACCCCAATGGAAGGACTTTGCCAGCGCCAGCTCTTTGCAACGCAGCGCGATGCAGGGCGTGGCGTTTTCCAGCGGGATGGCCAAGGCGCTCTACAACCTGTGGGACAACATTTCCCAGCTGTACGACCTGTTGGCGGATATCAAGGCCAACAGCCAGAAGTTGTTGGCGTACCTCTCTCAGGCTGAGCTTGATGAACTGCTGAAGCTGGGCAGCGACGCGATTGCCAAGGGTTTGTTGGTGCTTAGCGATTATACGAGAGCCGATGGCTCCAAAGTATTAATACAAGACCATTCAGCGGGGCATAATTTCGGCGCGCAAGACGGAGCAGGCGATCAAGGCTCTCATTTCAACCTACGCCCATTTGATACACCGCGGACCGGCAAAGTCCCGGGAACAAAAGACCACTACACATTTAAGGGTAAAAAATGAAACATTGGAATGATCTTGAAGGAACCATATTTTTTAATAAATTGTTCAGTCAACCAATTGAAATTCGCGAAATTTATATACACTCGCTGACGATAGAAAACGACCAACCCTCTCTCTGCATTGGCTTTGACATACCAGACTTTCCAGATTCCTTACCTCCAAAATTGCAGGACAAAGGATACAACACATGCAGAATTGGACTGACCTGTCACGGAATAAGTAACCTGCAGATAATCAATCTTCCTCGCCGAGAAATTTTCATTGCAAAAATTACGCGAGAAAATGAGCACTATCTTTTCAACGCAAAATCAGAAAATGCCTCTATTGAATTCAAAGCAAAATGGTTGTCTATGGATGGGCCGTCAGTTTATATAAATTGTCCCGAACCAGGAGATCATAGCTGGTCACCTTAAGTTATCTAGAATGGATTTTTTTTTGGGGGGGGGGTTAAATGTTTTAGATAACAGAAACTATGACCTCTATAGCCAGCCCCAATTCGCCCACCCGCCCACCCCCGCCTAAACTCCATCCAAGTTATTTCAACGGACAGAGGACTCACCATCATGGGCAAACGGCACCCCAATCTCCCCGCCTGGCAATGGCGTAACTACCCGCAGAATCACCAGCCCCCCACCAACCTGGCCTTGCACCTAATCGCCGTGCCACTGTTTATCGTCGGGTTTCTGTTGATCGTTTCCGGGGTGTTCAGCCTGAGCCTGGCCAGTTTCGCCATTGGCGTGGTGGGCATCCTGGCCGGCCTGGGTTTGCAGCGTCATGGTCATAGTCTGGAAGCCCAGGCCAGCGAGCCTTTCAGTGATCGCAAAGATGCAGTGCAACGCCTGGTGGTCGAGCAGTTCGTGACCTTTCCGCGCTTTGTGTTGAGCGGTGGCTGGTGGCGCGCCTGGCGGCAGCGCCATCGGCACTGATGCTCAGGCGAACACTACAACGGTCTGGCGGCTGATCGCGATCAACGCGCCGGAGGGGCTCCACAGTGCTGCGGCAGCGTGGCCGTAGCCGTCGCGGGCGTGTTCGATGTTGACGTAGTACTGGCACCAATCGAGGGTTGTCAGATCCTGCAATGGTTGGATGAACTCGATGGTCCAGGTCAGGGTGCTGCCCGGAGCCGGTTTTTTCAGGTGTGGGAGCAAGGCCGGTGGCCAGGCGTCGACCAGGGCGAGGATATGCGCTTCGGTCAGCGGCTCTTCTTTCACCTCCCCACGCAAGCGAACCCAGCCGCCCATGCCGCGAGACTTATTGCCGGTAAATGGCAGGCCGCCGACGCTCCAGCGCATTGCCAGGTGCCGCATGAATTCAGGCGTGACGCCCTTGATATAGGGCAACTCCTGGCACTCGTCCCAGTGTTTGAACGCTGGCGGTGCTTCGCTTGCCACATCAATGACTGATTCACGGGAAGCGCCGAAACTGGCCTGTACCAGCGTCGCCACTTCACCGTTCTGCATGACCCGGCCGAGCAATTGGCTGACCGCCTTGCCTTCGCGCAACACTTCGACTTGATAGCTGGCAGAGACATCGGGCGCCACCGGGCCAACGAAGGTGATTGCCAACGAGCGCAACGGTCGATCCGCAGGCACCTGGGCGCGCAGGGCTTCGTATTGCAAAGCGGCAACCAGGCCGCCGAACGTCGCGCGACCTTGTGCCCATTCAGCAGGAATGGTGACATCCAGCGGTTGGCTACGGGCAGCGTCGAGCAAATCACTAAAGCGCATGGCAACCTCAGGTCAAAGGAAACAGATGAGGGATCTTAACCATCGTGGGGGTGAGGTACAGCGCCTATTCCGGCCAAAAGCCGGACCGATTCAGAAACAATCGGAGCTGAGTTTATCCAGCACCCGATCCGCCTGCCCCTCGGCTTTGGCCATGGTTTTGTGCCATACAGCCACACAGGGTTGCAGATCGGCCTGGTGTTCAGCCTGGGCCAGCCACTGCCAACAGTCGTGCCAATCGCCTAGGGCACCTTGGGCTTTCTTCAGGCGCGGCATGGCGTTGGTGGGCAACTTGTCCAATTCGGGATAGGCCTCGGCTGCATAACGCACGCGCTTGATCAACAGCCGCAGACGGTGGCGATCATGGCCAGGATCCTTGAGGGCTTCACCGAGGGTATGCCATTGCTTGGCCAGGCGCTTCTCGATCCGCGAGCGCACGCCCTTGAGCAATTTCTGATGCTGGGAGGCGCGAATAAAGCGTGGGAAGGCATCCAGAATTTGCAGCAAGTGCGCCAATTCCGAACTTTGCGCTACTTGGCGATAAGCATCGGGCTGCAGGCGCAGACGCCGATCCGCCGCGTCGTGATGACCATGCTGGTGCAGATAGGCGGCCAGCACCTCACGATCACGCAGTGGGGTGGTCAATTGGCCGACACTGCTGGCGGCCAGCTCAAGCTGTTCGACGCCCGGCAACCCGCGCAAGGGCCGCAACAGACTACGCAGGCGCCGCACCGTGGTGCGCAAGTCATGCAGCGCTTCGTCGTCGGTGACGGCAGCGAGGCGAGCCTGGCAGCTCAGTAACCCTACTTCCAGGCCAATGACCTGAGCGACTAACTGATCGACCAACGCTGACATCCTGCCCTCACTTCTTGATGAAAAATCCTACTTTCTGCCGACGGCTCAACGCCCGGCGCGCGACTCACGAATATAGAACCGTGCCTTTTCAGCCTTGTTGGAGCAGCCTTCAAACGCTTCAAACTGCTGCTGAGTCTTGGCACCGGTCAACAGGGACAACGCCTTGGAATAGCTGACGGTACCGGCGAAGCCTTCGGCCTTGGCCAGGTCGAGCTCTTTCCAGGCAGCGTCCAATTGCGCACCGCAACTGTCGCGGTAAGCAGTTTTGCCGGCACAACCGGCCAGGGCCAACAGAATCACAGGCACACACATCCAGGCTTTCATCGATGACACCTCAAAATAAAGAAAAACAGTCGTACGGTTGTAGACGTTACCTACAACAAAAAGTGCCTTGTCCTTAGCCTGAAATCGATAGTACCTATTGCCAGAGCATACCCGAGCCTAGTCGCTACTCTGGAAAAATATTACGCCGCTTAGCGAAGATTGAAGCCGCCCCCTCAATGGGTGCATTGTGGCTACCTGCCGATCAAAGGATATGGACCATGAAAAAACGTGTTGCCTTGGTGCTGGGCTCGGGCGGAGCCCGGGGTTATGCCCATATCGGAGTGATCGAAGAAATCGAACGACGCGGCTATGACATTGCCTGTATTGCCGGCTGCTCCATGGGCGCGGTGGTGGGTGGAATCTATGCGGCAGGCAAGCTGGACGAGTATCGAAACTGGATTGAAAGCCTTGACTACCTCGACGTGCTGCGCCTGGTGGACGTGAGTTTTCGCCTCGGTGCGATTCGTGGCGAGAAGGTCTTCGGCCAGATCCGCAAGATCGTCGGCGAGATCAATATCGAAGAGCTGCGCATCCCCTACACAGCCGTGGCCACCGACCTCACCAACCAGCAGGAAATCTGGTTCCAGGAAGGCTGCCTGCACCAGGCCATGCGCGCCTCGGCGGCAATTCCCAGCCTGTTCACCCCCGTGATGCAAGGCAACCGCATGCTGGTGGACGGCGGTCTGCTCAACCCGCTGCCCATCGTGCCGGTGGTGTCGAGCCATTGCGACTTGATCATCGCGGTCAACCTCAACGCCACCAACCAGAAGCACTACCACTTGCCGGTGATCCAGCGGCCGCCGGCCTTCAAGAGCCGCTTCAACAGCCTGGCGAAATCACTGGGCTCGCACTTGCCGTTTCGCCGCAAGCAGGCCGAGCAGTTGATGAAGCTGGAGCAGGAAGCCTTGCAGGCCCAGGCGGCCGAGATCAACCCGTGGCTGGATTCGGCTGAACCCGAGTCCCAACAACCCGCCGCCGCACCGGAAAAACCCGGCGCACCGAAGTCCGCCACTGGATCGTTCATCATCGATAATGTGGGGCCAGCGTCGTTGCTGGACCTGATCAACCAGAGTTTCGAGGTGATGCAGACGTCATTGGCCCAATACAAGATTGCAGGCTATCCGCCGGACGTGTTGATCAACGTGCCGAAGCGGGTGTGCAGGTTTTTCGAGTTCTACAAGGCGCCGGAGTTGATCGCGTTGGGCCGGGAAATTGCCAGTGACACGTTGGACCGCTATGAGAGTGAGCAGTCCTGAGTACTTCGCTGTTGCCCGCGACGACGATGGATCAGATAACAAACCTCTTCAGGCTCAAGCCCCCAACAACCGATACCCCACCCCCGCCTCGGTCACGATAAAACGTGGCTGAGTCGGATCATCCGCCAGTTTCTGGCGCAGATGGCCCACCACAATCCTCAGATAGTGACTGTCCTCGGTATGGGTCGGCCCCCAGATATCCTTGAGCAATTGCTGCTGAGTAATCACCCGCCCTGGATGCCGTGCCAACTGCGCCAGCACGGCATATTCCTTACGGGTCAGCGCCACTTCAGCGCCGTCCAGCAGTACGCGGCGATAGGCCAGATCGACCGTCAGCGGGCCGAAACTCAATGCTGCTTCCTGCGCTTCGCCTGCAGGTGCCTGGCGCAGCAGCGCGCGAACCCTGGCGAGAAATTCCTGGATACCAAAAGGCTTGGTCACATAGTCATTGGCGCCGCCGTCGAGGGCTTCGACCTTTTGCCCTTCGCTGGCGCGCACCGACAGCACCAATACCGGCACCGTCGACCACTCACGAAACTCCCGCAGCACCTGCTGGCCGTCCATGTCCGGCAGGCCGAGGTCGAGCACCAGCAAGTCCGGCTTGCTCAATGCCGCCTGGGCCAGACCTTCGTTACCGGTACCGGCCTCGATCACTTTGTAGCCCTGGGAGGCCAGGCTGATGCGCAAGAACTTGCGGATCTGCGGTTCGTCATCAATGACCAAAATCGTCGCGGTCTGGCTCATGGTGTTCCATCAAAATCCGTGGAGAAAGGAGGGTAGCTCACGACTCAGGCTCCAGGCCAGGCTGTGTCGGCAATGGCAAAAACAAGGTGATGCAGGTGCCGCGCCCTTCAATGCCATCGGCCACGCGGATATGCCCTCCGTGCGCCCCGACCATGCCCTGGCAGATCGCCAAGCCGAGGCCGGTGCCCTGCCCGCCCCGATCACCGCGTGCGGCGGTGTAGAACATATCGAAAATTTTCGCACGCTCGTCTTCGGGAATACCCGGCCCCTCATCGGCCACCGCGAAAAACAGTTGGTTATCCGACACGCCGGCACTCAATTGCAAACGCCCCTGAAGAGGTGAAAAGCGTGCGGCGTTCTCCAGCACATTGACCAGCGCCTGCTCGATCAAGGCTGCATGCACATACAGCAATGGCAGCTCAGGCGGCACCTCGGTGCTCACCTGCAACGGCGCCAGCACCGCACGTAAACGGCCGAGGGCACTGCCGACGATATCGCCCGGCGACACCCAATCCCGCGCCAGCTTGAGCGCGCCATGGCCCAGGCGCGTCATGTCCAGCAGGTTCTGGATATAACGATCGAGGCGCTCGGCTTCATCGCGCGTGCCTTCGAGTAATTCGCGACGGTCCTCCAAGGGGATGGCTTCACCCAACGCCAACAGGCTGTCGATACTGCCGCGCATGGACGTCAGCGGCGTGCGCAGATCATGGGACACCGACGCGAGCAAGGCGCTGCGCAGTTGCTCGGTTTCGCCGTGCAGGCGTGCGGATTCAAGCTCCTGCGCCAACTGCGCACGGGCCAGGGCCTGGGCCAGCGGCTGGCTCAACGCGGTGAGCAGGCGGCGGCGTTGACCACTCAACGCCTGGCCCGGTTTGGCACTGACACCCAGCAAGCCCAGCGGACCCTCCTCGCCCGACAATGGCCACCACCACCAACGCCCAAACGGCAAGGTGCCAGTGCCCATGCCAGCGGGCTGGTCATGTTGCCAGGCCCAGTCGGCCGCGGCGCGTTCGGCTTCGCTGAGGGTCAGCGGGCCGCCGGTCTCGACCTTCCAGCCGCCCTGACCGTCGCGATTGACCAGGCACAGGTCCAGATCGCTCCAGCCTTCCAGGTGATGGGCCGCCGCGCTGACCACCGCCTGGCGATCGGTGGCGGCCGTGAGTTTGCGTGACAGGTCGAGCAGCTCGCTGGTTTCTTCCTGAGTGTCGCGCAATGCCTGCAATTGTCGACGCTGGCGCGCCGCGAGGTTGCCGGTGAGCGCCGCCATCAGCAGGAAGAACAGCAGGGTCAGCACATCTTCTTCGCGCTGGATGGAGAAGGAAAAATTCGGCGGAATAAACAGGAAATCGTAGGTCAGAAATGACAACGCCGCGCACACCAGGGATGGCCCCAGGCTGCTGCGCACCGCCACCAGCAAGACGGCGGCGAGGAACACCAACGAGATATTCGGCAACGGCAACACACTGGACACCGCCCAGGCCACGCCCGCAGCCACCAGCGTTGCGAACACCGCCAAGGCGTAATCGAACCACACCAGCCCGCGCACCTGCGGCATACGCGGCGGTGCGGGAATGTCGTCGCTGTCGAGCACGTTGATTTCCAGGCCCCGCGCATTGCGTAACAGACGCGCCGCCAGGCCGCCCCCAAACAGGCGACGGCGCCAGCGCATCCGCGATTGCCCGACCAAGACCAGGCTGGCGCGGCGTTCGGCGGCGTGCTGGATCAACGTTTTGGCCACCTCCCCCGCCCGTAGCAACACGACTTCGCCGCCGAGACGCTCGGCCAATTGCTGGGCGTTTTGCAGGCGCAGACGCGACTGTTCATCCCGTGCGCGGCCGTTATCGACATGCACCAGGCTCCACGGCAAGTGCCGACGCTGTGCCACCCGACTCGCATGCCGTACCAGGCGTTCAGCCTGGGCATCACCGTCCACGCCCACCAGCAAACGACCGCGCACCGCCGGTGCCGCCTGACCAAGCTGGCGATAGCCCTGGGCCAAGTCGTCGTCTACATGGGCGGCAGCGGTCTGCATCGCCAGCTCGCGCAGGGCCATCAGGTTGGTCTGGGTGAAAAACGCATCGATGGCCGCTCGGGCCTGTTCCGGGACGTAGACTTTGCCGTCGCGCAGACGCTCCAGCAGCTCGCGGGATGGCAGGTCGATCAGCAGCAGTTCGTCGGCCTCTTGCAGCACCCAGTCGGGCAGGGTTTCACGCACGTGCACGCCGGTAATGCCGCGCACTTGGTCATTAAGGCTTTCCAGATGCTGGACGTTGACCGTGGTAAACACGTTGATGCCGGCGGCAAGCAGTTCCTGAATGTCTTGCCAGCGCTTCTCATGACGGCTGCCCGGGGCGTTGCTGTGGGCCAGTTCGTCCACCAGCACCAGCTTGGGTTTGGTGGCGAGCAGGCCGTCGAGATCCATTTCTTCGAGCATCACGCCACGGTATTCGCTGCGCAGCAACGGTTGCTGTGGCAGACCGCTGAGCAAGGCTTCGGTCTCGGCGCGGCCATGGGTTTCCACCACGCCGGCGACCAGCTTGACGCCCTGGCGCAGTTGGGTGTGGGCGGCCTGCAGCATGGCGTAGGTCTTGCCCACGCCCGGTGCGGCGCCGAGGAAGACTTTGAGCCGGCCACGGCCGTTGCGGGGCAGATCGGCGAGCAGGGCATCGGCGCGGCCGGAGTCGCTCATGCGTGAGGGTTCCTTCAGGTGTTTGTATAAAGTTTTTCAGGGCTCCATCGGGGGCAAGCCCACTCCCACATTTGGAATGCATTTCCCTGTGGGAGGGGGCTTGCCCCGACGGTGGTCTCAATGCCTACAACTTTTCCAGGGCCATGTTCAGCGCCAGCACATTCACTACCGGCGGCCCCACCAACGGGCTTTCGATGTGCTCATCCAGCAGCCGTTGCAAGGTCGACACCGGCACATTCCGCGCCGCCGCCACCCGCGCCAGTTGATAGGCAATCGCCTGAGGTGGCAAGTGTGGATCAAGACCGCTGCCAGAGGTAGTCAGCGAGGCCAACGGCACCGGCCCCTGACTGGGCACCCGCTGTTTATTCGCGTCATCGAATACACGGGTAGCCAACGCTGGGTTACTCGGGCCGAGGTTACTGGCGCTGCTCGACACGGTCGCAAAAGCACCTGCCGATGGGCGCGGGTGGAACCAGTTGTCACCGGTAAAATCCTGGGCGATCAGGCTGGAGCCGCGCACCTTGCCATCGGCGTCGCGCACCAGGCTGCCGTTGGCCTGGTCGGGGAAGGCCACTTGCGCCACGCCGGTGACCACCAGTGGGTAGGCCACACCGGTGATCAGGGTCATGAGGACCAGCAGGCTCAGGGCCGGGCGGATCATGTTAGTCATAGTCAAATCCTCAATAAATCGGCAAACCAAGGTAGCCAGTTCAAACCAGGTGCAGCGCGGTCAGCAGCATGTCGATGGCCTTGATGCCCACGAATGGCACCAGCAACCCACCCACGCCATAGATCAACAGGTTGCGCCGCAGCAACGCCGCTGCACTCGCCGCCTGTACGCGCACACCGCGCAATGCCAGCGGGATCAACACCACGATAATCAGCGCGTTAAACACAATGGCCGACAGAATCGCGCTCTGCGGACTCTGCAGGTGCATGACGTTGAGCACGCCCAGTTGCGGATAGATCGAGGCAAACAGCGCAGGCAGAATCGCGAAGTATTTGGCCACGTCGTTGGCGATGGAAAAGGTGGTCAGCGCGCCACGGGTCACCAGCAATTCCTTGCCGATCTGCACCACATCCAGCAGCTTGGTGGGGTCGCTGTCGAGGTCAACCATGTTGGCGGCTTCACGCGCTGCCTGGGTGCCGTCGTTCATGGCCATGCCCACGTCGGCCTGGGCCAGTGCCGGTGCATCGTTGGCGCCGTCGCCGCACATGGCCACCAGGCGACCGTCGTTCTGCTCATGGCGGATACGTGCAAGTTTTTTCTCTGGCGTGGCTTCGGCCAGCACATCATCCACGCCCGCCTCAGCGGCAATCGCAGCAGCCGTCAGCGGGTTGTCGCCGGTAACCATCACGGTGCGGATGCCCAATTTGCGCAACTCGGCGAAACGTTCGCGGATGCCGGGCTTGACCACGTCCTTAAGATGAATCGCACCGAGCAACTTGCCATCGGCGCACACCAGCAACGGGGTGCCGCCGCTTTGGGCGATCTTGTCGATTTCCCGCGACAACGCAGGTGCAAGGTCAAGGCGCTGCTGGCCGATAAATGCCAGCAGCGAATCCACTGCGCCTTTGCGATACACGCGGCCTTGGCAGTCAACGCCGGATAGCCGGGTTTCGGCGCTGAACGGCACGGCGGTCAACTCGTCCGGCGCAGGCTCGGCCTGAGGGTGCAAGGCGCGCAGGTATTCAACGATGGATTTGCCTTCCGCCGTGTCGTCCGCCAGGGACGCAAACAGCGCGCCTTCGGCCACCTCGCGGCCGCTGACGCCAGGCGCCGCGACCACCGCTGCGCAGCGGCGATTACCAAAGGTGATGGTGCCGGTCTTGTCCAGCAGCAACACATGCACGTCACCCGCGGCTTCCACGGCACGGCCGGACTTGGCGATCACATTGAGGCGTACCAGGCGGTCCATGCCGGCGATGCCGATGGCCGACAACAAGCCGCCAATGGTCGTAGGAATCAGCGTCACCAGCAGTGCGACCAGAAACACCAAAGGCAAGCTGCCATTGGCGAAGTGGGCGAACGGCTGCAGCGTCACGACCACCAACAGGAAGATCAGCGTCAGGCCGATCAGCAGGATATCCAGCGCAACTTCATTGGGAGTCTTCTGGCGCTTGGCGCCTTCCACCAACGCGATCATGCGGTCCAGGGTCGACTCGCCGGGGTTGGCGGTGATGCGGATCAGCAGCCAGTCCGAGACCAGCCGCGTGTTACCGGTGACTGCCGAGCGGTCGCCGCCGGACTCGCGGATCACCGGAGCGGATTCGCCAGTGATCGCCGCTTCGTTCACCGCCGCGATGCCTTCGATCACCTCGCCGTCACCGGGGATCATCTCCCCGGCGGCAACGCGCACCACATCGCCTTTGCGCAGGCTGGTGGCGGGCACGACCTTGAAGCTGCCATCGGCTTCCTTGCGCCGTGCGCTGAGGCCTTCGCTACCGGCCTTGAGGCTGTCGGCGCGCGCCTTGCCGCGCCCTTCGGCCAAGGCTTCGGCGAAGTTGGCAAACAGCACGGTGAACCACAGCCACACGGCGATCTGCACGGCAACGAAAGTCGGCACGGTGGTGTCAGGCACGAAGCACAGCACCGTGGTGAGGATCGCAGTCAATTCGACCACCAGCATCACCGGCGAGTGCTTCAGCTGGCGCGGGTCAAGCTTGACGAACGCCTGGACCAGCGCCGGGCGCCACAGAGCAGAGATGGCGGTTTTGGCAGGCTCCTGGGGTTTGACCGGGGCCGCGTTTTTTGCAGGCATATTCATGTTCATATCCCTTCTCAGAAGCCCATGCTCAAGTGTTCGGCGATAGGACCCAGCGCCAGCGTCGGCAGGAAAGTCAGGCCCCCTACCAGCAAGATGGTGACGGTCAACAGGGTCACGAACAGCGGGCCGTGGGTGGGGAAGCTGTTCTGGCCAATCGGTGCGCTCTTTTTCATCGCCAGACTGCCGGCCAGGGCCAGTACCGGGAGGATGTAGCCAAAGCGGCCGATCAACATGCCCAGGCCGAGCATCAGGTTATGGAACGGCGTGTTGGCGCTGAAGCCAGCAAACGCCGAGCCGTTGTTGGCACTGGCTGAGGTGTAGGCGTAGAGCAGTTGGCTGAAGCCATGGGGGCCAGGGTTGCTGATGGCACCGGCTGGGCCTGGCAGGCTGGCAGCAATGGCACCGAGCACGAGCACGCCAACCGGCATCACCAACAAGGTCACGACGAGCAGTTGCACTTCCTTGGCCTGTAGCTTCTTGCCGAGGTATTCCGGGGTGCGACCGATCATCAAACCGGCGAGGAACACCGCGATCAACACGTTGAGCAACATGCCGTACATGCCGGCGCCAACGCCGCCGAAGATAACCTCACCGACCATCATGTTGACCAGCGCCACCATCCCGCTGAGGGGGCTGAGACTGTCCTGCATGCCGTTGACCGAACCGTTGGACGCCGCGGTAGTGGTCACCGACCACAGCACCGTGCCGGTGGTACCGAAGCGCGTTTCCTTGCCTTCCAGCGGTGCGGTCTGCTCCACGGCCGGGTTGTTCAGGGTCGGATTGGGCTGGTATTCGGACCAGAGAGACGTCGCGCCGCCGATCAGGAACAACGCCAGCATGCAGCCAAGGATCGCGCGACTTTGGCGCAGGTCTTTGACGTAGTGACCGAAGGTGAAGACCAGCGCCACCGGGATCAGAATGATGGACGCCACCTCGAACAGGTTGGCCCACGCGGTCGGATCTTCAAACGGATGCGCCGAGTTGACCCCGAAGAAGCCGCCACCGTTGGTGCCCAGTTGCTTGATCGCAATCTGACTGGCCGCCGGGCCGAGGGGGATGACCTGATCCACGCCTTGCAGCGTCACGGCATCGACGTAATGGGCGAAAGTCTGTGGCACGCCCTGCCACACCAGGAACAACGCCAGCACCAGGCACAGCGGCAACAGGCCGTAGAGGGTAGCGCGGGTCATATCAACCCAGAAGTTACCCAATGTCTGGGCCGACTTGCGACCGATCCCACGGCACAGCGCGACCAGGACTGCCAGACCGGTCGCAGCACTGACGAAGTTCTGCACGGTCAGGCCGGCCATCTGGCTGAGGTAGCTCAGTGACGCCTCGCCGCTGTAGGACTGCCAGTTGGTATTGGTCATGAAACTGACCGCGGTGTTGAAGGCCAGCGTCCACTCCTGCCCTGGCAATTTCTGCGGGTTGAGTGGGAGATAGTCCTGGAACACCAGGATCGCGAAAAGCAGCAGGAAACCCGCGAGGTTGAATGCGAGTAAGGCCAGCATGTATTTCTGCCAGCTCTGCTCCTGCTGCGCGTCGACACCCGACAGGCGATAGCAGGCTTTTTCGACAGGCCCCAGGACCGGAGTCAGCCACGTGCGCTGGCCCTCCATCACCTTGTAGTAGAACCGCCCCAGGAAGGGGGCCGGCACCAGTACCACGGCAAAGAAGGCAATGATCAGCCAATAGTCATAACTGTGCATGGCCAGCTCCTAGTTCCGATCCGCGCGTAGCAGCGCAACCAGCAGATAAATGAACAGCGCCACGGCCAATAGCAGTGACACCCCGTCCAGAACGCTCATGGAAGTCTCTCCGTTCAGCGGCGAGTGCCGCGTGTGGCGCAATTGTCCGCAGGAGTGGTGTAAAGGAACGAGAGCGAGGGTGCAGGCGGGGCGTAAAGACGGCGTAAAGAGTGGGTTTATGCGGGGTTTACAGAGGGATCTGTGGTGGCTGGTAGGGCCTCATCGGGGGCAAGCCCCCTCCCACACTTGGCCCTGCATATACCGGTAAAAATGTGGGAGGAGGCTTGCCCCCGATAGCGTCGGCACAGTCCCCCCCGCACTTATCTGGTGCAACAAGGCAAAGTTTCAAACGCCAAACCATCCCCCAGACGACAGTTGCGCGCCTTTACGACAATGATTCTCAGGCTGGCATGGCCGCTGCAACACCTTGAATCATTCCAAACCGTTCAGGGAGCAACACAATGAACACACAACTCAAACCCACCCTAGGCACCCTGCATTTATGGGGCATTGCCGTCGGGCTGGTGATCTCCGGGGAATACTTCGGCTGGAGCTATGGCTGGGGCGTGGCCGGGACCTTGGGCTTTCTGGTGACCTCGTTGATGGTCGCCGCGATGTACACCTGCTTTATCTTCAGTTTCACCGAGCTGACCACCGCAATTCCCCATGCTGGCGGGCCATTTGCCTACAGCCGTCGGGCGTTTGGAGAGAAAGGCGGTTTGATCGCCGGCCTTGCCACACTGATCGAATTTGTCTTCGCGCCACCTGCCATTGCCTTGGCCATCGGCGCTTATCTGAATGTGCAGTTTCCAGCGCTGGACCCCAAACACGCAGCTGTCGGCGCGTATATCGTGTTCATGGGCTTGAACATCCTTGGCGTGAAGCTCGCCGCGACCTTTGAACTGGTGGTGTGCGTGCTCGCCGTCGCCGAGTTGCTGGTGTTTATGGGCGTAGTCGCGCCGGCCTTCAGCTTCAGTAACTTCGCCCTGAACGGTTGGGCCGGTTCCGACACGTTTGGGGCTCCGGCAATTGCGGGCATGTTTGCCGCGATTCCCTTCGCCATCTGGTTCTTCCTCGCCATCGAAGGCGCAGCCATGGCGGCTGAAGAAGCGAAAGATCCGAAGCGCACGATTCCAAAGGCCTACATCAGCGGCATCCTGACCCTGGTGATCCTGGCCATGGGCGTGATGTTCTTCGCGGGTGGCGTGGGCGATTGGCGCACCCTGTCGAACATCAACGACCCGTTGCCACAGGCCATGAAAACCGTGGTCGGCGAAAGCTCGGGCTGGTTGCACATGCTGGTGTGGATCGGCCTGTTCGGCCTGGTGGCGAGCTTCCACGGCATTATCCTGGGCTACTCGCGCCAATTCTTCGCCTTGGCCCGCGCCGGCTACCTGCCGTCATTCCTCGCCAAACTGTCGCGTTTTCAGACACCACACCGGGCCATCATCGCCGGTGGCGTGGTCGGCATCGCCGCTATCTACAGCGACGGCCTGATCAACCTAGGCGGCATGACCCTGACTGCAGCGATGATCACCATGGCAGTGTTCGGCGCGATCGTCATGTACATCATGAGCATGCTCAGCCTGTTCAAATTGCGTAAGACGGAACCGCTGCTGGAACGCACCTTCCGCGCGCCGGGTTATCCGATCGTGCCAGGCATTGCGTTGGTATTGGCGGTGGTGTGCCTGGTGGCCATGGCGTGGTTCAACACGCTGATCGGGTTGATCTTCCTGGGCTTCATGGTGGTGGGTTTTGTGTACTTCCAACTCACCGCGCAAGACCGCGCCGATGCGCCGGCGGATGCGATGTTGACTGGGCTCTAAGCTTTACGAGGCAGAACGGGCCTACACTGAACTACTCAGAAAGCCCGTTACTCAAAGCAGCTATTGCCGTGGGAAAATTCTCCCACGGGAATCTGCCTCAAGGAGAGCCTTATGCCGTGGTATGCGTGGTTGATTATGGTGGTCGCGATCGGGTCGATCGTGGGGGGGCTGATGATGCTGCGAGACAGCGCCAACAAAGTGGAGCTCACCGACGAGCAACGCAAACGCGTGGCCGAACGCAACGCCCAGGCGGAAGCCAAGGATTCACAGGATCGCTAGGATCGATTACTCCCAATCCGCCTTGGCAATCTGCAACCCGTGCTGCCCCTTGTAGGCAGCACGCTCTGGCTGGCTCCAGCCATTCAGTAACTCATCCTCCAACTGATAGATCTCGACACCCAGCGGACGACACACCGTCAGTGGATCCTGCGCATCCGGGCCCCACATCGGCAATGACAAATCCCCACCCGGGCAGGTCGACAGCGCACACAGCAAATCAATTTCGGCAAAAAACTCCAGGTAATCGCCCTTCTGTGCAGGACACGCCTTCATGAAATACATGTCGTCGTGATTGAGACCGGTGCACTGGAAAATATTCAACACGTCATGCACGTCGAATTCCGTCAGACCGTGGGGCAACACCGCACGCGTCAGGTTCGAGTGGCAGTGGTGATGGAAATCCTCCCCCGTCAGCATGCGGTTCACGTAAGGGTCGCAACGCGTGCCCAGCAAGTCATGCAAGCGCCCGCCGTGCTCGTCGATACCGTAGCCGGCCAGGCTGTCATCAGTGATCGTAACCAAAGGCCGCAAAAACGGCAGATTCGACCACAAGCGGTCATGGGTGCTGACATGAGCGCCCTGCAATTGGCGGGTGCGCGCCGCCCAAAGACGTTCGCGAGGGTCATTGGCATTCCATACGTTAAAGTCACCCACCTGCGGCCCCACCGGCGTGGTGACACGAAACACATGCCCGGCCGGCACCTTCCACGCCCTTCCAGTGCGAATCGGCACTTCAAACTGTTCGATCAACGTGCGCTGATCCGTTCGGTCACGAATACGCTCGTAAAACGCCGTATCGACCTGCAACGCCGAGCCTTTGCTGACCTGATAAGCGGCCGGATAGTCTTTATACATGATGCAGATCCTCAATCAGGGGTGGGTAAAAAGAGCCAACGAAATGCGTTCGGAATCCTCCAGGTACAGGCTCATCGCCTCCCCTGCCGCGGCTTTATTCGGCTGGACCAGTAACGTGTAAATCTCGCGGTCACGTTCCAGCCAGGGCGACTGGAATCGCTGCTCATCGAGCGCCGCGCAAAACACCAAGCGTAATTGGGCGATGACCTGGGCGAAAAACTCATCGAACAACGGGCTGCGCATCAACCCGACAATGTGCTGATGGAACAACAAACTGTGGGTGGCCACGGCGCGCCAGTCTTCGCGCTCACGGGCCAGGGTGGTGGCGTCGATGGCGTTTTGCATGCGTTCAGATTGTTCATCCGTCAACGCGCTGCTGTCGGCGATGGCCTGCAATTCGAGGGTGCGGCGCACGACAAACAGGTCGCGAACCTCCTCCCGCTGCAGTCGCCGGACCATCACACCCTTGTTGCGCACGTAACGGGTCAGCCCTTCCTGACCCAAACGGTGCAGGGCTTCGCGAATGGTGTTGCGCGACGCACTGTAGGCCCGGACCAGATCCACCTCGACCAATGCCATACCTGGCAATAACCGCCCGCCGATAATGTCGGCGCGCAGCTCCAAGGCAATCTGGTCGGCTAAAGACAAACTGGGAGTCATCATTCCCTCACGATTGTTGAACAATCTTTTGCGTAGAGGTAATCACTTTTCATGCCAACACCTTAGCTTCGCCAACCGTGTAAAAAAGTTCAGGTTGGTTAAAATGCCAGCCTGTCACCGAGGCCGCCCTATGCGTTATTCCCAAGACCACAAAGCCCAGACCCACCAACGCATCATCAAGGAAGCGTCAGCCCGCTTTCGCCGTGACGGCATCGACGCCACCGGCCGGCAGCCGCTGATGAAAGCGCTCAACCTGACCCATGGCGGCTTCTACGCGCACTTCAGGTCCAAGAAAGAGCTGGTGGAAAAAGCGCTACAGGCTGCGGCGGCCGACCTGGATGCCCATTGCGACATGCTGTTCAGCCAGGAACGGCCGCTGGACTCGTTTATCGACAGCTACCTGTCGGAATGGCACCTGACCTCACCGGACCAGGGCTGCCCGTTGCCAACGATGTCTTCCGAACTGGGCTTGAGAGGCCAACCCAGTGCAACCACCGACCACGTGCTCGACGCAAGGCTCAAGCAAATTGAAACGGCACTGGGCGCGGGACGTTGCGACGCAGAAAGTCTGATGATGATGTCGACACTGGTAGGCGCACTGGTCTTGGCCAGGAGTGTTGAAGATCCACAATTGGCAAGACGGATCATGGAAGTAGTACGGGAGAACCTGAAAACGCAAAATCTGCAGGAGAAAGAGGCCGATCAATGACCGGCCTCTTGGACGTTTAGTTGATCACCAACCTGTCGCGGTTCTTCTCCAGCAACGCCTTGCCGATCCCCTTCACTTCCAACAACTCATCCACCGCCGTGAACGGACCGTTGCTTTCGCGGTAGGCGATGATCGCCTTGGCTTTGGCCGCGCCAATGCCGAACAGATCCCGACGCAGGGTCTCGGCGTCGGCGGCGTTCAGGTTGACCTTGGCGGACTGCTCGACCTGAGTCATCTGCGCGGTGACAGGGGTTGGGGCTTCTGGCTTGATGGACGGCGCTGCGGTGGCGGCGACGGAGAGGGTTGTGAGGAAGGCGAAGATCAGCGAAGAAATGTAGGTTTTCTGCATGGGTGACGCTCCTTGACATCGTTGAGGGAAAAGCAGCTTTTCCGAAGCTGCTTTTCAAACTTAGGTGATGTTGGGGATTCGTCAAAAATGCTTGCGTAACAGAGTGTTAAATCAGGGTTCCAAGCGACGTTGCTGGTAGATCCAGTCGACGATTTCTCCGTCAGGGGAGTAGCCGCTTACAGTGTCGCGCAGGAGTTGGCGGACGCGGGTGTAGTCATCTTGTTCCACCGCGGCCAGCAGCTCCGTCAGCTTGTCTTTGAGCACATCCCAGGATAAATGATCTTCGTTGGCGCTCATGATCATGGGGTGTCGTGTAGCGACAACGTTGTCGCCGATCAGTAACTCTTCGTAAAGCTTTTCACCGGGGCGTAGGCCGGTGAATTCGATGGCGATGTCGCCATGAAGATTTTTGTCCGAGCGCACACTGAATCCTGATAGATGAATCATCTTTTCAGCCAGTTCAACGATCTTTACCGGTTCCCCCATATCCAACACAAATACGTCGCCGCCCAACCCCATCGAACCCGCCTGGATAACCAGCTGCGCAGCTTCAGGGATGGTCATAAAGTATCGGGTGATTTTCGGGTGAGTGACCGTCAACGGACCACCGGATTTGATCTGCTTATGGAACAGCGGAATGACTGAGCCCGACGAACCCAGTACGTTGCCGAAACGAACCATCGTGAAACGGGTTTTGTTGACGTGTGAAACGTTGGCTCTGTCACCAAATAAAACGGGGGCCAACTCACGACTGAGCGCTTGCAATGTAAGCTCTGCCAAGCGTTTGGTACTGCCCATCACATTGGTCGGGCGTACTGCTTTATCTGTGGAAATCAGGACGAAATTGGCAACCCCAGCCTGCAGGGCAGCCTGTGCAGTGTTAAGCGTTCCAATGACATTATTCAACACGCCTTCGGCAATATTGTGTTCAACCATCGGTACATGCTTATAAGCCGCAGCATGGTAGACCGTGTCGACGTGCCAGGTTTTCATGACGTCCATCAGCTTAGACTGATTGCGAACCGAGCCCAGGATTGGCAAGACCTTGACCGGCAACGACTCACGCAAAACCCGCTGTTCGAGTTCAGAAAGAATGCTGTAAAGGTTGAATTCACTGTGTTCAAACAGCAACAGGGTTTTGGGCGTTAGAGATAAGATCTGCCGACATAATTCAGAGCCGATAGAGCCGCCAGCGCCAGTGACCAAAACGCTCTGCCCTGCAATGCAATGCTCCAGTAAATCCGCCTGAGAAGGGACCGCGTCACGCCCTAGCAAGTCCGCAATGTCAACCTCTTGGATATCATCAACCTTGACCCGGCCACTGGCGAGATCCATGAAACCTGGAACACTTCGCACATGAAGAGGGAATCCTTCAAGAAAACCGAGAATTTCACGGCGTCTACCTCGGTTTGAGGACGGAATCGCAAGCAGGATTTCCTCAGCCCCCGTCATATCAATCATGCGTTGAATATGTTTGGGCTTGTAGACCTGAAGTCCCGAGATAACCCGATCAGAAATACTCGTGTCGTCATCGATAAACGCGACGGGTCTCATCACTCGCCCCATGCGCAGCGCCGCGACCAACTGGTTACCCGCAGCACCAGCGCCGTAGATGGCTACTTTCGGCAAGCCGTTATCGCGACGGGTGAAGGGGACATGTTGCGCCGCAGTGAACCAGTCCCCTAAAAAATACTGACGCATTGCCAGGCGCAGGCCGCCGATGGTAATAAGGCTGAGCCACCAATAATTGAAAATAATCGAGCGTGGCACCACGTTCTGGTGGTTGCTGTACCAATAAACAACCAATGCCAATATCAAAGATGAAAGGCTCACGGCCTTGATGATCGCAATCAAAGCATCATTACCAAAATAACGCATGACGGCGCGGTACATACCAAAACGGACAAACAGGGGAATGGCGATCAGCGGTGCGGAGAGAAACAGCCAGAGGTGCATACGGATAGGATTGATCATGTCGTCTATCCCTAAACGCACGAGAAACGCCATCCAGAGTGCAAACCAAACCAGTATGACGTCAGTCAGTACTTGGATAAATCGTTTATACCGGCGAGGCAGGCCCAACAAATAGGTCCGTAACATATCCATAATTACCTCCGAACAAGCACCGCAATACAAAAAAACAAAATGACTGAATACACTGACAACTTACTACACCGGTTCGTTTTTCTCGACGGCGCCCGCATGAAACATGCTGGCCAATATGAGTAACGGAATGTACGCAATTATCACGCCCAGTAAGCCATCCAGACCAAGCAGGGCAACACACAGCGCAATAGGTAGCAGCCAGATCAGATTCACCAGACCGACAGTCAACGTAACAGGTAAGTGGCGACCATACTTTCGGGATGCGTACTGATAGGCATGGCTTCGGTGGGCTTCATAGACTTTGTCTCCCCGAACCAGGCGCCTGATCAGTGTAAAGGTGGCATCCACTATAAAAACACCCATCAGGATCACCCACACCCAAATGAGTGAAGGAGAGACCCAGGCCGCTTGCACGGAAAAAATCCCCAGCGTTACACCTAGAAATCCACTGCCGGCATCCCCCATGAAAATCTTCGCAGGGGGGAAGTTCCAATACAAAAAACCGCCGACCGCGAATGACAACAGCAACGGCGCCCAGGCCAGAGAACCAAGCCCCAGCAATGCATAGATCATCGCCGCACTCAGGCAAACAAAAATAGCTTCAAGGCTGGCTAATCCGTCGATTCCATCCATGAAGTTGTAAAGGTTGAGCATCCAGACCAAATAGAGCGCGACCAGCACGATGCCAAACCAACCCATGTCAAATGTAGTGCCCATTACAGCCAAAGGGGGCGCTCCACCTAACCAGAAAAGTGCCCACACGGCAGCACTGAAATGCCCAAGAAGCCGCCAACGTGCTGCGATATGCCCATGATCATCCAGGAAACCCAGTACTGCGATGCCGGCGCCAGCGCCTAACAGCGCCCAGGTAAACGACCAAGATAAAAGCGAAAATATCGCAAGAACAGGCAACAAGAACAAAAAGCTCAACACGATCGCCACGCCACCACCACGAGGCGTTGGAACCGTGTGGGAACTACGCGCGTTGGGCACGTCTATCAGGCTTTTAGCAAGCGCGTAGCGTCGTAAAGCACTTGTCAGCAGCAGAGAAATGCCGCCCGTAATAATAAAAAACAGCCAAACCATCACTCAATACTCCAAACGCTTTACGAACCGACGATGCGGTTATTGAACTCTTGCCCAGCCCTGATCATTGCAGCCTCAGCTGACAGGGGCGGCGTCCAGCCAAGCAATTGCTTGGCTTTGGATGCGTCTATCTGCAAAGACCCACACAATTGGGTATAGACCCCCTGCTTCCCCAATAGTCTCGCAGACACCCGCAGCACCGACACTGGAACCGGGATTAGCGCCGCTTTTCGCCCCATGCCCTTGGCTAAAAGCCTGACCATTTGTCCCGTAGAGAAGTCAACACCATCTGATGCCAAGAAAACCTGATTAGCCGCCGCTGGGTGATCTATGCAAAAGGCGATGAAATCAACCAGGTTTTCCAAGGCAATCATGCTTCTGCTGTTATTAACTCGCCCAAAAGGCAAAGGAATGCCTGAATGAACCAGCTTGAGCAGCCTGCGAAAGTTCCCAGGGGCATGAGCGGCATAGACTAAAGGCGGCCGAATGATCACCACGTCCATCTCAGTAGTCTGTGCGAGTTGCAATAACCCGACTTCCGCCTCCTGCTTGGAGATTGCGTAATCTGCGTTAGGCGTAGGCGCGGACGACTCAGAGAAAGGGAGATCGGTGGTATACCCCCCGTTTACGCCAATTGAGCTGATGAAGATAAACCGTTTGACACCTTCGGCGGCCGCCTGCGAGGCCAAATTTAGCGTCGCCCGCGTATTGGCCTCTCGGAAGAGTTCAAGCGCGTTGGGCTCCTGTGTCAGGACGTGTGCACGCCCTGCCATATGAACTACGCAGCCAACGCCCCTTAGCGCGGGATGCCAGTTCGTTTGCGCGCCAAATTCGCCGAGGTTGAAAACCTGACAATCACGTTCAACCCCTACGGGTTCAGAACGGGAGGCAATAGCCACAGGATGACGCGCCTGCTCTTGCAAATAGGCCAGAAGCGCCGAACCAACAAAACCAGTCGCGCCGGTGAGCAAAACCTTGTTCACAGGCATCACTTAAAAAAGTAGCTGGCAAGCTTGAAAGGAATTTTCAAGGCAACCATAAGAATGTTGGTATAGATCCCGTTTTCTTTGCACGCCCTGACGATTTCCAAATTTTGGTGCACTTTCCACCAAAATCCCGTCGTGCTGATCCCGCCCTGTCGCATCTTGACCATGTTAGCGTCATGCCTTGAGAGCTTGATGCCTTGGGTAATGAAGCGCGTCATCAGTTCGAAGTCTGCCGAAACGCGATAACCCAATTTATAGTATCCAAATTGATCGAACAGGCTGCGACGAGCATAAAAAGTCGGGTGCGGAATCATGAATCCGAAACGTATTTTCCAGGTCGAGAAGCCAGAGGACGAATATTTGCGGGTAACGACATCAGTATTGTCCCGCTGGACGAACACTAGGTTTGCATAGGATGCATCGCACGCTGGATTGGCCTCCAGAAACTTGACCAAGTCTTCAATCGTGGACGTACTGGAGAACACGTCATCCGAGTTGAGGATGCCGACATAGTCGCCCGTCGCCAACTTGATGCCTTTGTTCATCGCGTCATAAATGCCCTTGTCAGGCTCGCTTAAAACCGTCGATATACGCCCTTCATATTCCGAGATAATCGCCAGTGTCGAATCTTTGGAGGCGCCATCTATGACGATGTACTCAATATCCTGGTAGGTCTGGGAGAGTACCGATTCCAGGGTGTCGCGAATGGTCGAGGCGCTGTTATAGCAAACAGTGATGATCGAAATTTTCACAGTATCAGCCTTTCACCCGACCATAGATGTCTTCAAAACGGACGATATCGTCCTCTCCCAGGTATGAACCTGATTGCACCTCGATCAATTCGAGTGGAATCATTCCAGGGTTTTCCAGCGCGTGAATCTGACCAATCGGGATATATGTCGATTGGTTTTCAGTGACCAAATAGGTTTTTTCACCATTGGTAACGCGCGCTGTTCCGCTCACGACAATCCAGTGTTCGGCACGATGGTGATGCATCTGTACTGAAAGCTTCTCACCGGGCTTAACGGTGATTCGCTTGACCTGGTAGCGCTCTCCATTATCAATGGAATCGTAGACGCCCCACGGACGATAGACTTCACGGTGATTCGCATGCTCTTGACGCTTGCAACCCTTGAGCTGGTCGACGATTTTCTTGACGTCTTGCACCTGATCTTTATGGGCGACAAGTACAGCGTCCTTGGTCTCTACAATAATCAGGTCTGTCACACCAACCGTAGTCACCAAACGATGTGTGGCATGAACATAGCTACCCGACGTATTTTCCGAAAGTACATCGCCCTTGAACAAGTTGCCTTCGGAGTTTTTTTCACCCGCCTCCCAGAGCGCAGACCAAGAGCCGATATCGCTCCAGCCAGCATCCAGAGGCACCATCACCGCGTCTGAGGTCTTCTCCATGACGGCATAGTCGATCGAATCATCTGGGCTGGTAACGAATATCGAACTGTCGACGCGGGTGAAGTGCATATCCTGCTGGCCGCCAGCCAACGCCTCCCGGCAAACAGAAACAATCTTCGGCTGAAAACGCTCAAGCTCTTGAAGGTAGCGGCTGGCCCGGAACATGAACATGCCACTGTTCCAAAAATAATCACCGTCAGATAAATACTGTTCTGCCGTTTTAAGGTCTGGCTTTTCAACGAAGCGATTGACCTTGAAGCCCCCCTCTCCTACAGGCGACCCCATTTGAAGATAACCGTAGCCCGTTTCAGGATGCGTCGGGGTAATTGCGAATGTCACGAGCTTACCCGCCTCAGCGAGAACCTGGGCTTTCGCAATGCTCTGATGAAACGCATCCACATCCTGAATCAGGTGATCTGCTGCCAACACCAACAGGATAGGGTCTTCCTGATCGGTCAGCGCTTGCAACGCAGCCAGCGCAATCGCGGGGGCGGTATTTCGTCCGACGGGCTCAAGAATAATGTTGGCTTCTTCCAGCCCTAACTGCCGAAGCTGTTCCGCCGCAAGAAAACGGTGATTTTCATTACAGATCAGACGAGGGACAGCATGCTCCAATCCATCAAGACGTTTGATGGTAGCTTGCAACATGGTCAGGTCCGCATCTACCAACGGCAGGAACTGCTTAGGGTTCAACTGACGAGACAAAGGCCAAAGACGAGTGCCAGAGCCGCCCGCCATGATTACCGGAAGAAACATTAAATCATCCTTTGATTCTTACTTGATCAGCACAACGGGACACTCGCGGAGGGGCTTATGCACGATGCGGTGACATTTACTAATAAGGGGCGTGGCGCTCATCATACGCCTGCCGGTGAATCACTGGCATTGCTAAAACTCCGGCATCACGCCCTACTTAGCACACGCATAGAAGATGAGTAAGGCGCCCTCGGTTCACCCAGGCACTAAAGGTCAGATTTCCAAAACGTATGGGATAGCGCCAGCGTTGTTACGCAGGCGCTATTCCCACACACTCAGCCTCGAGCATCCAGACGATTGGCGACAAACCACTTGTAGGCGTCTCTCAAGCCATCCTCAAGCCCAATGCTCGCCTGCCAGCCCATAGACCTGAGCCGAGATACATCCATCAACTTGCGTTGCGTGCCGTCCGGCTTACTGGCATCAAACGTCAACGCCCCCTTGAAACCGGTAACTTTCGCGATCGTTTCCGCCAGTTCACGAATCGTGCAATCAATGCCGGTGCCCACATTGATATGGGAAAGCATCGGCTGAGTATTGGCACGATAAACCTCACCCTCAAGTTCCATCACATGAACGCTGGCAGCCGCCATGTCATCAACATGCAGAAACTCACGCATGGGTTTGCCGCTGCCCCAAATCGCAACTTCTTCGACTGCGTTCTCGACGGCATCGTGGAAACGCCGTAACAACGCTGGAATTACGTGGCTGTTATCCGGGTGGTAGTTGTCGTGCGGACCGTACAGGTTGGTCGGCATCACGCTGCGATAGTCGCGACCGTGCTGGCGGTTGTAGCTCTCGCACAACTTGATCCCGGCAATCTTGGCGATTGCATAAGGCTCGTTGGTCGATTCGAGCGTTCCCGTCAGCAGCGCCTGTTCAGTCATTGGCTGCTCGGCCAGTTTTGGGTATATGCACGAAGAGCCCAGAAACAGCAGCTTCTGCACACCAGCACGATGCGCGGCTTCGATGACGTTCGCCTGAATCATCAGGTTGTCGTAAATGAAATCTGCGGGATAGGTATTGTTGGCATGAATACCCCCAACACGCGCAGCAGCCAGATAGACCTGATCGACCTTGTGCGAATCGAAATACGCCCGCACAGCGCCCTGATCAAGCAAATCCAGATTCTCGCGACCAAGAGTCAGGACATTTGTATAGCCTAAGGCAGACAAGCGCCGCACGATGGCTGAACCCACCATGCCGCGATACCCGACTACCAACACCGATTCGTTCAAATCACGAGCCACTGATCAGTTCTCCGTTGCAACAGGAACCTCGTGCCCGTGCTGCTTGAGCAAGGCATGACGCTGCGCTACTTTCAAGTCTTCACGCACCATCTCGGCACACATTTCCTGAACGGTAATTTCCGGGGTCCAGCCCAGCTTGGTCTTGGCTTTGGTCGGATCACCCAGCAAGGTTTCCACTTCGGCAGGACGGAAGTAGCGCGGGTCAACCCGAACCACAACATCACCCACATTCAACGCCGGCGCTTTGTCACCGTTGATCGCAGCAACGACAGCAACTTCGTCAACGCCCGTACCTTCGAAACGCAACTCAATGCCCAGCTCAGCAGCCGACCAACGCACGAACTCACGTACCGAGTACTGGACGCCCGTGGCAATGACGAAATCTTCAGGCTCGTCCTGTTGCAGCATCATCCACTGCATGCGCACGTAGTCCTTCGCATGACCCCAATCACGCAGCGCATCCATGTTGCCAAGAAAAACGCACTTCTCCAGGCCCTGCGAGATATTGGCCAAGGCACGAGTGATCTTGCGGGTTACGAATGTTTCGCCACGGCGCGGAGATTCATGGTTGAACAGAATGCCGTTGCAGGCATACATGCCATAGGCTTCGCGGTAGTTGACCGTGATCCAGTACGCATACATTTTCGCTACCGCATAAGGGGAGCGAGGGTAGAAAGGCGTGGTCTCTTTCTGGGGAATTTCCTGTACCAGACCATACAGCTCGGAGGTCGACGCCTGGTAAAACTTGGTTTTCTTTTCAAGACCCAGCAGACGGATGGCTTCCAGGATACGCAAGGTGCCCATGGCATCAACGTCAGCGGTGTACTCAGGCGACTCGAAACTCACGGCAACGTGGGATTGTGCGCCGAGGTTATAAACCTCGTCCGGCTGCACTTCCTGAATGATGCGGGTGAGGTTGGAGGAGTCGGTCAGGTCGCCGTAGTGCAGGACGAAATTCTGATTGTCGACATGCGGGTCTTGGTAGATGTGGTCCACGCGCTGGGTGTTGAAGGACGAGGCACGGCGCTTGATGCCGTGGACTTCGTAGCCTTTCTCAAGCAAAAACTCGGCAAGATAGGAGCCGTCCTGGCCTGTGATACCCGTGATAAGCGCTTTTTTAACCGACATAAAATTTTCCTTTTAAATAAAACCAGCTTCTAGCCCAGCATGCCCTTTACAACATCTGCAACCTTGTAACGCGCTTTCCAGCCAAGCTGCCTTTCAGCTTTGGACGGATCTGCGCGACTGACCAATAAATCGGTAGGACGCAAGAATTCAGCGTCTACTACAACATGATCCTTCCAGTCGAGACCTAGGCAGCGAAAGACCTCTGCCACAAACTCCTCCAGGGTCACCGTGGTTCCCGTAGCAATAACGTAATCCTCGGGAACATCCTGCTGAAGCATGAGCCACATGGCTTCAACATATTCAGGGGCCCAGCCCCAATCACGAGAAATGTCGAGTCTACCTAGTTTCAGCTTCTCAGCCGATCCGCTGGCGATACGGCTGGCAGTGCTAATGATTTTCTGCGTTACAAAACGAGTGGGCCGCAACGGCGACTCATGGTTAAACAAGATCCCCGTACACGCGTACAAGTTATAAGCCGTACGGTAATTCTCAACCAGCCAATAGGCTGAGGCCTTAGCAACCGCATAGGGGCTTGAAGGCTTCAAAGGCGTTGCCTCATTGGCGGCTTCGCCAAGTGTATCGCCGAAGCATTCACTCGATCCCGCTTGGTAAAGCCTGACTGGACGCTCGGCCATTCGGCATGCCTCCAGCATGTTTAGCGTACCCAAGGTAATACTCTGAATCGTCTCTGCTGGCTGCTCGAAGGACAAGCCGACAGACGATTGACCGGCTAAATAATAAATTTCGTCCGGGTCACTTTTACGAAGTGCCATGAACACACTCCGAAAATCTTCCGGCACCATAGAGAGTGTCTTTATTTGCCCAGGCTCGATTCCGATGCGAGCCCAGTTACCGAAAGAGGCACCTTGCGCGTCCCGGGAGCTGGCCCATACAACATAGCCCTTGCCCAACAAAAATTTGGCTAGGTAGGAACCATCCTGTCCACTGGCGCCGCAGATCAGTGCGACTTTTTGGTCACGATCCAATAATCACCTCACTACTTGAGTGTAAACATCCATAGTTTTCTCGGCACAGGAAGCCCACGAAAATTTTCGGAGCCGATTATAACCGGCACTGACAAGTGATTGTCTTTGAGATGAAGAGAAAACGACTTTCTCCATCGCTGATGACATGTCATCAATCGAGTGCGGGTCGAAATAGCAACCGGCATCACCAACAACCTCGGGCATGGAGCTCGAATGGCTGACAATGACAGGACACCCCTTAGCCATAGCCTCCAAGGGTGGCAACCCAAAGCCCTCATACATTGAGGGGTATACAAAAGCTACTGCCTGGCTGTACAGCTCTCCCAGAATTTTATCACTCCCCCCCCGATGAACCACACGATCCAAAGACAAACCTAACGTGCGAATCTGCTCCATCTCAGCCGCAGTGAAGGCGCCACCACCAAAACAGGCGATATCGTAGTCTGCTTTCAAAGCAGGCGACAAAGCGAACGCCTTCAAAAAGCCGTGAAAATTTTTGTAGCCTGTTCTATTTCCGACGAATAGAAGGTAAGGACGACTGGATGCGCCGACAATTTCCATATGCGTACTGGATCCGGCAAAATCATCAAACCCAAGATAAACAACTGAAACTTTCGACTCCTCGACATCGAAGGTTTGAATCAAGTCATTCCGGGTACTTTCCGAAATACAAATGACATGATCTGCTCGCTCTACGGCGACGCGTTTGCGAGCGCTGATATTACCCCACCGGGAGAACTCTTCAGGAAACTTTTCATGCACCATGTCGTAGACGGTCAATACCGTTGGGCAAGAACGGCGAGACGCATTGAACATCGAAAAATATGTTTCATGAGCTACGTCGGGCGCCCAAGACCCCATTCTGCTATTTGACAGCATCTGATTAACTGGAAGACTTAAGCGCATTAACTTTGAGTTTTTTCTCGAAATCCGTTTGCCTTCTACGATTTCAGGCGATGCCTTGGAGAGATACTCGTTGCAATGATAGGGGGCAAATATTTTTGGTGACTGCCCCAATGCAAGTAACTGCTCGGCCAGACTAACATAATAGCGAGATATACCGCCGTAAGTTTGGAGAGTGAAAATCTGATAATCAAATGCCAATTTCATTTTAATCCCCTAACCCTCAATCCCTTTACCGACAATCCAGCGCCATCAGAGACTTCTGGAGCGCGAAAATAGTACAACCCTAGAAAAAAACACTACCAAAGCAAAGTAAGCCAGGTAAACCAAAGTAAAAAATTCATTAAAATACATATTGATGGCCGAAGTAAATACGGCATACACCCAATAAGAGGAAAATAAATACAGAGTCAGCGAACGGCTCGTTACAATCCACCGTGAAACGTACCCCAAAAATAACGTATAGATAGACCCGAAATAACCAAAATCTAAAAAAACCTCGAGATAATAACCATAAGTATTGAACCCACCAGCAGAGGGGGGACGCAATGTAAAAAGCGACGCATAATATTCTTTGGCTTGGAATAGATTAAAAAAAGGTTTCAAAAAAGTATGCAAGCCATAGCCAAACCCTTGATCAAAATAATTAAAAACATCGTGAACATTTTCTAGCGGAGTCGTGAAATACAAATATATCCAGGCAAAAGGCAGTGACCAACTCGGCCACCCATCCAACAACCCAATTTCGAGGAGAGCATTTGGATCAGAAGAGGTTCGCATCGTGCCAAAAACGGTGATAATCGTCATGCCCAATACCGCGCCCACGATTAGCTTCTTCCAACGAAATAAAATATTGCGTTCTCTTACAATTATAAAAACCACCATAAATAGCTGAGTCATCAGCACCGCTCTCGCCAAAGTCGCCATCTGGGCAATAGCGATTACAATAGTAAAAGAGTAGCAGAAAAGTTTACGATACGAATAACGCTCAGCAATAAATACAAATACTGCACTAACAGCAATACCACAAACCACTAAGTAGTGAACAAACGTCTGCGGGAAATTGTAATAAGCCGACAGCTTGTCAGCTGCCAACAATGGAGGAACCCAACCAGCCTTAGCCAACTCATAAAGAAAAGCCACAATAAAAAAAACAAATCCCACAAAATTCAGCAAAAACAGCCTTTTCCCATCATACGGCACACTAAGCAAAATAGATGTCTTGGGCGAAGTAAAGTAATGCAAGGCATACCCAAGTATAAACCCAAGCAAATAAGACAACAGCAACAACAACTCCCACCAATGCATCGGACTCAACAACCCTGACTGATAGGTAAAGTACAACATCAAAGAGCTCAAATGAACGTTGGCAAAAACAAACACAACATCAAACTTCTTAAAGCAGTAAGCAACATTAAACAAAACCATCAGCAATAGCAAAAAAAAACTCACATAAAGACCTACAGCCTGATCTATCATTTTAGCCTTTTAACCCAATTAGTTAAGCGCTCAGGCATAACCAACTTCAAAGCATCAGCCCCCCTAATATATAGCTGCTGTGAGTACATACGGATTTTGTCTTGGGTTGACAACCTTACATGCGCACCCAGAATTTTCACCCGTTGGTTATGGCTCTCCAAACGGCGAACATCTGAAACCCCACCAGAACTTACGCTACTAACTACAAGATCTACACGACTGAAGCGATAATTTTTAGCCCATGACGAAACGATAAAATTATAATCAGCAGCTGTACGATAGGACGAGTCAAGCCCTAGATCTAAAAGAATAGCACGCCTGGCAAACAATGATTGATGGCTAAACTGCATACCCCGCTTAAGATTATTAACATCTCCCGCACGCCGTATTTTTCTGAATTCTCCGTAATCAATTTCGACGTCTCCGTAGACAAGATCAGTCGACGAGCTTTCACGGCCAACAAAAACACTCTCAACGACCTTTTCATCGAAAAAAATGTCGCCCGAGTTCATAAAATTTATCCACTCACCACTAGAACATCTTACGCCCTTATTCATGGCGTCATATATACCGTTATCACCCTCACTCAGCCAATAGTCAATTGACCCGCAACGCTGAATTATATCGAGCGTCCCATCGCGGCTTCGGCCATCAATAACAATATGCTCTATATTTTTATACGTCTGGGAAGCGATACTATCAATCGTCCGCTGCAAGTGGAGCACGTCATTAAAGACCACTGTAACAATAGTTACTCGCGCTGAACATCCAAGGGACCAAGGATTAACACCCTGGAGCCGACGCCCCCCTTCGAGTCGGACTACTTCAGAAAAATTAGCACTCATGACAACTTTCTCTCAGAAAACCATTAAACCTAGGATTTTGCCTCGCTGCAACATCATGAGTGGCGAGGCCTGAACCACCTAGAGCAACGAACAACTACTTTCCGCAAAAAAACCGCTGACAGCCAAAAAATTCGAACATGTGACTTTTCCTTAGAAAGATAAAAATCGGAGATATCATTAAGAGAAAATTTATACTTCTCAGGATACCGCCTCAGATCAAAAAAAATCCTGGCATTGAGCAAACCGATCAAATCATTCCGATAAATCTCTGCAAAATGCGCCCTAGCAAGATTATAGTGAAGCGGCAACTTGCCATCAGTAGAGCCAATACTTATTGACCCTGGATGAGCACGAAAATAGGACAAAACCTCAGATACATGCGCAAATTTTTCATATTGGTGTGCCGTAAGTAAAAACAACAATAAGTCATTACCAATAGCATGCATTGAAAAATCGCTGCCAACTGAATTAGGCACTTGCAACAGAAGGTTGTTTTTTACATCTTTGAGATAAAAAATCGCACACCCTGGTGAAAGCGGATAATTTTTGGCGTTGAAATCCCCTTTAATAAAGTTTTCAGCATCATAAACACCTGAAGCGCCAGCGCAGTAAGAAAGCACCCCATCATCGGGCCGCACGGTGAAGATCTTTGTTGCCGTATATACAAAGCCCACTCGGGGATCCTCAAAATACGGGATTGTTTTGGTCAGAAACTCAGGTGCTATCAGATCATCAGACCACAATATTTTAGCAAACTCACCTTTCGCCTCTTCAACACAACGCAACCAGTTACGCACTGGCCCTAAATTTTCCTGATTACGAAACGCTCTAACCCGAGGATCTGTTTTTGCATAATCGCAAATAATGTCCCATGTCCCATCGACACTCGCATTATCGACAATCACGACCTCTATATTCGCGTAAGTTTGAGCTAACGCAGAATTCAACGTTTCTGCAATGATGGCTGCACGATTGTAGACGGGAATTAGAATACTCACCAAAGATTGTGTAGACACCATAAATTCCAATCACCCATTAAAATTATAAATCAATCTGCGAAACTACGAGCATTAATTCATCGTATACCAGATAGCTCTACCCGAGTAAGCCTATACACCTGCAAGGGCAACAACACGGCCGAAAAAACAAGACTCAGAGTAGCCGCGAATACCACGCCTTCAACACCCATACCAAATCCTTTAACCATCAGAAGAGCCAGAGGTATATTGACAACCATCGCTGCAAGTGCCGTGTATAGTTGGACATTAACCGCTCCAGCGCCGTTCAACATAATCGCGAAAATATTATTCCATGTAGATACCGCAACGAAAAATGCGACAAATATAACCAAGGAAATAGAAACCACAAATTCAGCCCCAATCCAAAGCCCGACAATAAATCCGGCAAAAAAAACCAACGTACAGAGCGCCACAATAACAACAACATATAACTTTAACTGCGTACACAGCATCTTAATGATCCAAGAGGTATCTTCACGATGATAGGCATCGGTATATGCAGACCACAGCGGCGACGAAATAAGCGTATGCAAAAATGTGACAATACTAAACAGCTTAAAAACCACCTCATATTGCGTAACGTGCTCCGGCCCAAACAACTGGGTAATCAATATCTTGTCTGTCGTAAACACTACGAGAACCGCAAGTTGAATAACAAAAAACCGAACACCAACAGATAGCAGAGGCATAAGATGCTTGCGATCCAAGTGAAAACACGGTATCAAATATTTATAATTTTTAAAAAACCAAAAACTCAGTACTAAGTTTCCACCTAACAAACCGACACCATACATCCATGCCAAATAACTGATATGAGCGTCAGTAAAACAAAACAGCCCGTAAGTAACAACCAGCGCAAAAACATTGGTTATCAACTGCCCTAGAGAGATCAAAGCGCTTCTCTGTACCGCTCCCAGCAATGCTGTAACAAGCCCCACCCAAAAATTCAATAGCATAAAAGCAGCGACAATCAAAACAGAATATCTAAGCTCCTCCTCCGAAACAGTAACCGTATTGAAAACCACTTGCCAAGAAAATCTGTAGGAAAAAAACAAAAACACTAACCAAATGGCGCAAGCAAAACCGCCTATCAAACTATATGCAGAAGAGACGTAACTACGAGCCAATGCCTCTTGTCCGCAGGCCAACGACTCTGCAACTTTATTGCGGAGCCCGTTACCAATACCCAAATCAAAAAAAACAACCCAGGACATAATCGTTAGTAGCGTTGACCATATACCGAACTTAACTCCCCCCAAATATGAAATCATAATAGGGATTGCCAAGAAAGAGGCCGCGACAGCCCCTCCCTTATATAAAACAGAGCCCTTGACCTGCGTCAAATAGTTACGCGTTCGCTCAGCGGTAACATTATCGGACATTACTGCTGACTCACCCAATCCACCATTTTAGTTACACCCTCTCTTGACGTAACTACGGGCTTCCAACTTAGCAACTCATGGGCTTTAGTGATATCGGCTACAAACACTCTCTGATCACTCTCACGAACAGGCAGCTTGGTATACTTCAAGTCAATATCATTAATTTCATTCAGCAACCCAAACAACTCCAACAACGAAAGGCTATTGACAACTCCGCCTCCAACATTGAAGGCATGCCCTTTGGCCTTATCGATATTATTTACCGCACTCAGATATAACGTTTTAATGTCATTCGCGTGCAATACATCTCGGACCTGTTTACCAGTACCTGAGATAGTAAATGGAGCGTTGCTTTTACCAGTTTTCAATTCAATTGCTTTCTGACAGAACCAGCCAACCCATCCTTGGTCATAGGTCGCAAACTGACGTCCGCCATACATAGATGAGTGGCGAAAGACCACGGTATTCAGGCCAAAAATTCGTGCATAATCCAACATATATTGGTCAGCCGCTCCTTTAGAGCAGCCATATGGAGAATGGAAGTCGAGCTGAGTGGTTTCGTCAAAGCCGTTCAGCCTGTCAAGGCACTCATATCGCGTTTCCGTTTCACGATAAGAAAACTGCTCCAGATCTCCATATACTTTATTAGTCGAGGAATAGACTACAATCGCCTCTGGAGCATGTAAGCGCACAGCTTCAAGAAGGTTATGAGTACCCATGACATTCACTTCAAAATCCATACGTGGATTTGCTATTGAGGTGGTCATTGCAACTTGCCCAGCAAGATGAAATATCACATCTGGTACGAATGACTGTACAATCCGAACAATATCATTTTGATTTCGAATATCGCCGTGCTCAAAGCTCAAAGTCCCTTGACTTTGCAGCCAAGCTAGGTTTTCCCTTGAGCCACTGCGATATAAGCTATCAAAGATAACAACTTCATCCCCGCGCTGGATGGCGTCAGACGCTAAGTTACTGCCAAGAAATCCACAGCCGCCTGTAATAAGCAGTTTCATTGCACACGATCCTTATCAATTGTTTTTTGTATGCCGGCCGCTAGTGAAGTAGTAGGCAACCAGCCAAGGGAGCTAATGCGATTAATGTCAGCCTGAAAAAACATTGCTTCGTTAGCTCGATAGGGAACGACACCAAATTCGAGTTTCGTAAGAGAAGCCGTCATAGAGTGAACTGTTTCTACAAAACTTTTCACCGGCACCGCCTCACCCGAGCCAACCTCAATTGTTTCAACATCTGCCAGGCTGTTCATATTCGAGAGCATTACATCGTATGCACTTACAACATCGTCAATAAAAACAAAATCCCTTTGTTGAACCCCTGATGCAAGACTCAATCGATCTACGTTCGCTAAGCAGGAACTAATAACATGGGTCGTAAATTTACTATTATCATCACCAGGACCATACATATGCTGCAAGGCGACATTTATAAACTTGATGCCGCTGCCGCCTTGGGCTGCTTGAAGCGCCCCAATGGCACTGAAACTTTGTTTGGACATGGCGTAACTGCTGACAGCTGGGTCAAGAATCGTACCTGTATTTAAAAAAGCCACTTTTTTATTAAGTGACTTTGCTCCCTCAAGCAACAGGAGTCCAAAACGCACATTTGCGTCAAAAATACTGACAAGAGATTCCCCTGCTCGACCATACGAGCATGCTGTATGAACAATGTAATCAGGCGCTACATTTGCGATTGTGGAAAAAACATCCTCATCGCCTCCGTAACGATAAAGGTGGATGTTACCCGCAAGACCTTCGACTCGAGCTCGACGCGATGTCGAGCGAATCAAAGCAGAAACCTCGTAACCAGCGCCCAGCCAATGACGAGCGAGCGCATTCCCCAGAAACCCGGTTACACCCGTCAGGAGTATTTTTTTCATACTTAAAAATTAATACCGAAAAACTCTTCGAGCTTCTCGCCAATGTACTCGAACTGCTCCGAGCCCAAGCCAGGATAGATACCCAGCCAGAACGTCTGGTTCATCGTCCGATCGGTGTTAGTCAGCTCACCAACCACGCGGTACTCAAGTCCCTGGAAGTAAGGTTGCCGTGTCAGGTTGCCTGCAAACAACAAACGGGAACCGATGTTGTTCTGGTCGAGGAACTTCAGCAGATCGACACGCTGGACGCCCGAGCTTTCCTTCAGCGTCACAGGGAAACCAAACCACGACGGATCACTGTTTGGCGTCGCCTCGGCGATTTCCAGGAAGTCGGACAAGCTGCTCAACCGCTCCTTCAACAGCACGTAGTTGCGCTTGCGGGTGTCAATGAACTCCTGAGCACGATCCAGCTGTGCGAGGCCGCAGGCAGCTTGCATATCGGTGATCTTGAGGTTGTAACCCAGGTGCGCGTAGACGTATTTATGGTCATAGCCGGCAGGCAGGCTGCCAAACTGTTGACCAAAGCGATCGCCACAAGTGTTGTCACAGCCTGGCGCGCAGTAGCAGTCACGGCCCCAGTCGCGAAAGGACTCGGCAATCACTTTCAACTGTGGGCTGTTAGTGAATACTGCGCCACCCTCCCCCATCGTGATGTGGTGAGCCGGGTAAAAACTCAGGGTAGAGATATCACCGAATGTACCGACCAGCTTACCGTCGTACGTAGCACCCAGCGCGTCACAGCAGTCCTCGATCAGCCACAGGTTATGCTTTTCACAGATCGCTTTGACCGCTCCCAAATCGAAAGGATTGCCCAGTGTATGGGCGAGCATGATGGCTTTGGTCTTAGGTGTAATTGCAGCTTCGATCAGGTTCACATCAATGTTGTGCGTCTTCATATCGACGTCGACAAACACTGGGATGGCGCCGAACTGCACAATTGGGTTTACCGTGGTCGGGAAGCCAGCGGCTACGCCAATCACTTCGTCGCCCTTCTTGATTGCCCGCTCGCCCAGCTTGGGCGACGTCAGCGTGCTGAAGGCAACCAGGTTGGCGGAAGAGCCCGAGTTGACCGACAGCGCAAACTTTACGCCCAAGAACTCAGCCAGCTTGCGCTCAAACTCAGCATTGAAACGACCCGTTGTCAGCCAACCATCCAGGGAGGCTTCAACCATCAATTGCAGCTCGCGAGCCCCAATAACTTTTCCCGAAGGCGGGATAACGCTTTCACCGGCCACAAAAGGTTTTGGCGCCAGGGCGACTTGAGCGTACTGCTCAACGAGCTTACTGATTTCCTGGCGAAGCATATCGGGTGTCATAGCGTTTCCTGCTTAAAAAATATGAGTTACTTGCCGCATGAAGACATAGCGGCCATATAGGCATTGATTTCTGCGAGGCACAGAGCGTGTACGTCATTTCCGCTGAGCCAAGCTCTGTGCCACTTCACGATATAAGCCAGCGTTGTCTCCAAAGACCACGTGGGCGACCAGTGCAGATGTGCGCGGGCTTTTGACACGTCGAGCTTTAAATAACGAGCTTCATGAGGCTGGGGATTTCGGTCCAAAGCCCAGCTTGCACCCTCGCCCCACGTGTTCACCATATGGTCCAAAATCCAGTCCACGGGGCGGGCATCTTCGTCCTTAGGACCGAAGTTCCAGCCCTGTGCGACATCCTGACCACGCGCCCATAAATTCTCAGCCAATACCAAATAGCCACTTAGTGGCTCCAGCACATGCTGCCATGGTCGGGTTGCCTGGGGATTGCGGATAACCACTGGTTGCTGCTTTTCAAAGGCGGTGAGTATATCTGGAATCAGACGATCTTCCGCCCAATCGCCACCACCAATCACATTGCCAGCCCGCGCCGATGCCAGGGCAACGGGTTGATCCTTGCCAAAAAATGAGTTCCGATAAGCCGAAGTGACCAGTTCCATACAGCCTTTGCTGTTGCTGTACGGATCATGCCCACCCATGGGTTCATCCTCCCGATAACCCCATTCCCACTCACGGTTTTCGTAACACTTATCCGTGGTCACGTTGACAATCGCCCTCAGGCCAGGGCATTGGCGTGCAGCTTCAAGCACGTGCACCGTGCCCATCACGTTCGTGGCATAGGTCTCGACCGGTTGCTTATAGGACAGTCGGACCAATGGCTGGGCAGCCATATGAATCAGGATATCCGGACCATAGTCGACCATGCTGCGGGTGATTGCCTGCAAGTCTCTAATGTCGCCAATGTGCGACTGCATGCCATCACCGACACGGGCCTCGTCAAAAAGGGCCGGCGTCGTGGGCGGCGCAAGAGCGTAGCCCATCAAATCGGCGCCCATGCTCTGCAACCATAGCGAAAGCCAGCTCCCCTTGAAGCCAGTATGACCAGTCAGAAATACCTTTTTACCTTTCCAGAAGTCAGGTGTGACAGTAGCTTTCATCTTCACTCCCAAGTTTTCCAGGGCGCCTTGCCCGACGTCCAGAGGTCTTCGAGATGGTGCTTGTCGCGCAGGGTGTCCATCGGCTGCCAGAACCCCTGATGCTCAAAAGCCATTAGCCGATTCTCGGCAGCCAGATTCATCAAGGGCTCCTGCTCCCACACACTGCTGTCGTCGGTGATGTAATCCAACACTTCTGGGTTCAAGACAAAAAAGCCGCCATTGATCATAGCGCCGTCGCCCTTAGGCTTTTCCTTGAAGTTCAGTACCTGCCCTTGGCGAATGTCCAATGCGCCAAAGCGCCCTGGCGGATACGTCGCTGTGAGTGTCGCCGCCTTGCCGTGCTGCTTGTGGAACGCAATGGATGCACTGATATCGATATCGCCGACACCATCGCCATAGGTGAAGCAGAACGACTCTTCATCCTTCACGTAGTCGGCGACCCGACGAAGGCGTCCGCCAGTCATGGATTCATCGCCGGTGTCGACCAGGGTCACACTCCAGGCTTCGGCGCGCTTGTCATGCACTTGCATGGTGTTGTCACGCATGTTGAACGTCACGTCCGACATGTGAAGGAAGTAGTTAGCGAAGTACTCTTTGATGACGTAGCCTTTATAGCCACAGCAAATAATAAAATCGTTAATACCGTGAGACGAATACATCTTCATGATGTGCCACAAAATTGGCTTACCACCAATCTCGACCATCGGTTTAGGCCGGGTGCTGGTTTCTTCACTCAGACGCGTGCCTAATCCGCCAGCCAAAATCACAGCTTTCATCTTTTATCCTTAATTAATTCGAGCTCACAAAAGCGTCGGAATAGAAATTTTTGTGTGGAAGGCCAAGCGTCACAAGCTTTTCTTTGGCCGAGTGAATCATCTGTTCGGAACCGCAGGCGTATACCACAGCGTCAGCCAAGTCAATTCCATCGCGCACAAGCACATCCTGCACGTAACCTGTACACCCTTCCCAACCGCTGCCAGGACGTGACAACACTGGCACGAAAGAAACTGCTAGCGAACCTACCTCAGGCGTCCAATAAATGTCCTGGGCATGACGACCACCCCAGTAGACCCTCAGCTTTTTACCTGCCACCAAGGCAGGATCGGCTTGCAACTGTTCGAGAATCGCTTTGATTGGAGCAATCCCTGTGCCAGTGGCCAGGAAAACGAGATTTGTAGGCGAAGTATTGCGCAATGCGAAAGTACCTAGAGGCCCCTCAAGCCGTAGCAAGTCGTTGCTGGCAAGCTCTTCGAACCAATATTGGCTCATGACGCCCCCATCGACTTGGCGGATCTGGAACTCCAGTCGCCCATCCTGCCGCGGTGCATTGGCGATGGAGTAGCTTCTTCTCACTCCACTCTTGCCAATGATATCGACGTACTGACCAGGCAGATAATTCAGTGGGTCTTTGGGCGGCAATCTGAGAACCACCTCCACCACATCATCTGTCAGCGGCTCGAATGAGTCCACCCGACAAGGGAGAGTCTTGCTCTTAATGTTAGCGAATTGTCCCAAGTCCTCGATATTCAAGCGGACATCACTCAGAGCTGTACGACAACATGTCAAAATGTAACCAGACGCGATTTCTTCCGCCGTCAGCGCTGACTCATCGTGATGAATGACCTGAGTTTCACCGACCACATGGGCCTTACAGACCCCGCACCGACCAGAACGGCAGCTGTACTCAAGGACTACGCCATTTCTTCTCGCACTATCTAAAATCGTTAGGTCCGGCTCGCAGGAAAATTTTCTTTCGCTAGATAAGGTTACAGTTGACATGGCGACCACAATCAAATTTAAAAACACTGAAAATATACAGGTTCAAGCAGTCAGTCGGTGCCAAGCGTTCAATTTGAACCCTGAGTACATCCGAAAAATCACCACCCCGCCCAATCCAAACCTTCGAGTTAAGCAAATGCTGCCATTTAGCGGCTATTCCCCCGCGGCATCGACGATGCCGACAAATCATGTCTCACCAGCCAAGCCCTCAGTCCGTGTACCGAGCCTGCACACAATTGAAACGCAGGCGCCCACTAAAAGCGCGAGCATTTCTGGGTAGAAGTCAACATCATCGGCAATCCAATATGGAGCCATCAGCTGGCCGATTATATGGCTATTGGAAGCTTTCAGTAACCTTTGAATACCTCCAAAACCTTCCCCTCCCCAAAAGCCCCCCCCCTACACAAGCTGGAGCCCTTCCGCGCTAGGAGCAGCGCGCCAGGACAGCAAAACGAAAACAAAGTTCGCAAATCAAGCTGAAGCTTTAGGATTTTTCCTATAAAATAATCGGCCTTATAAAAACCAGCCCACGCTCGCAAACGGACTCGCCAACTGCATGCCTATCACCTTAAAACGCTTATTACTTTCGTTCTCGGCCGCTTCTACAGTTTTTCTATGGATCCCGCTATATATCGTTTACCTAGCACTGAGCGATGTCAATTTCAGCATAAAAGAGTTTTTTCTTTTTTCTGTCGCACTGACAAGCTTAACAACCATAATTCTTTTTTTAGCCTGCACCGCTTTAGCTTGGCTACGCCTCAACTGGCTGGCATCTGGAGCTCTTTACTTTATTATATTCTGGACTTCTCTCTCAGGATTGATACTGCCTCTTGCAGGCAAAGCAGGCATGGTTTCTCCGGAAGATCTGCCGATTGACTATCGAAATCTGTTAATTGTCGCCAGTTTAAGCATCATCCTCACACTACTAACCTACACAAAAATAAAACATGCCACGTTGGCATTCGTACTCATATTACTATCAACATCTTTAGGATCTGCAGCCTACACACTTATCGAAACCGGATCATCTATGGGGCGTTTCTCTGGGCTATCCAAAAATAACAACGTCATCGTTCTAAGTTTCGACGGCATCGCCGGCAACATTGCCAAGCAGGTCATCGAAGATCACCCTTCTTTGAAAGCTTCCTTCAAAGATTTCGTTTATTATGACAACGCCATCTCGACAGCTCCGGCAACTGTAGCATCATTACGGTCTGAAATTTATGGAAACACGGACTTCCGGGCGATAAGCGGAACATCGGGCATTCTAGATAAAAAGCTGACTGACAGTAAAAACTCAATAAAGCGCGAGCAATTAGCCTCCTCAGATGTAATGACATACGGTGTGTACAGCACATTCAACGATACGCTATCAGATATTATAATTCCCGGAACCCTCATAAATAATAGTTTTAGCGAACAGGCGTCTATCGCTCTAAGCTTTTATCCGCACATCGCAGCCAGGGTTGGATCGCCCGTACTGGCCAATTTTGTAATCAACGAACTTAAAACGCTCAAACAAGCCTATCTGCAAGATTCGAAAGCGGAGCGAACCCTTGCCCACCAAGGTGCTCCATGGGATGCCCAGAACACTCTTCAGCGTGACGACCTAATAGCCCTGACCCAAAACTTACACGTCACCGAATCTAAGCGTACAGTACGCTTCATGCATTTTTTGCACACTCACTTCCCCGTAGACTTCGACGAAAGCTGCGCTTACAGGAGCGACAACGCGGAGTGGTTCAGCAAGAACCAAAATTATCAAGGATTACTTAACGAAACCTACTGCGCTCTTCAGCAAACAGCAAACTACATAGAAAAACTGAAAGCCTTGGGTGTTTACGACGAAACAACGTTCATCGTAAAAAGCGATCATGGCGCACCGGCTAACTACTTTGAGTCCGACCCCGACGGCATCACATTCAACGACCATCCTCTATGGGGCTATAATCGGTACCGTCCATTGCTGATGATTAAGGCAGCGTCAAGCAACCACGAATCAATTGTGTACGACAGTAACTTAAGGAGCCTTTCTGACCTTGCTCTCACACTGTGCGTTCACGCTGCCACTGACTCGCCGTGCACCGATTACAACGGAGTGGATCTTTTAAGCCCCACTCCCCTACATGAAGATAAAAAACTCTATTTAGATATAGTCAAGGACAAGACGTCGTCTTTCGACTTTGATACCCAGATGACAGTAGCCATCCCCAGGGACAATGACTTCCTATCCGCACTAAAATCCACCGGTGCCATATCATTCGGCGCGTCCGAAATGGCGCGCTACGAACAGCGCTTACGCGATTTGGCTGAAATTCGAGACGCACTTGAAAAGTATCATCAAGTAAAAGGCAACTATCCGCTTAGTCAAGGTTTTGACGGTCTTTACAGCATCTGGGGGCGCTCATCTGCCGATTGGATTCAAGGCCTGACACCGACCTTTATCAAGAAACTACCTCGCGACCCCGCACTCAGCGACGACCAAATCCCTCAATACCTGTATCGATCCAACGGGGCTGGCTACAAGCTGCTCGCACACGGCACATACGCTTCCTGCATGATCGCCGCCAGACTAAACCCAGAACTCGTCGACCCAATCCGCCGCTGCTTCGCCTTCGGCTATTGGAGCGAAGGCGCTCAGGGCTGGTAATGAAAAACCACGCTCTCGAATCAACGATCACAGCAGTTCACGGATAACGAGAAAACACTCATGCAGTCAGCCGTAATTTTTCTCGGGGCAGGTAAGCCCTTCCAAGGTGATGAGCACGCTGCGTTACGCAGCGCCTCCGGACACACGCGTGTGATCGACTGGCTGCTCCACGCCACGAGCTCACGGTCTCCGGATGTTCATTTTGTGGGCGGCTATAAGGTCGACTCAATCAAGGAACGCTACCCAGAGTTCAATTATTGGATCAACACGGACTGGCGGGTGACTCAATCCGCCTATTCATTTCTGCAAGTCGATCTGACCGACAAAACCAGGAGCCTGGTCTCCTACTCCGACATCCTGTTTCGTCGCAGCCTGATCGACACGATGGTGGCATCGCAGGCCGACATCAGTGTTGCCGTCGATAGCCATTGGCGTACCCGCTTCGCAGGTCGGACACGTTCGGATCTGGAGCGCAGCGAGAAGGTGTGCCTGTTCGGGCAATTGATCACACGGCTGGGGCCAGATATTCCGTCGAGCCTTGCCTCGGCGGAATTCGTTGGCTGCGTCCATTTCGGCCCCCGAGCCGTCAAATACTTGCAGGAATCCAAAGTTGACCTGCTGCAGCGCTTCCAAAAAGGTCATCTCTCGGATCTCGTCGAGGCGCTGCGTTGCCAGGGGATGAATGTACAAGCGGTAGATGTGCAGGGCGATTGGGCTGAGCTCAATGCGCCTCAAGATTTGGCGCACTTTGTGTTAGGCACCAAGGCGCAAACGCTGCGGCGCCTTCGTCGAATGGTCACGCTCAGCAGGATTGAAGCCCAAGTCAGTTTCACCGTAGCCCAGTGGCGGGAAATTCCCGACTCGCTAATCGACACCATCCAGCGAGACTTCCCCGATCAGCACTTAGTGGTACGCAGTAGTGCGCTGTCCGAAGACGGATTTGCCAACTCCAACGCGGGCGCCTACACCAGCCTGTTGAACATCGACGGACGCAATGCGTCATGCCTGAGAGACGCAATAGAGCATGTGATTGCCTCTTATAGTGATACCAACCCTGACAACCAGGTATTGGTTCAACCGATGCTGGAAAAGGTACTTGCCAGTGGCGTGGTGTTTACACGTAGCTTGAGCAGTGGAGCCCCTTATTACGTCGTCAATTACGATGACACCAGCGGCAGCACCGAATCCATCACCAGCGGCAGCAGCCACGATGACAAGACTCTTTTGTTACGACGTGATGCGTGCACGCGCAGTCCAAACATTCCAGAGCGCATGCAAGGCCTGCTTCCTGCATTGCGAGAGATTGAATCCTTGCTGGGCTACGATTCCCTCGACGTCGAATTTGCGATTACCGCCGACGCGGGGCTGCACATCCTGCAGGTTCGCCCGATCGCGGTTGACCATTCCAAGTGGGACGGCAGCGACCAAGATATTCTGACGCGCCTGGACGATGCACGCGCAGTGTTCAACCGACTGCAACAACCAGCACCGTTCATTGTGGGGCAGCGGGGCATATTCGGGATCATGCCGGACTGGAACCCTGCCGAAATCATTGGTACCAAACCGACAGCACTCTCCGTTAGTCTGTATCAATATCTGATCATGAATGAAACGTGGGCCACTCAACGCGCCGAGTACGGCTACCGGGATGTTCGGCCCCAGCCACTGTTGATCAGTTTCGCCGGCCACCCCTATGTCGATATTCGCGCCAGTTTCAACTCGTTCATCCCTCAACGTCTTGACGACGCACTGGCAGGCCGGCTGGTCGACTTCTATCTGAATTGGCTGGAGCTCAACCCACACCTTCACGACAAGGTAGAGTTTGAGGTAGTGCCCACGTGTTTTGCCTTGGACTTTGATCGCTGGCATCAGCGACTGATTGCAGAGGGCGGTTTTTCCCCACAAGAAGTTGAACAACTTCGTGACTCTCTACGGGAAATCAGCCAGAACGCCCTCTCACGCAACGGTGCTGACCTGGCAGTTGTCAATGAACTGGAGCGGCGTTTTGCACAACTGGCAGCACACCCTATTGCGCCGCTGGAACAGGTCTGGACGCTGCTTCACGACTGTCGTCGATACGGGACCCTGCCTTTCGCACATTTAGCGCGCAGTGCTTTCGTTGCCGTTACCTTCTTGCGCTCTGCGGTCAGCACCGGAGTGTTGACCGAAATGGAAATGGACGATTTCCTGAGTTCAATCCGGACTGTCAGTCACACGCTGACTCAGGATGCGTTTAGCTGCTTCAACGGCAAGATGAGCAACGAAGACTTTGTGCACAAATACGGTCATCTGCGTCCGGGCACCTATGACATTAATTCGTTGAGCTATCGTGCAGATCCTGAACGCTACCTGACACCCATCATCGAAAGTGCAGCCCTGCAAGCGTCGACCCACTTGGCCAGTGGCCAATTGTGGCAGCAAGCCCGACTACGATTTACAAACGCCCTGAACGAACAGGGAATCGTCTGCAGCGCTGACGAACTGGAGCTCTTTTTAAGAGAGGCCATCGAGGGCCGCGAGTACGCCAAATTTGCTTTCACCCGCAACCTGTCCTTGGCGCTGGACGCCTTAGTGGACTGGGCCGAGCCCTTAGGTATTTCAAGGGAAGACTTGGCCCATATCGAAATCCATAAACTCATGGCGCTGAGGGGAGCGACGTCAGATCCAAAGGAACTCAGCCGGAACTTGCTCGCAGCAGCCAATAAAGGCAGAACCGAACATGAGCAAATTCAAGTTATCGAACTTCCACCCTTGTTGTGTACCGCAGAGGATTTCAACGTATTCCTCTATCCAGCCACGCAACCCAATTTCGTAGGCACTGGCCTGGTGCGAGGAAACTGCGTAGACCTGAGCCAAAGCACGGCCGAGCAAGACCTTGTTGGGAAAATCGCAATGATCCCCCAGGCTGATCCAGGTTTCGACTGGCTATTCGGCAGACAGATTGCTGGCTTGATCACCATGTATGGCGGTGCCAACTCGCACATGGCCATTCGTGCGGCAGAGTTCGGACTACCCGCGGCGTTAGGGATCGGCGAAACGCAGTACCGCGTACTGGCAGCGGCCCAAGGGCTGGAATTGGATGCTGGCAATCGTACGATCAGAGTGATCCGGTAATGCGTATTGCGATCACCCAACGCGTCGAACGGATCCCTGGATACGACGAACAGCGCGATTGCCTTGACCAGCGCTGGTCTACGTTGATGGAAGGACTTGGTATCGATTTGGTACCCGTGCCCAACGGAATGTCATCCGTTAGCGGCTGGTTCGAACGTCAGAATGTTACCGGCCTGATCCTGAGTGGAGGCAATGATCTTTCCCACCTCCCGGCTGCGAGCAATGCCTCACCCGAACGTGATGCTGTCGAAGCCTGTCTGTTGGCCAAGGCTAGAGAACTGGCCCTGCCGGTACTGGCTGTTTGTCGCGGAATGCAGATGCTGAATCACTTTCTGGGCGGCGACCTCACACCGCTTGTCGGACACGTCAACTGCGTGCACGCCATCAACGCTGCAGCTAGCGCACCATTGTTAGCCGCTTATAGACGAGTCAATAGCTTTCATGGCTGGGGCATTCGACCTGATGGTCTGGCAGAAAACTTGCTTGCTCAGGCTTGGGCAGATGACGGATCCATCGAAGCGTTCGTTCATAACGAACTACCCTGGACAGCCATCATGTGGCATCCCGAGAGACCCTCCGATAACGCCACTCACGATGCTCAGCTTATTCGTCAGATCTTTTTTGGTAAGGACACACCATGCGCGTAATTATTCTCGCCGCAGGCCAAGGCACACGGCTACGCCCGTTCACGAATGATCGGCCAAAGTGCCTGGTTGAACTGAATGGGCGACCTCTCCTACATCGCCAATTGGAGGTTTTGAGGGCTGCGGGACTGCACACGATTGCCGTGGTAGGTGGCTATCGAGCCGACTGCCTTGAGGGTCAAGGCGTCGAAGTACTGCACAACCCCTACTTCGCCACCACTAATATGGTGTCGACGTTGTTCTGCGCAGAAGAATGGATGGATGACGCAGAGGACCTGTTGATTGCATACGGCGACATCGTCTACGAGCCTTCAGTTCTTGCAAGCTTGCTCGCCGCCGAAGCACCACTCGCAATCTCGATAGATCGAGAGTGGCGCAGGTTCTGGGAGCTGCGCATGGAAAACCCTCTTTCCGATGCGGAGACCTTGAAGCTCAACAACGATAACTGCATCACTGAGCTTGGCAAAAAACCTACAAGCTATAGCGAAGTCCAAGGGCAGTACATGGGATTGATCAAGGTCCAAAAACGCTTTGTAAAAGCGTTTCGCGACGCTTGGCACGCGATGGACCGCACTGTTTTAAGAGACGGAAAGGATTTCGACAACATGTACATGACCACGTTTTTGCAGCACCTCATCGACACCGGATGGACTGCCCGGGCTGCGTTCACTGATAACGGCTGGCTGGAAGTCGATACCGTCGACGACCTGAACCAGTATCACGACCTGCTTCGCAGTGGGCGCCTGGATACATTCATCCAACTTAAGGACTGAGCATGCTCACGGCATTTCGCAGAATGCTCCGTGAATGGAGCGGCTTGCAGGCATTCAAACGCATCCCGCGTAAAGAGCGCACGCTGGTTTTCTATTCCGAGGGGCGTGGCTACTGGACTTACTTCGAGCCAATCTACAAGGCTCTTCAAGAGAACCATGCCGCGCCCATCCTGTACGTGACATCAGCTGAAGACGATCCATTGGTGCAAACGCCGCTGGCAGGAATGCACTCCTTCTATGTCGGTGAAGGCAGCGTGCGGACACTGTTTTTTTCAACCTTGGACGCCGATGTTCTGCTGATGACCATGCCGGACCTGCAGAGCTTTCATATCAAACGCTCGCCTTTTTCGGTCCATTATGTGTATCTGCATCACTCAATCGTCAGCACACACATGATTTATCGTGCAGCGGCATTTGATCACTTTGATTCAATTCTATGCGTGGGCCCTCACCATGTGAATGAAACCAGAACCAGGGAGCAACAACTCGGGTTACCTAAAAAAATACTGATAGAGCATGGTTACGGGCGTCTCGATACGATTCTGGATAACGGCCGCCAAGGCCCACCCGAACGTCATGGAGCTCCCATCCAGATACTGGTCGCACCGACATGGGGTGAGAATGGGCTGATTGAGCGCCACGGCCTTGACGTGATCAAACCGCTGATCGATGCGGGCCTGCGGGTTGTTTTACGCCCGCACCCACGCACGCGCAAATTAAATCCCGAGATGCTGGACAAGATGATCGCACCCTATATCGACGATCCTCGGTTCCGGCTGGATGAGAACGCCGACGCCACCACCTCGCTGCTTGAATCGGATATTATGCTCAGCGATTGGTCCGGCGCTGCCTTGGAGTTTTCATTGGGACTGGAACGCCCTATCATCTTTATCGACGTGCCACGCAAGGTACTCAATCCGAAATACGCCGCCATGGGTATTGAACCTATTGAAGTTCAAGCACGTGAACACTTGGGCGTTGTGGTAACAACAGATAAATTAGCGCAGCTGGGCGAGATTGCATGCACCGTGGCTGCGGAATCGAAAAAATGGCAAACAGCACTGAAAGATGCACGTGAGCGCTGGATTTATAACACAGGGAAAAGTGGCGAAACAGCCGCTGCCTATTTGGTGTCTTTAACTAAGCAATAATGGGGTGTAGTTCATGAAAAATTCTAACTTCTCAATGGTCGCCTTGCTGTGCCTGGCCCTATTGCCAATTAATGCATTCGCCTACCTTGATCCAGGTACCGGCAGTGCCATGTTACAGGGCATCTTGGGTGCATTGGCCGCAATCGCGATGGTCATGAAACTATACTGGCACCGACTGCTGCGCCTACTCGGGCTACGCAAAGATGTCATGAAAAAAGAAACTGATACTGAGAAAAAATAAGTTAAACCGTATCCGCAAGCAGCCAGCCGCAATCGTTTAGCGCGCCTGGCGCTTGCGCGGATTAGCTCGCCTGCGATCTGAAATACCCTCCCGTCAAACGCAGCCAAAAGTTGTTCTTATGCCCACGTTTAAAAATCGTACTTCGCGCAATTGGCTTTGTTGGTTAATGCTCCTGCTTACTCCGGTAGCGCAGGCAATAAATACACCAACAACCCAGCTTTCAAATGCGAACGTGCATTTGGGCTTCAATTTATCATCAGGCGCAGTCGAACACTGGACGCTGCCACAACTCCACGGGGCATCTGGACAAGCACAGGACATGGCTGCCCCCAAAGGACAACTGTTTTTGCTGCGTGGCGAGCTGGGCGGAAAACCTCTTTCTGACTGGGAAAAAATCGCGGGCGGATGGAGGGTCGTCGAACAGCAACCCAACGCCATCGTGCTTGGCCTGGAAAGTCCTGACCTACCTTTCAGTATCAGAAAAACCTGGCGCCTGCTGGAAAACCAGTGGCGTGTGGATTTCTCTCTGGATCTGAACCTAGAAAACCTACCGCCTAGACAGACGGATCAACTGACCCTGGAAATTGGCCCCGGCATTGGTGAAACGCCTGCCACGGGTTTAGGCATGGGGCAAGACATCTACTCGTTTACCGAGGTCGTCTATAGCAACCCAGAAGGCATTACCACTCTTCGGCTAAACCACACAGACCAACCGGGTGGTTATGCATCCAGCGATGCAGAACAGTGGACTTGGGTCGGCATACAAAGCCGATACCTGGCGCTGATCATGGCACCCTCCAACGATTTAGCGAGACGTGCGGGCTGGCTTGCCAGCCTACCGCAGCCCACGGAGGGCGCGGCTGAACCGAGCGAATTCGAAACTTCAATCAATGTTCAACTACCTATTCGGGAGTCGGGCAGCCCCCCCCAGCAGTCTTATCAATGGAACGTTTTTGGCGGCGGCAAAGCCTACTCGGCACTAACAGTTCAAGCACCCGAGTTAAGCGGGCTGTTGTTCTCCAATCTGTGGGGTTGGATGCGTTGGTTGAGTTTGACCATCATGCATTTGCTGCATTTTATTCAGGGAATCGTAGGCAATTGGGGCGTTGCGATCATCCTGCTTGCGGTGCTCGTGCGCATGGCGGTATACCCAATCGCCAAGAATGCAATTCTGGCACAAAAGAAGTTCGCCGCTATTCAAGCCCGCATCCAGCCTGAGCTACAAGAGATCAGAAAAAGGTATAAAGGAGGAGAGCAAAGCGAGAGAATTCTTCAACTTTATGAGCACCATAAAGTAAACCCGTTGGCAGGACTGAAACCACTATTGATCGTATTGATTCAGGTGCCCATATTTATTTCACTGTATCACCTGCTGGGCCAGACATTCGAATTGAGAGATGCGCCTTTCTTGTGGATAAAAACATTGGCTGAACCAGACCAATTATTTTCGCTAGGGGTAGACCTTCCACTGTTTGGCGCCTATTTCAATTTACTTCCCGTACTGATGTCACTTACGACAATATTGAGCATAAAGCTGAACCCAACACCGACGCAAGATGGGCAATCAGTTCTACGCCAACACCTTACTACTGGATTGATGGGACTAGGTTTTTTCCTACTGTTCTACTCTTTTCCCTCTGGGATGGTATTGTACTGGACTGTCGCTAACATCTTGCAAGTCGCCCATCAAAAAATAACAAAGGCTGCATAACCCCATGATGATCGAGCGCTTTATCAGCGATTGCGCGTCCACCCTAAATACGCCTACCAATCTGGATGTTTATTTTGACACGGCGTCAGTGTTGCGTGCGACAGCTCAGACCATCATTTGGGGGGATGAAGAGTATCGAGCAATGGAGTTCCTCTCAAAGCGCGTAGAGATTTCTCGATGCCTCTACGAGAGCTACCAAGAGAGCGGTGCGCGTACCTCGACCAACTCCTTGGCCGACGCACTGCAACCGTTAGCGTTGGCGCTGCTGTTCAAAGACTTTAGCCGCCTATCCAATAGCCGGGACACGCCAAGCGCAGTCAAAAGGCTCAATGGCGTACTTAAATTACTGGATACCCTGACGACAAAGAGCGTCACTTTGGATCCAGCCTTGGTTTCCCTGATTAAAACGCAAGCCCAGCAGTTTCTGGCAACGCTTCAACCAGTCGCCCCTGCCCCTACGACAATCAGCAACACCATCATCCCCCCTGCCCCCCGCACGCTGCCTTTAACCGTATTATTTTGGGAAGGACCCATTGCAAGGGCGTACTTGGCAACCCTAAAAAGTATGGGATTAAAGCCAGATAAAATAATCCATCTTGTATCCAAAAATGATTTGGTGACCCAAAAACCTATCGGGCGATTCGTGCCTAGATACTTTAAGTTGGCCTACGCACAATCCCGGCAAAAAAACAGCATTCACTATTGGTCATCAACACTTCAAAAAAACGAAAATACACTCTATCGCGCGATGAGGAGCACCATTGAAAACGGACTGAAATTTCCACCAAGCGTCATCGACGACGCGTTGGCGCTAGTTGAATTGAGCGAATACTCGCCACACATAGAAACATTAATGATAGACAACCTATCAGACAATGTACTGCACGAACACCTGAGCAAACTCCAGCAAACACAAATATTATTCACTGGAGGCGGGATAGTACCAAAAAAACTTCTGGAAATTCCTACTCTGAAGTTTATTCACATTCATCCGGGCCACTTACCTGAAGTACGTGGCGCCGATTGCGTGTTATGGTCAAACCTTATGATGGGACGCACCTCAGCGACATGTTTTTACATGGCGCCGGGCATCGATGATGGCGATGTAATCCTGGCGAGCTATTTACCGCCCCTGACGCCTAGGTTGCACATAGCCCAACGAGACATTAAAACTCTTTACAGGGCTACTTATGCGTTCTTTGACCCTTGGGTGCGCGGATTTGTATTAAGACAAGCACTGATTGAGACGGACGGATTTACGCGCATTAGCGCCACACCACAAGTCGAAGCCACCAGCGTGACTTATCACTTTATGCATGCACAAATTCAACACGCCGTATTTTCAAAACTTTTCGCAGACATATAAACAAATACTCTGGAGAGCCCCGTTAACCTTAGGGATCCAGGAGACCTGGATGCAGAAATTGCGCATTCAGGCATCCTTCAGTCTTCAGTTGCTGAGGGACCGCCCAGCATGAGCAGTGTCGGACACAGCATCACCCTGCCCTCGAGGCTGCAACAGCGGCACTGAAGAGGCTGTTGCCCTAATCTTTGCGTGGGTACTGCCTGCACCAAAAATGAGTCTGCTGAGCGCAATGCAAATCCCCAGAACCAACCCCGCAAACAGGCCAAGCGCTATGACCAGTATACGATTGGGACTAACTGGCGCTAGCGGCTCAAGAGCTTGCTGGTCAACCGTCACCAACTTCAGCCCCGTCATATCAGTGTTCAAGTTACTCAAACGAGCTAGCTCTGCGCGCAATGGCTGAACGCCCGCGAGAAAAACATCCTCATTTTTCCGTGCATTCAGCACTTCAACTTCTCGATTGGAGGCTAGTAACTGGAGCTCCTTGGCAATCTGGCTGACGCGTGGATCAGTAAAGTCATCCGACCGACGCTGGTCCAATGCAACAAGCTCAGCCTTAAGTGCGTCTACCCCCATAAAATACAGAGGGACTTGCTGGTTAGTGACTTCGGTACGAATCACGCTGCCACCACCAGCATTAACCGATTCACCAAAAGAAGATGGTGTTGTCGGCTTTTGTATACCCAACGACTTGGCAATTCCAATAGCTTCCTTCAACTGATCGATACGATCGTTGCGCAATGCTTTCAATTGAGTACGCAGAGCCTTTAACTCATCTTGCAATTGCGCGCGCTTCAATGAGTCAACTTCACGCAACGTAGCAATTTTGGCTTCTTTATCAACATTGTAGTTAAAACGAGCCGAGTCAAATTTACCTTTTATCTCATTGAGTCGGTTTTTAACAATAACATTCACGTCTGCGGCTATTTGCTCTCGCTCATTACTTATAGCGTAATCAACAAAGCCATTCATAATAGCAACACCATCAATACCCTTTGGATAAGTCATGTGAAGCTTTACGTAAGCATTCAATGAAGTCTTTTTATCCGAGTCGGGCATAGTCAAATTAATTGAGTCGCGGTTGAACGCCTCAAAGCTCTGCTCAAGAGTCTGTCCAGGCCGTACAAACTTCTCGAATAAATTTTGATTGGCTCTAAAAAAGGCCAAGCGGGTATCGTATGATTCCAGCGAAGCGCCAACTTTGAGAAGCGCATCACCAGGTGACAGCTGGTAAACCTCAGATCGATTCAGCGCATCCAGTTCATTGATAGCCGCAGGGCGCAACACTGCACTAATCTCATACTTCGGAGTTGCCAGAAACGCGTAGGAGGCCGCAATAAGCCCACCTGCCAACGTTATTAGAAGCAGTAATTTTTTTTGAGGCCAAAGGGACTTAAAAAATACAACGAGATCTATTTCATCCGAAGATCGAATAGGTGGCGCCCGAAAGTTGCTACTCACAACAAAAACCTGCCTTTAAAGAGAAACTGCGGGCTCGCTATCCAGACAAAATTTTTTATGTGTACGTTAAAAATGGATGCACGCCGAATCTAGCGCACCTGCCAAATCACACACATGAAATGCCCATACTCGAGAACAATTAGCATTTTGCCATTTATCTGGCATTTTACAAGCACCGACTGGTTTGCGCGCGGCATCAGAGCTACCTGACGACAACCCTCTCAAAATCGGCCCACTGATAAAGAAACGAAAAGCATCAGGAAAACAATATAGCGCCCAATGAAACCTCCAGGCCCACTACTGGTAGATCCGCAGCATCAAAAGATTGGGCGACCACTGGGTTGCTACTTGGAGGACAACATTTGAGAGATAGCAGCTGTGCTCACCTAACCACAGAGCCGCCAGGCTCCATAGTCAATCTACGACCGACGCAAACGAATCACAGCGCCAAGTACCGGCCCCACCAACATCCCCAGAATCAGCGCCACCACCAGGTATACCGATACCGGCAGTTGCTCAGTCGACAAACCTAGGAACGAAAGGGAAACACCTTGTTGATTTTCCAGCACAAACGCTAACACCACCAGCACAACCACTAGCGTTGAAAACACAGCAACAACACGCTTAATCCCACGCATACTCTTCTCCCCCAAAAAACGTCAGACGCCCTCTTCTTCGTCTTCGTTCACTCGATCCCGCAACTCCTTGCCTGGCTTGAAGTGAGGCACGAACTTACCATCAAGACTCACAGACTGCCCGGTCTTGGGATTTCGCCCAACCCGCGGCGCGCGATAGTGAAGGGAGAAGCTCCCAAACCCGCGAATCTCAATCCGATCGCCGGTAGCCAAGCACTGGGACATTTGCTCAAGCATGGTCTTGATAGCCAGCTCCACATCCTTGGATGAAAGCAGCCCTTGATGGGTGACAATTCGTTCGATCAACTCCGACTTCGTCATATTTTTCCCTTCTTTTTCAAGCAGCTAGGAAAAGCGCTTCGAAGGTTTTAGCATGACTTGATGAATTTGAACAGCCCATGCATCAACTTATCTGCTGGCTGAATAAGCACTCGTGGCGAACACGTAATGCGCTTAATTGCAGATCACAAGCATCGTGCGAGTGACTGCCCCAGCCGGGTTCCAGCCGAACAGGTAGTCGCCCTCCTCATCCTTGGCCTCGCTTGACCTGGTGATGACCTTGTAGCCTTGCATCTTGCATTCGCGGGCGGCGCGCTGCTCGCATCTCTCCCAATGATTGCCAAGCCCCGAACAGTCGACTTCAATCCCGCTGACGCCGCGCCTCACGTGAGTTTTGGCGCTGGTGGCGGAGCAGCCTGCAAGCATTACCACTAAGAACACTACGATAAGCTTGTTCATTGGGACTCTTATTAAAACAGCAACAGGAGAGTGCTTTTATCAAGACTATAGTCAGCTCTGACACTGAGCTGTAGGCCTTGGTTCTCACTTGTTGATTCAACGAATTTCAGGCACAAAAAAGGGCGACCGAAGTCGCCCTTTTTACAGCTTTACAGAACTTAGTTCTGCTTAGCCATTGCTTCGCGCAGCAGGGAGGCCATGGTGGTCTCGCCAGTTGCAGCTTCCGGAGCGGATTTCAGGCTCTGGATAGCTTCTTTCTCTTCAACTTCATCTTTCGACTTGATGGAGAGTTGGATCACGCGGCTCTTGCGGTCAACGCTGATGATCTTGGCTTCTACTTCCTGGCCTTCCTTCAGAACGTTGCGCGCGTCTTCAACGCGGTCACGGCTGATTTCGGAAGCTTTCAGAGTCGCTTCGATATCGTCGGCCAGAACGATGATGGCGCCTTTGGCGTCAACTTCTTTCACAGTGCCTTTAACGATGGCGCCTTTGTCGTTCTCTTGAACGTACTCGGAGAACGGATCGCTTTCCAGTTGCTTGATACCCAGGGAGATGCGCTCGCGCTCTGGGTCAACCGACAGGATAACGGTGTCCAGCTCGTCGCCCTTCTTGAAACGACGAACAGCTTCTTCGCCAACTTCGTTCCAGGAGATGTCGGACAGGTGAACCAGGCCGTCGATGCCGCCGTCCAGACCAATGAAGATACCGAAATCGGTGATCGACTTGATGGTGCCGGAGATTTTATCGCCCTTGTTGAACTGGCCAGAGAAATCTTCCCATGGGTTAGATTTGCACTGCTTGATGCCCAGGGAGATACGACGACGCTCTTCGTCGATGTCCAGAACCATAACTTCCACTTCGTCGCCGACTTGTACGACTTTCGAAGGGTGGATGTTCTTGTTGGTCCAGTCCATTTCGGAAACGTGTACCAGGCCTTCCACGCCTTCTTCCAGCTCAGCGAAGCAGCCGTAGTCGGTCAGGTTGGTAACACGCGCGGTTACGCGGGTGCTTTCTGGGTAACGAGCTTTGATAGCAACCCATGGATCTTCGCCCAGCTGCTTCAAGCCCAGGGAAACGCGGTTACGCTCACGATCGTACTTCAGAACCTTGACATCGATCTCGTCGCCAACGTTGACGATTTCGGAAGGATGCTTGATACGCTTCCAAGCCATGTCGGTAATGTGCAGCAGGCCATCGACGCCACCCAGATCGACGAATGCGCCGTAATCGGTGAGGTTCTTGACGATACCTTTGACTTGTTGGCCTTCCTGCAGGGATTCCAGCAGAGCTTCACGCTCGGCGGAGTTCTCTGCTTCCAGGACGCTGCGACGGGAAACGACAACGTTGTTGCGCTTCTGGTCGAGTTTGATGACCTTGAATTCGAGTTCTTTGCCTTCCAGGTGCGTGGTGTCGCGCACAGGACGAACGTCGACCAAAGAACCTGGCAGGAACGCACGGATGCCGTTAACGTCGACAGTGAAGCCGCCTTTAACCTTACCGTTGATAACGCCCTTGACCACTTCTTCAGCTGCGAAGGCTGCTTCGAGAACAATCCAGCATTCAGCGCGCTTGGCTTTTTCACGGGACAGCTTGGTTTCACCGAAACCGTCTTCAACCGAGTCCAGAGCAACGTGAACTTCGTCACCGACATTGATTGTCAGATCACCAGCATCGTTGTAGAACTGTTCCAGCGGGATCAGAGCTTCAGACTTCAGACCAGCGTGAACGGTTACCCAGCGAGCTTGGTAATCGATATCAACGATAACACCGGTGATGATGGAGCCTGCCTGAAGGTTCAGGGTTTTTAGGCTTTCTTCAAAGAGTTCCGCAAAGCTTTCGCTCATTTTAATTCCTGTTGATAAGGGCGAAGAATACGCCCATCTCCACACCCCAGACGGTGTGGGTCAGTTTCAGTTAAAAGAAGCCACCGCAGGACTATGACTGGTCCCCTGCGGCCTTCTTGATCACCCGGCGATATCGCGAATGGCGATTTCACTCATGATGCGTTCCAGCACCTGCTCGATGGACAACTCCGTGGAATCCAGCTGTATGGCATCAGCCGCCGGCTTTAGCGGGGCTACTGCGCGCTGGGTATCACGCTCATCGCGTGCACGGATCTCATCTAGCAGACTCGACAGACTAACACCATCGACTTTGCCCTTCAACTGCAAGTAACGGCGGCGTGCCCGCTCCTCGGCGCTGGCGGTCAGGAAAATCTTCAGCGGCGCCTCGGGAAACACCACCGTGCCCATGTCACGACCATCTGCCACAAGGCCCGGTGGCTCCTGAAAAGCCCGCTGACGCTGCAGCAACGCGTCGCGCACGGCCGGCAGCGCGGCGATCTGGGAGGCCCAGGAACCCACTTGTTCGTTACGCAGGTCATCCGTCACATCATCCCCTTCCAGGATAATGCGCTGAGGATGACCTTCCGTCGCCCCGACGAACTGCACATCAAGGTGCGCCGCCAGCAGCTTCAAGGACTCTTCGTTGGTCAGGTCCACGCCATGGTTGCGTGCGGCAAATGCCAGCAGGCGATACAGCGCGCCGGAATCCAGCAGGCACCAGCCGAGGCGCTTGGCCAGGATGCCGGCGATCGTGCCTTTGCCCGAGCCACTTGGCCCGTCGATGGTAATCACCGGTGATTTGATATTCACAATTGAGCCTCTTGGGCAACACGGATGCCGACTTGGGCACACAGTGTAAGAAAATTCGGAAAAGACGTAGCAACATTGGCGCAGTCACGGATACGAATCGGCGCAGTCGCCCTGAGGGACGCTACGCTGAACGCCATGGCAATCCGGTGATCACCCTGGGCATGAACTTCACCCCCGCCCATCAGGCCGCCGTCAATGATAATCCCATCGGAGGTGGCTTCACACTTCACGCCCAGCGCCAGCAGACCGTCGGCCATCACCTGGATACGGTCAGACTCCTTTACGCGCAGCTCCTCAGCCCCACGCAAAATGGTCCGACCCTCTGCGCAGGCCGCCGCAATAAACAACACTGGAAATTCATCGATGGCCAATGGCACAAGGGCTTCTGGAATCTCGATACCCTTCAGCGACGCAGCACGCACATGCAGGTCTGCGACAGGCTCACCACCGACTTCGCGCTGGTTTTCCAGGGTGATATCTGCGCCCATCAGCCGCAGGATATCGATTACCCCGGTGCGAGTAGGGTTGATGCCGACATGTTCCAGCAGCAGCTCGGAACCCTCGGCAATCGACGCCGCCACCAGGAAAAACGCAGCAGAGGAAATATCCCCTGGCACTTCAATATGGGTAGCCGTCAGTGCATATCCCGATTCAACCGACGCAGTAGCGCCCTCCACCAGCACCGGATAGCCAAAACCGCGCAACATGCGCTCGGTATGATCGCGGGTCGGTGCAGGCTCGGTCACCGCAGTTTTGCCGTCGGCATACAACCCGGCCAGCAACAAGCAGGATTTGACCTGGGCGCTGGCCATCGGCAACGCGTAGTCCAAGCCTTTAAGCGACTGCCCGCCACGAATGGTCAGCGGCGGACGCCCTTGCGGCGCGGTCTCGATCACTGCGCCCATTTCCCGCAGCGGCTTGGCCACCCGGCTCATCGGCCGCTTGGACAACGACGCATCGCCTGTCAGCACGCTGTCAAAGCGTTGCGCCGCCAGCAACCCGGACAACAGCCGCATGGACGTGCCCGAGTTCCCCAGATAAATCGGCCCCGGCGCTGGCTTCAAGCCATGCAAGCCCACGCCATGAATGATCACGCGCCCATGGTGCGGGCCCTCAATGACCACACCCATGTCGCGAAACGCCTGCAAGGTCGCCAGGGCATCTTCGCCCTCAAGAAAACCTTCAACCTCGGTCACGCCATCAGCCAATGAGCCCAACATGATCGACCGATGGGAGATCGACTTGTCACCCGGCACCCGGATGCGCCCGCTCAAGCGGCCGCCCGGATTGGCGAGAAAGGCCAGCTCATCGACGTTCACAGCGGTTTCCATATAGGCACGCCGCGCCAGGATCTTGCTGAAATGCTCACGCGCCACCCGCGCACGGGTGAACACGCCCAACAACTGATGACCATCACCCGCATCGACCGCATCACGCAGCGCATCGAGATCACTGCGGAAGGTGTCCAGGGTGCGCAACACCGCTTCGCGGTTGGCGAGGAAGATGTCGTGCCACATCACCGGGTCGCTGCCGGCAATCCGCGTGAAATCGCGGAAGCCACCGGCGGCGTAGCGGAAAATGTCCAGGTTCTCGTTGCGCTTGGCCAGGGAATCCACCAGGCCGAATGCCAGCAAATGCGGTAAATGGCTGGTCGCCGCCAGCACTTCGTCGTGACGTTCGACTTGCATGTGTTCAACGTCCGCTCCCAGCGCGCGCCAGAGACGATCCACCACGGCCAACGCAGCCGGGTCGGTTTGTTCAAGCGGCGTCAGGATCACCTTATGCCGACGGAACAGCTGCGCATTGGACGCCTCCACCCCGCTCTGCTCGGAACCAGCAATCGGGTGGCCCGGCACGAAGCGCGCAGGCATACCGCCAAAAGCCAGTTGCGCCGCGCGCACTACATTGCCTTTGGCACTGCCGACGTCCGTAAGAATCGCCTGACCCAAGTCCATGCCAGCCAGCACTGCCAGCAACTTCTCCATGGCCAGGATCGGCACCGCGAGCTGGATCACATCAGCCCCCTGGCACGCGAGCGCCAGGTCTGCTTCACAGCGATCCACCACGCCCAGCTCAACCGCGAGCTTGCGCGACTGCGGGTCCAGGTCGACGCCGACCACTTCGCCACACAGCCCGCTTTCACGCAGGCCTTTGGCGAAAGAGCCGCCGATCAACCCCAGCCCGACCACCACCAGGCGACCGATCATAGGCACAGCAGGTTGCAATGCAGTGACATCAACCACGAGCCAGAACCTTGGCCAGCGCCTCCAGGAAGCGACTGTTTTCAGCCGGCAAACCGATGGTGATACGCAGGTGGTTCGGCATGCCGTAGTTGGCCACCGGACGCACAATCACACCCTCGCGCAACAGGCCCTGGAACACAGGCGCAGCCACTTGGCCGAGGTCGACGCAGATGAAGTTGCCCTTGGACGGAATCCAGCCCAGGCCCAACTCACGCAAGCCTGCCTGCACCTGCAGCATGCCGCTTTCGTTGATCCGGCGACCCTCTTCCAGGTACTCGGCATCCTTCACCGCCGCACAGGCCGCCGCCAGGGCGAGGCTGTTGACGTTGAACGGTTGGCGCACGCGGTTCAGCACATCAGCCACGACCGCCGTGGACAGGCCATAGCCAACCCGCAGCGAGGCCAGGCCGTAAGCCTTGGAGAAGGTGCGCGACACCAGCAGGTTCGGGTACGCCGCCAGGAAGTCCAGGCCATCCGGCAGGTCGCCGCCTTCGGCGTATTCGATGTAGGCCTCGTCCAACACCACCAGCACGTGCTCTGGCACATCCTGCAAAAACTCGTTCAGCGCCTGCTCATCGAACCAGGTGCCGGTCGGATTGTTCGGGTTGGCGATAAACACCACGCGGGTCTGGGCATCGATGGCCGCCAGCATCGCTGGCAGGTCATGGCCCCAATCCTTGGCAGGAATCACACGCGCGTCAGCACCGACGGCCTGAGTGACGATCGGGTAGACCGCAAACGCGTGCTCACTGAACACCGCATTCAGGCCCGGCGCCAGGTAGGCACGACCGACCAGCTCAAGGATGTCGTTGGAGCCGTTGCCCAGCGTCACCTGGTTCAGCTCAACCCGGCATTTTTCTGCCAGCAACGACTTGAGGGCAAAGCCGTTGCCATCGGGATAACGGGTCAGCTCGGCCAGCTCTTCACGAATCGCCGCCAACACTTTGGGGCTCGGGCCCAGCGGGTTTTCGTTACTCGCCAGCTTGACGATTTTGGACGGGTCCAGGTTCAACTCACGCGCCAGCTCGTCCACAGGCTTGCCCGGGACGTAAGGCGACAGTTGTTGCACGCCCGGCTGAGCCAGGGCGAGGAAGTTGCCACTCATGTTAACGCCTCACAAAACCGCTTTCGGGTAAGAGCCCAGCACCTTGAGTGCCACAGCCTCTTGACTGATTTTCTCGAGCACACCTTTGACCAGCGGGTCGCGGTGATGGCCGATGAAGTCGATAAAGAACACGTAGGTCCATTTACCGCTGCGCGAAGGACGAGTCTCAATGCGCGTCAGGTCAATCCCATTGTCATGGAACGGCACCAGCAGCTCATGCAGCGCGCCGGGCTTGTTGCTCATGGAGACGATGATCGAGGTCTTGTCGTCGCCGGTCGGCGGCACTTCCTGGCTGCCGATCATCAGAAAGCGCGTGGAGTTATCCGGGCGATCCTCGATTTTCTCGGCCAGGCGCGTCAGGCCGTACAGGCCTGCGGCCATATCGCCGGCAATCGCCGCCGAGTTCCACTCACCCTTGACCCGCTTTGCCGCTTCGGCGTTGCTGGACACCGCCACGCGCTCGACATTCGGGTAATGGGCATCCAGCCACTTGCGGCACTGGGCCAGGGACTGGGCGTGGGAGTAGATGCGGCTGATGCTGTCGGTCTTGGTGTTCTCGCCCACCAGCAGGTGGTGGTGGATACGCAGCTCGACTTCGCCGCAGATCACCATGTCATGCTCAAGGAAGCTGTCCAGGGTGTGGTTGACCGCGCCCTCGGTGGAATTTTCCACCGGCACCACGCCAAAGTTCACCGCACCGGCCGCGACTTCACGGAACACTTCGTCGATGGCCGCCATCGGCTTGCTGATCACCGCGTGGCCGAAGTGCTTCATGGCTGCCGCCTGGGTAAACGTACCTTCAGGACCGAGGTAAGCCACCTTCAGCGGCTGCTCCAGCGCGAGGCACGACGACATGATTTCACGGAACAACCGCGCCATCTCTTCGTTGCCCAGCGGCCCCTTGTTGCGCTCCATCACGCGCTTGAGCACCTGGGCCTCACGCTCGGGACGGTAGAACACCGGCACTTCGCCTTCAGCCAGGGACGCCATCTTTACCCGTGCCACTTCCTGGGCGCACCGCGCACGCTCACTGATCAGTTCCAGGACTTTCTCGTCCAGGCTGTCGATGCGTACACGCAGGGCCTTGAGCTCTTGTTCAGACATTAGCCGTGTTCCTTTTCGAACTCTGCCATGTAGGCCACCAGCGCGTTGATCGCGTGGATGTCGACAGCGTTATAGATGGAGGCGCGCATGCCGCCGACTGAACGATGGCCCTTGAGGTTCAGCAGGCCACGCTCGTCGGCACCGGCCAGGAATGGCTTGTCCAGACGGTCGTCAGCCAGGCGGAACGGCACGTTCATCCACGAGCGGTCGGTCAGGTTGATCGGGTTGCTGTACAGGCCGCTGGCGTCGATGAAGTCGTACAGGGTGCGCTTCTTCTCTTCGTTGAGCTTGCCCATGGCGGCGACACCACCCTGCTCTTTCAGCCACTCGAACACGAGGCCGGACAGGTACCAGGAAAACGCCGGCGGGGTGTTGTACATCGAGCCATTGTCGGCCGCGACCTTGTAGTTGAGCATGGTCGGGCACAGCGAACGGGCACGCCCCAACAGGTCTTCGCGGACGATGTTGACCAGGATGCCACTTGGGCCGATGTTCTTTTGCGCACCGGCGTAGATCATGCCGTACTTGGACACGTCGATCGGGCGCGAAAGGATGTCCGAAGACATGTCGCACACCAATGGCACATCGCCAACTTCCGGCACCCAGTCAAATTCCAGGCCGCCGATGGTTTCGTTCTGCACGTAGTGCACGTAGGCAGCGTCCTTCGACAACTTCCATTCGTTCTGACCAGGAATGGCGAAGTAGTCGTAGGGCTTGGCGGTGCCGGCCACATTGACGTGACCGTAGCGCGAGGCCTCTTCAATAGCCTTCTGACCCCAGATGCCGGTGTCGATGTAGTCGGCCGTGCCGTCTTCCGGCAGCAGGTTCAGCGGGATCTGAGCGAACTGCTGGCTCGCGCCGCCTTGCAGGAACAGCACTTTGTAATGGGAGGGGATGTCCAGCAAGTCGCGCAGATCCTGCTCGGCCTTGGTCGCAATGGACACGAACTCATCACTGCGATGGCTCATTTCCATCACGGAGAGGCCTTTTCCATGCCAGTCGAGGAGTTCACCCTGCGCACGCTGCAGGACTGCTTCAGGAAGCGCCGCGGGACCGGCACAGAAGTTATAGGCTCTCTTGCTCACATCCAATCTCACTCTGATCTGGTGGGGTGGTGCAATAAACGGGTATTTCAATACTTTCATAAGGGACAAACAACAAGGGGGCGAATCTTCATCCGCCCCCTGTGTGTCCGCTTATTCCTGCGGTTCTTCTTCGTCTGCGGCAGCGTCGAGGGTTGGCTCGTCGACGATATCATCGCCGCTTGCCATTACCTCACGTGCGAACTCGGCATCGGCCTCGTCCAGCTCTTCACCTTCCACTTCCGATGGTTCCTGGACACGCTCCAGGCCTACCAGTGTCTCGTCGCTGGCCAGCTTGATCAGCGTCACGCCCTGGGTGTTACGGCCCAGGCTCGACACTTCAGCCACACGGGTACGCACCAGGGTGCCCTGGTCGGAAATCAGCATGATCTCCTCGCCGTCGAGCACCTGGACCGCGCCGACCAGACGGCCGTTGCGATCGTTGCTGACCATGGCGATAACGCCCTGGCCGCCACGCTTGTACTCCGGGAACTCGCCGATGGCCGTACGCTTGCCATAGCCACGCGCCGAAGCGGTCAGGATCTGGCTGCCTTCTTCCGGGATCAGCATCGAAATCAGCTTCTGCCCTTCCGGCAGACGCATGCCGCGCACACCGCGGGCGGTACGGCCCATGGCACGCACGTCGGATTCCTTGAAGCGCGTGACCTTGCCGCCGTCGGAGAACAGCATGACTTCACGCTCGCCGTCGGTGATGGCGGCGGAGATCAGCACGTCGCCTTCGTCCAGCTCCAGGGCGATCAGGCCCACGCTGCGCTGGCGGCTGAAGGATTCCAGCGGGGTCTTCTTCACGGTGCCTTTGGCAGTCGCCATGAAGATGAAGTGACCTTCGGTGTATTCGTCTACCGGCAGCATGGTGGTGATGTATTCATCACTGTCCAGCGGCAGCAGGTTGACCAGCGGACGACCACGGGCGGCGCGGGAGGCTTCCGGGATTTCGTAGGTTTTGAGCCAGTACACCTTGCCCTTGCTGGAGAACAGCAGCAGCGTGGTGTGGCTGTTGGCGACCAGCAGGTGAGCGATGTAGTCCTCATCCTTCACGCCAGTAGCCGATTTACCTTTACCGCCACGACGCTGGGCCTGGTACGCAGCCAATGGCTGGGTCTTGGCATAGCCGCCGTGGGAGATGGTCACCACGCGCTCTTCTTCCGGGATCATGTCACCCAGAGTCAGGTCGAGACGGGCATCGAGAATTTCGGTGCGACGCACGTCGCCGTATTCGGCGCGGATCACTTCCAGCTCTTCGCGGATCACTTCCATCAGGCGCACGGCGCTGTTGAGGATGCGGATCAGCTCGCCGATCTGGTTGAGGATCTCCTGGTACTCGGCCAGCAGTTTCTCGTGTTCCAGGCCGGTCAGACGGTGCAGACGCAGTTCCAGAATGGCCTGGGCCTGTTCCGGCGACAGGAAATACTTGCCTTCGCGCAGACCGTATTGCGGGTCCAGGGTCTCCGGACGGCACGAGTCGGCACCGGCACGTTCAACCATGGCCACTACGGCGCTGGATTCCCACGGCATCTTGATCAGTGCTTCTTTTGCTTCCGACGGGGTCGGGGAAGCTTTGATCAGGGCGATAACCGGGTCGATGTTCGACAGTGCAACCGCCTGGCCTTCCAGGATGTGGCCGCGTTCGCGGGCCTTGCGCAGTTCGAACACGGTACGGCGGGTGACTACCTCGCGGCGGTGACGCACGAAGGCTTCCAGCAGGTCCTTGAGGTTCAGAATGCGCGGGCGGCCATCGATCAGCGCAACAACGTTGATACCAAACACGCTTTGCAGCTGGGTCTGGGCATAGAGGTTGTTGAGGATCACCTCAGGCACTTCACCGCGACGCAGCTCGATCACGACGCGCATACCGTCTTTGTCGGACTCGTCGCGCAGCTCGGTGATGCCTTCCAGCTTCTTCTCTTTGACCAGCTCGGCGATCTTCTCGATCAGGCGCGCCTTGTTAAGCTGGTATGGGAGTTCGGTGATGACGATCTGCTGGCGGCCACCGACCTTGTCGATGTCTTCGATCATCGAGCGGGCACGCATGTAAATGCGGCCACGGCCGGTGCGGTAGGCTTCGATGATGCCGGCGCGACCGTTGATGATCGCGGCAGTCGGGAAATCCGGGCCCGGGATGTACTGCATCAGCTCATCGACGGTCAGCTCGGGGTTGTCGATGAGGGCCAGGCAACCGTCGATGACTTCACCGAGGTTGTGCGGCGGGATGTTGGTCGCCATGCCCACGGCGATACCGCTGGAACCGTTGACCAGCAGGTTGGGAATACGGGTCGGCATGACAGCCGGGATCATTTCGGTGCCGTCGTAGTTCGGCACCCAGTCCACGGTTTCTTTATGCAGGTCGGCCAGCAGCTCGTGCGCCAGCTTGGTCATGCGCACTTCGGTGTATCGCATGGCCGCGGCGTTGTCGCCGTCGACGGAACCGAAGTTACCCTGGCCGTCTACCAGCAGGTAGCGCAGGGAAAACGGCTGGGCCATCCGAACGATGGTGTCGTACACCGCAGTGTCGCCGTGAGGGTGATACTTACCGATCACGTCACCGACAACACGGGCAGATTTCTTGTACGGCTTGTTCCAGTCGTTACCCAGCTCGCTCATCGCGAACAGCACACGCCGGTGCACGGGCTTCAAGCCATCGCGCGCATCAGGCAGTGCCCGACCGACAATTACGCTCATCGCGTAGTCGAGGTAGGACTGTTTCAGCTCGTCTTCGATATTGACCGGGAGGATTTCTTTGGCCAGTTCGCCCATGAGAAGCCTGATTCCTTTTTCGGGTGAAACCTCGTCACATCCATATGGGACGAACGAAGCTCGCCGCTGCCGGCAGAGTGCCTGACAACGACTTACGACAAATCAACGAGTTATGACACGGATCTGCACGTTATAGGCAACCCCTCGGGGCGGCCCTGGAAACCGCCGGATGTTATCACAATCGCCGCCACGCACCTATCCCCCTCATGCGCATGGAGACTAGTAATTTGACGGATGACAGGCGTGAGGGAGACGAGAGGGGCTCAGAGGCGCGGTGGTGCCATTTTTTGAGATCGGATCCGAGGGTTTTGTTGACTTTATAGACCCATCGGGGGCAAGCCCCCTCCCACATTTTGACTGTGCTCACAATCCAAGTGTGGGAGGGGGCTTGCCCCCGATAGCATTTTCACAGACGCCAAGGCCCTCAATGCAACCGCTTACGGCACATCAACTTGGCCAGTTTGGCTGTATCCGGCCGCTCGACAACCCCCTTCTCGGTCACGATCACATCAATAAGATCAGCCGGGGTCACATCAAATACCGGATTAAAAGCAGCCACTTCCAGGCGCTGACCCTTCACGTCCAGCAACTCGCCGGGATCACGTTCTTCCAACGCAACATCATCGCCAGTGGCCATCATCAGATCCAGAGTCGAACTCGGCGCCACCACCATAAAGCGCACGCCGTGATGCATGGCGCACACCGCCAACTGGTACGTGCCGATCTGGCCGATCACATCGCCATTGGCCGCAATGCAGTCAGCCCCGACGATTACCCAGGTCACGCCTTTGGTCTTGAGGATATGTGCGCCCGCAGAATCAGCATTCACCGAAACCGGGATGCCCTCGCCCGCCAACTCCCAGGCCGTCAGCCGCGAACCTTGCAGCCAGGGCCGGGTTTCATTGGCATAGACGTGCTCGACCAACCCCTCAAGAAAGGCGGCACGCACCACCCCGAGGGCCGTGCCGACACCCCCCGTCGCCAATGCGCCGGCGTTGCCATGGGTCAGGATCGCCTGGGCGTTGCCTTGGTGCTTGCGAATCCGCTCGACGCCCAGTTGGGCCATCACCAGATTGGCTTCGCGATCACTTTCATGGATTGCAATGGCCTCTGCTTCCAGGACAGCCAGCGGGTCAGCGTGTGCCTTGACGCGATCCAGACGGTCACGCATGCGTTTGAGGGCCCAGAACAGGTTAGCCGCAGTGGGACGCGTATCGGCCAACAGCGCGTAGTCTTCCTCCCACGCGGCCTGCCAGTCACCGCCCTCGGCAACGCGATCACGGGCGGCCAGTACCAGGCCATAGGCCGCACTGATACCGATGGCCGGCGCACCGCGCACGACCATGGCGCGAATGGCGGCAGCGACGTCATCGACGGTGGAGCAGGCCACCCAGGTTTCCTGGGAGGGCAAGGCACGTTGATCGAGCAGGTACAGCGCGCCATCACGCCAATCGATGGCCTTCACTTTCTCCGCTGCCAACAGTCGATCGCGCATCCCTTACTCCGCACTCATGAACAAAAGCCGCCGATTATAGCGATCCGCCAGCCAGGACGCTCGGGTATACTTCGCGCTTCTTTTATAGCTGCCCGGGAAGAAGCCTGCGATGACCTCCACTGCCGCCCCGCTCGACTTACTGCTACTGCCAACCTGGCTGGTACCTGTCGAACCTGCTGGCGTGGTGCTCAAGGAACATGGCGTGGGCATCCGCGATGGGCGCATTGCCTTTATCGGGCCACGGGCCGCGGCGTTGAAGCTGGCGGCCAGCGAAGTGCGCGAACTGCCGGGCATGCTGCTCAGCCCCGGCCTGATCAACGCCCACGGCCACGCGGCGATGAGCCTGTTTCGCGGCCTCGCCGATGACCTGCCCCTGATGACCTGGCTGGAAAAACACATCTGGCCCGCCGAGGCCAAGTGGGTCGATGAAGCCTTCGTTCGTGATGGCACCGACCTGGCCATCGCCGAACAGCTCAAGGGCGGCATCACCTGCTTCTCTGACATGTACTTCTACCCCAAAGTCGCCAGCGATTGCGTGCACAACAGCGGCATACGTGCACAGATCGCAATTCCGATCCTCGACTTCCCGATTCCCGGCGCCAGCAGCGCCGATGAGGCGATTCGCCAGGGCATCGAGCTGTTCGGCGACCTCAAGCACCACCCGCGCATCAAGATCACGTTCGGCCCCCACGCGCCCTATACCGTGTGCGATGCCAACCTTGAAAAGGTCCGGGTAATTGCCGAAGAGCTGGACGCCGCAATCCATATGCATGTGCACGAGACCGCCTTCGAGGTGCAGCAAGCCGTCGAACAGACCGGCGAACGCCCGCTGGCACGCCTGGGCCGCCTCGGGCTGCTCGGTCCGCGCTTCCAGGCCGTTCATATGACCCAAATCAGCGAGGACGACCTGGCTTTACTGGTAGAAAGCAACACCAGCGTCATCCATTGCCCGGAATCCAACCTGAAACTGGCCAGCGGCTTTTGCCCGGTGGAGCGTCTGTGGCAGGCTGGGGTCAATGTGGCCATCGGCACCGATGGCGCCGCCAGCAATAATGACCTGGATTTGTTGGGTGAAACCCGCACCGCTGCGATGCTGGCCAAGGCGGTCGCCGGCTCGGCGACTGCCCTGGACGCGCACCGTGCACTGCGCATGGCTACGCTCAACGGTGCGCGAGCCATAGGCCTGGAAAGCGAGATTGGCTCACTGGAAGTGGGCAAGGCAGCGGATATCGTCGCGTTCGACCTGTCAGGACTGGCGCAACAACCGATCTACGATCCGGTCTCACAGCTTATATATGCCACCGGACGCGATTGCGTGAAACACGTTTGGGTCGCCGGCAAGCAGTTGCTCGACGACCGGCAATTGACCCGCATGGATGAACACCAGTTGACCGCCACGGCCATTGCCTGGGGCAAACGCATCAGCGGGCACACCGAATAACGCCGGCCCTGGACCCGCGTGTCCAGGACCGACAAACCGATTTATCAGATTTAGAGGATGCACCATGAGCAACGTCGACCACGCCGAAATCGCCAAGTTTGAAGCCCTGGCCCACCGCTGGTGGGACCGCGAAAGCGAGTTCAAGCCCCTGCACGACATCAACCCGCTACGGGTCAACTGGATTGACGAACGCGTCAACCTGGCCGGCAAAAAGGTGCTGGACGTCGGCTGCGGCGGCGGCATTCTCAGCGAAGCCATGGCCCAGCGCGGCGCCACCGTAATGGGCATCGACATGGGTGAAGCGCCGCTGGCCGTGGCCCAGTTGCACCAGTTGGAGTCCGGCGTGAGCGTGGAATACCGCCAGATCACCGCCGAAGACCTGGCTGAAGAGATGCCCGAGCAGTTCGACGTGGTCACCTGCCTTGAGATGCTTGAGCACGTGCCGGACCCGTCCTCGGTGATCCGCGCCTGTTTCCGCATGGTCAAGCCCGGCGGCCAGGTGTTCTTCTCCACCATCAACCGCAACCCCAAGGCTTACCTGTTCGCGATCATCGGCGCCGAATACATCATGAAGCTGCTGCCGCGCGGCACCCATGACTTCAAGAAATTCATCCGCCCGTCCGAGCTGGGCGCGTGGAGCCGCCAGGCCGGCCTGACCGTCAAGGACATCATCGGCCTGACCTACAACCCGCTGACCAAGCACTACAAGCTGGCCAACGACGTTGACGTCAACTACATGATCCAGACCCTGCGCGAGGAGTAAGCCTGTGAAGTTGCGAGCGGTTCTCTTCGACATGGACGGTACCCTGCTGGACACCGCGCCGGACTTTATCGCCATCTGCCAGGCCATGCGCGCCGACCGTGGCCTGCCACCGGTCAACCCGCAGCACATCCGCGATGAAATCTCCGGCGGTGCGCGGGCGATGGTCGCCGTGACCTTCTCGATGGACCCGGAGTCGCCGGGTTTTGAGGAACTGCGCCAGGAATTCCTGGAGCGCTACCTGAAGGACTGCGCGGTGCACAGCAAGCTGTTCGACGGCATGGCCGAGCTGCTGGAAGACATCGAGAAGGCCAAGCTGGTCTGGGGCGTAGTCACCAACAAGCCACTGCGCTTCGCCGAACCGATCATGCAGCAGTTGGGCCTGGCCGAGCGCTCGGCCTTGCTGATCTGTCCGGACCACGTGACAAACAGCAAGCCGGACCCGGAGCCGATGATCCTGGCGTGCAAGATGCTCGGCCTGGACCCGGCCAGCGTGTTGTTCGTGGGCGATGACCTGCGTGACATCGAGTCCGGCCGCGATGCCGGCACACGCACGGCGGCGGTGACCTATGGCTACATCCACCCGGACGACAACCCGCGCCATTGGGGAGCGGATGTGGTGGTGGATCACCCGCTGGAACTGCGCAAGGTGCTGGATAACGCGCTGTGCAGTTGCTGACTATTCAACGCCCCCTATGAAGATGCAATGTGGGAGGGGGCTTGCCCCCGATAGCGGTGTGCCAGCCCGCACCTCTATTACTGACAGGCCCTCATCGGGGGCAAGCCCCCTCCCACAGGGGATCTTCAGTGTTTTCAGATTTGGGGTTCATAAGCTGCTGAATTCTGTCGAGGCTATTTATGTTTGATTACTCCGCACGTCCAGAACTGCTCAAAGGCCGGGTCATCCTGGTGACCGGTGCCGGTCGCGGGATTGGCGCTGCGGCGGCCAAGACGTATGCCGCCCATGGTGCCACCGTCTTGCTGCTGGGCAAGACCGAAGCCAACCTGGCCCAGGTGTACGACGAGATCGAAGCCGCCGGCCAGCCGCAGCCAGTGGTGATTCCATTCAACCTGGAGACCGCCCTGCCCCATCAGTACGATGAGCTGGCAGCGATGATCGAAAAGGAGTTCGGCCACCTCGACGGCCTGTTGCACAACGCCTCGATCATTGGCCCACGCACGCCCATCGAGCAGTTGTCCGGTGAGAACTTCATGCGGGTGATGCACATCAACGTCAACGCGATGTTCATGCTCACCAGCACCTTGTTGCCGCTGCTCAAGCTGTCCCAGGATGCATCGGTGGTGTTCACCTCCAGCAGCGTCGGGCGCAAGGGTCGGGCGTACTGGGGCGCTTACGGGGTGTCGAAGTTTGCCACTGAAGGCTTGATGCAGACCTTGGCGGATGAGCTTGAAGATGTGGCGGCGGTGCGGGCCAACAGCATCAACCCCGGCGGCACACGTACCAGCATGCGGGCCCAGGCGTATCCAGGGGAAAACCCGATGGAAAGGCCGGCGCCGGAAGAAATCATGCCGGTGTACCTGTACCTGATGGGGCCGGACAGTACCGGCATCAACGGGCAGGCGTTTGACGCGCAGTAACATCTGACACGCCCTGGATTTGAATGTGGGAGGGGGCAAGCCCCCTCCCACATTGGTATTGCAGTGCTCTCTAGAACTTAGTTCTTCACCACTTCTTCAAGCGTGAAACGCCCCAGCGGGTTCTGCAGGAAGTTGCTCACGTTCTTGCGAGAGATGTTGATGTAGGGGCTGTAGTACAAGTCGATCCAGTTCACATCCTGTTTCGCCAGTTTCTGCAGTTCGACATACATCTGCTCACGCTTGGCCGGGTCGGCCTCGATGCGCGCTGCGGCCACGAGGTCCTTGACCGTGTCGTTCTTGTAGCGGGTCATGTAGTTCTGGTTGGTGTCGTGGCCCAGCACGAAGGTGGTTTTCTGGTCCGGGTCGAGAATGTCGTTGGTCCAGTACATCACCGAAATATCGTACTCACCGTCCACCAGCATCTGCCAGCTTTGGGTCGGGTCGACCTTCTGCAGGTTGGCCGTCACACCCACCTTGGCCAGTTGGTCCTTGATGATCACCGCAATCTGCTCGTCAGCCTCATTGCCGGCGTTGACCACGTAGTTCAGCTTCAAATCCTTGGCACCGGCAGCGGCCAGCAGTTTCTTGGCTTCGGTCGGGTCGTACGGGCGTTGCAGATTGTTGGCGTAGTGGTACAGCGAGCCTTTTGGAATGTAGGAATAAGCCACGGTGCCCTGACCGTAGGTGGCGGTCTTGACCAGCGATTGTTTGTCGATGGCCATGTCCAGCGCCTGACGCACTTCGGGCTTGGCCAGCAGGCCGTGGGCGTGGTTGATCAACAAGTGATCTTCACGGGTGGACGGGTCGGCGTGGATCACCACGTTCTGGTCTTTCTTGAGCTCTTCCACACGGGAGAACGGCACGAAGATCGCTGTGTCCAGTTCGTTGTTCTGCACCATGCGCATGCGCGTGTTGTCGTCGGTCACCGAGACCCATTCCACACCATCCAGGCTGACGTTCCTGGCCTGCCAGAAGTTCGGGTTCTTCTTCAGAATCACCCGATCACCCTTGCGCCACTCTTCCACAGTAAACGCGCCGGACGTCACCGGGTTTTCCGAGTAGGCGTCTTCGCCCATTTTGGTCATGGCTTTTTCCGACAGGATCGAGACCGTCGGCGAAGCCAGTTGCGAGAGGAAAGCCACGGCCGGCGTCTTCAGGGTGACGACCAGGGTTTTCGCGTCGGCGGCCTTGGCCGTGTTGATCAGGTTGAACGGATCGGCCCACAACGAGGCTTTGTTATCGCGGATGCGCAACAGGCTGAACGCCGCGTCTTCAGCGGTGATCGCCGAGCCATCGGAGAATTTCGCATCGCGCAGTTTGAAGGTGTAAGTCAGGCCATCCTTGGAGATGTCCCAGCTTTCGGCGAGGCCCGGTTCCATTTTGGTGCCCAGGTTATCCACGCGCACCAGGGTGTCGTAGACGTTGGCGAACACCCAGGTGTCGCGGTTTTGGGCACTTTTGATCGGGTCGAAGGTGGTGCTGTCTTCACGGCAGCCGATGGTGAGCACGCCAGCGGCCTGAGCCAAACCAGCGGTCAGGGACCAAGCCGTAAGCGTAGCGGCGGCGAGCAACTTCAAGTGACGGGATTGCATGTCATAACTCCTTGTTCATGAATGGCAGGGAAAGGTCAAAGCAAAGGTGCTTCAAGCACGCAACTGTATCGATGCTCGTGCAGGAAATGAGTAGGCGGCAACACCACGGAACACATCGCGCGGGCATACCGGCAACGTGGGTGAAAGGCACAGCCGGTGGGTAAACTCAGTGGGCTCGGCGGCTCACCGGGCAAAGGTTCTGCAGGCAACGGCCGATGGGGATCGATCTCCGGGATCGCCTGGATCAACGCCGCTGTGTACGGATGGCGCGGTGCGCTGAACACAGCCTCCACCGGCCCTTCCTCGACGATCTTGCCCAGGTACATCACCGCCACGCGGTCGCACAGGCGCCGCACGATGGCCAGGTCATGGGCGATAAACAGGATGGCCAGGTTCATGCGCTGTTGCAGTTCCAGCAGCAGGTTGATGATCTGCCCCTGGATCGACACATCCAGCGCCGCCACACACTCATCGGCGATGATCAACCGCGGCTCTACCGCCAGGGCGCGAGCAATGCCCACGCGCTGGCATTGGCCGCCACTGAGGGAGCCGGGCTTGCGATTGGCCAGTTCGGGGCGCAAGCCGACCAGATCGAGCAGTTCGTTGACACGCGCCGGGATGCGCTCGGCCGGAACCTTGCGCTGTACCCGCAGCACTTCAGCGATGGTTTCGCCGATGGTGTGGCGCGGGTTCAACGCCGCATAGGGGTCCTGGAAGATCATCGCCGTTTCATGGCGCAGGCGGGCAATGTCGATGGCACTGCCATGGGCCATGTCGACGCCATCGAACAATACCTGCCCGGCGCTGATCGGGTTGAGGTGCAGGATCGCCCGGCCGAGGGTGCTTTTACCGCTGCCGGACTCGCCCACCAACCCCAGGGTTTCGCCCGCCGCCAGGTTCAGCGACACACCGTTCACCGCCCTCACCCACTGCTTGTTCAGGCCAAACAAACCGCTGCCGGACGCCGCGAAGCGCACCTCCAGATCCTTGATCTGCAACAGGCTCATGGACGCTCTCCCAGCGGATAGTGACAGGCGACGCGCGCGCCTTCGGGCAGTAACTCGGTACATAAGGCGCCGACCTGCGGACAGCGCGGGTTGAACCGGCAGCCATCGGGCAACGCATCCAGCAACGGCGGCTGGCCGGGGATGGTGCGCAACAAGGCGTGGCCGCTGCTGTGGGCCGGCTGGCAGTCGATCAGGCCAGCGGTGTAGGGATGTTGCGGATGGGCCAGCAGGTCGTACTTGCTGCCGTGCTCGCACAGGCGCCCGGCGTACATCACCGCGATGGAATCACAGGTTTGCGCCACCACGCCCAGGTCGTGGGTGATCATGATGATCGACAGGCCACGCTGGTCGCGCAGGTCCAGCAGCAGGCGCAGGATTTGCGCCTGCACGGTCACATCCAGGGCGGTGGTCGGCTCGTCGGCGATCAGCACCTTGGGGTTGCAGCCCAAGGCCACGGCGATCATGGCGCGCTGACGCATGCCGCCGGAAAACTCGTGCGGATAATTGTCGACCCGCGCCAGGGGATCGGGAATGCCCACTTGGCGCAGCACGCCGATGGCCAGTCGCCGGGCGTCTTTTTTCGACGCGCCCTGATGCAGGCGAATACCCTCGGCGATCTGCTCGCCGATGCGCATCAACGGGTCGAGGTGGCTGCTGGGGTTCTGGAAAATCATGCCCAGTTGCCCGCCGCGTATCGCACGCATGCCCGCGTCATCCAGTTGCAACAGATCCTGGCCGGCAAGGCGCACCGCACCGCCCTGCACCCGCAGGCTGGGCGACGGCAGCAAGCGCATCAGGCCGCGACAGGCCATGGTTTTGCCCGAGCCGCTTTCGCCCACCAGACCCAGGATTTCGCCTTCGGCGAGGTCGAAAGACACACGATCGACCAGCGTCACATCATGCCCGGCATTGTTGGCGATAACACTGAGGTCGCGCACTTGCAGCAGGCTCATGCGCGATCCCCCAGCACTTGGGCAACGCCATCGGCCAGCAGGCTGAAGCCCATGGCCAGGGTCACGATGGCCAACCCAGGAAAAGTGCAGATCCACCAGGCCGTGGTGATAAAGGCCTGGCCCTCGGCGACCATCGTGCCCCACTCCGCCGTCGGCGGCTGCACGCCCAAGCCCAGGTAGCTCACGGCGGCGCCGTTAAGCAGCACCAGCACCGCATCGGACATGGAAAACACAATCGAGCCAAACATCGCGTTGGGCAGCAAATGCCGGAACAGGATGCGCCCGTGACCAAAGCCCAGGCTCTTGGCCGCCAGGGCGAAGTCGCTTTCCTTGAGTACCAGGATCTGCGAACGGATCAGCCGCGCATACGAAACCCACCCCACCAGCGCCATGGCGATATAAAAGCTCTTCAAGCCAGGGCCGAGGATGGCCATGATCGCCAGCATCAGCACCAGGAAGGGGAACGCGAGGATCACATCAATCACTCGCATGCAAAAACTGTCGAAACGCCCGCCGATATAACCCGAGACTGCGCCCACAAAGGTGCCAATCATGAACGGGAAAATCACCCCGATGATCGCCAGTTGCAGGTCGATGCGTGCGCCCCAAATCACCCTCGAAAGAATGTCACGACCGTAGTTATCAGTGCCAAATGGATGGGCCAGGCTGGGACCGATCAAGCTGATATCGGTGTTCTGCGCAATCGGATCAAACGGCGCGATCCACGGCGCAAACAGCGCCAGGGCCAACCATATCAACAGGATCAACAGCCCCCACGCGGCCGTCAGCCGGCCATTGCGAAAACCAAAACGCAGGCGCAAGCGCCATGGGGCGATCATCGGGCGGCTGCTCATTGCATCTTCACCCGTGGGTCGAGGGCCACTGTCGCCACATCCGCGATGAAGTTGACCACCACCGTGGCGCAGGCCAACACCATGGCCACGCCCTGCACCACCATGTAATCGCGGGTAAAGATGCCGCGCACCAACAACTGGCCGATACCGGGAATGGCGAACAGGCTTTCGATCACCACCGTGCCGCTGATCAGCCAGCCGATGTTCACCGCCAGCAGATTGACCGCCGGCACCAGGGAGTTGGGCAGCACATGGCGGCGAAACACCGCGGCTTCCGACAGCCCGCGCGCACGGGCGGCGGTGACGTGGTCCGCCTGCAGCTCCATCAACATGCTCGCCCGCAGGTTGCGCACCAGCACCGCCGCCAGCGCCAGCGCGATGGTCAGGCACGGCAGGACCATATGGTGCGCCTTGTCCAGCCAGGTGCGACCGTAGCCGGACACGGGGAACAGGCCCCATTTCACACTCAGCAGCAGGATCAGCATCAAGCCCAGCCAAAACGCCGGCATGCCCAGGCCCACCGTGGTGAACACGCGAATCAGGTTATCCGCCCAACCGCCTTTATTGCGCGCCGCCCAGGTCGCCAGCGGCACCGCGATCAGCAGCGCCAGCACCACGCTGCCGAATACCAGCACCAAGGTCGGCTCGATACGGGTGACGATCAGCTTCAGCGCGTCGACTTTGTACAGCAGCGATTGCCCGAGGTCGCCCTTGAGCAGGTTCTTGAGAAAGTAGAAATATTGCAGCCACAACGGCTGATCAAGGCCGTACTGGGCGCGGATCTTCAGCAACGCGTCCGGTGTGCTGCGCGAGCCGAGCAAGGCTCGCGCGGGGTCGCCGGGAATGGAGCGCACCAGCACAAAGGTAATCAGGCTGATGCCAAACAGCACCGGCAGCAATTGCAGCGGCCGGGACAGCACAAAACGGTAGCGCGCCAGGTTCATCCGTCAGCCTCGGTGGCGAGCGAGAAAGTCCAGCAGCACCGGGAAATATGCCTGGGGTTCTTCGTAGAACGGCATATGGCTGCTGTTGGGGAATACGTGCAGTTCGGCGTGCTTGGCCGCCATCTTCATGCGCATGGCGCAGGCCGGGGTGAGTTCATCGTGCTGGCCGGTGGTGATCAGGATCGGCATCGTGAAGTCGGCCATCTCGGGGATGCGGTTCCAGTCTTTGAGGTTGCCGACGTAGAGGAATTCGTTGGGGCCTTGCATGGTTTCGTAGGGGCCCATGTTCCAGTCGCCGAGGGAACGTTTGACCGGCTCCGGCCATTCGTCCAGGCGGCACACATGGCGATAGTTGAGCAACGTGATCGCGGCCTGGTACTGCGGGTGGTCGAGGGTGCCCATGGCTTCATGGCGTTGCATCATGGCCACGGTTTCGCTGCCAAGGGCACCGCGCAGGCGCTCCAGTTCCTGGGACAGGTGCGGAATGTCGCCGACAGTGTTTTCCAGGATCAGGCTTTTCAGCGCGTCGGGGTAATGGATGGCGTATTCAATGCCCAGCCAGCCGCCCCAGGAATGCCCGAGCAAATGCACGCGGCCCAGGCCCAGTGCCTGGCGCACGGTTTCGACTTCTTCGACATAACGGCGGATTTCCCACAGCCCAACATCGGTCGGTCTGGCTGATGCGCCCGTACCAAGCTGGTCGAATGCAACCACTCGCAGGTTATGCGCCTTGAGCCAGCCATGGGCGTCGCGCAAGTAGTCACACGGCAGGCCCGGCCCGCCGTTGAGGCACAACAGCACCTCATCGCCTTCGCCAAAGCTGTAGACCACGAGGTTATAGCCGTCGACTTGCACGTTGTACTGCTGGTCGGGGGCAATTTCACGCCACATGCATACATTCCTTGTGTTGTATCGGCCTGGCGGGTAGCGGCCGTTTGCCAGGCCAACACTACCGAGGATGCCGCGCGTCCATAACCTAGTAGTTCTTATAGGTTTGGCCTGGCAGTCCTTCGCCGGGGCGTGGCATTCTACTTGCAGCAAGTCGAGATTCAAATGAATTCAGGAGCAGAACGGATGCTGGCCAAGCTGACTGCCTTCAACAAACGTCTGATGCCGGGCAGGAGCCTGGACGAGCAGATGGACAACGCCTTTATCCTCGCTCAACAGCTGGGTTTCGATGCGCTGGTCTACGACTACTCGCCCGTGCCGATCGACCAGGAAGGCGCCTTGATCACCCCATCGGTGCTGGAACTGCGCAATACCCCGCCCGACTGGCACGCGTTATGGTGCAGCAAAGGGTTTTACCAGATCGATCCGGTGCAACATCTGGCCCTGAGCACGGTGTCGCCGTTCGTGTGGTCCTACGAAGCCAAGACCGATACCCCGCTGCAAAAAATCATCGATCCGTGCCACGCCCCGGTTTCATCCTACCTGCATGACCAGCAACTGACCTGCGGCGTCAGCGTACCGATCCACCTGCCCCGTGGCGGTTTTGCTTCGCTGACCGGCCTGCGCATCGGTAGCGCCGGCACAGTACTGCAGGAGGCACAGCAGACCCTGTCGGACTTCAGTGTGATTTCCCATGCATTGCAGGAAGCGGCCTACCCGCTGTTCAGCAAGGAACTGCGCACCTACCCCCATATCCACCTGACCAAACGCGAGCGCGAGTGCCTGAAATGGGCCGCCGACGGCCTGACGGCGGCCGAGATCGCCACTCAGTTGAGCCGCTCGCTGGCGGTGGTCACCCTGCATCTGGCCTCGGCAATGCATAAGCTGGGGGCAAAGAACCGCGTCCAGGCGGTGGTTCGTGCCACCCATTACCGCCTGCTGGAAGATTGATCCATCGGCAAAACCTAGCTGTTTTGCTAGTTACCTAAATTTCACGTGCAGACTATCGTGTCCCTGATCCTTTTTTTCAGAGCAGGGTACGAAATGGAATTCATCGAACAAATCCGCGAAGGGTATGCCGCGTTTGGCGACTACCAGACCTGGTACCGCGTAACGGGCGACCTGGCCAGTGGCCGTACACCGCTGGTCGTCATCCACGGCGGCCCCGGCTGCACCCATGATTATGTTGACGCCTTCAAGGACGTCGCGGCCAGCGGCCACGCCGTCATCCACTACGACCAACTGGGCAACGGCCGCTCCACGCATTTGCCTGAAAAAGACCCGTCCTTCTGGACTGTCGATCTGTTCCTCAAAGAACTGGATAACCTGCTGGACCACCTGCAGATCAGCGACAACTACGCGATCCTCGGCCAATCCTGGGGCGGCATGCTCGGCAGTGAACATGCGATCCTGCAACCCAAGGGCCTGCGCGCGTTTATCCCGGCCAACTCACCGACCTGCATGCGCACCTGGGTCAGCGAAGCCAATCGCCTGCGCCAATTGCTGCCGCAAGGCGTGCACGAAACCCTGCTCAAGCACGAAGCCGCCGGCACCTACCAGGATCCGGAATACCTCGCCGCGTCGCGGGTGTTCTATGACCAGCACGTGTGCCGCGTGAACCCTTGGCCGGAAGAAGTGGCGCGCACCTTCGCCCAGGTCGACTCAGACCCCACGGTGTATCACGCCATGAGCGGCCCGACCGAGTTCCATGTGATCGGCAGTTTGAAGGACTGGAAATCCATTGGCCGCCTGTCCGCGATCAACGTGCCGACCCTGGTAATCTCCGGCCGACATGACGAGGCGACGCCACTGGTGGTCAAGCCGTTTCTGGATGAGATCGCGGATGTGCGCTGGGCGCTGTTCGAAGACTCCAGCCACATGCCCCATGTGGAAGAACGCCAGGCGTGCATGGGGACGGTGGTGAAGTTTCTGGATGAGGCGTGTTCGAATAAAGTGCTTAAAATTGCGTAGCTACCGTCTTGATGCTCACCGGGCAAGCGCCCGTTTCGCCCGGTAGCAGCTGTCGAGCGCAAGCGAGGCTGCGTTGGCGCCCCGCAGATCGCACGCAGCCTCGCCTAGGCTCGACAGCAGCTACCGGGTCAGGCCTGGCTGACCTCAGTTTTTACCGCTTTCTTCGGCACCTGCGCCACTAATGGAATCTCCTTGCCCTCGGCATCAAACAACTTGCCGCCCCTGAAGTAATCCCCGTCCCGCAGGCCTGCAACGTCGTGGAAACACAAACTGCGCTCAGTCCCTGCCACGAACACCGACTGCTGGTCCGAGTTACCCGCCGTGAAGTGGTTGAACGCCAGATTCAGCAGGATCGCCATGATCGCCGACGAGCTGATGCCCGAGTGAAATATAGTCGCGAACCAGCTGGGGAATTGATCGTAGAAACTCGGCGCCGCGATGGGGATCATGCCAAAACCGATGGAGGTGGCGACGATGATCAGGTTCATGTTGTTGCGGTAATCCACCTTCGACAACGTGCGAATACCACTGGCCGCCACCGTGCCGAACAGCACAATCCCGGCACCGCCGAGCACCGAGGTCGGCACCGCCGCGATGACCCGGCCCATAAACGGCAGCAGGCCGAGGATCACCAGGAACAGGCCACCGGTGGCCACCACGAAGCGACTCTTCACCCCGGTCACCGCCACCAGGCCGACGTTCTGGGCGAATGCACTCTGAGTGAATGAACCGAAGATCGGCGCGAACATGCTCGACAGCATGTCGGCGCGCAGGCCGTTACCCAGGCGTTTGGAGTCAACTTTGGTGTCGATGATTTCGCCCACGGCCAGGATGTCCGCCGAGGTTTCCACCAGGGTCACCATCACCACGATGCACATGGAAATGATCGCCGCGATGTGGAAGGTTGGCATGCCGAAATGGAACGGCGTCGGGAAACCAAACATCGGGCCCTGGGTTACGCCGGAAAAGTCCGCCATGCCAAGGAACACCGCGATCACCGTGCCGATCACCATCGCTAGCAGGATCGACAGGCGCGAGATGGTCGCGCTGCCAATCTTGCTCAATAGCAGCACCAGCACCAGGGTCAACGCCGCTAGGCCGATATTGGACATGCTGCCGAAATCCGCCGCACGGCTGTTACCGCCCATGGCCCAGCGCGCTGCCACGGGCATCAAGGTCAGGCCGATGGTGGTGATCACAATGCCGGTCACCAAGGGTGGGAAGAACTTGGTGATCCGCGAGAACACCGGCGTGATCAGCAACCCGATAAACGACGCGGCCATCACCGCCCCAAGAATCGCCGGCACCCCGCCAGCACCGTCGCTGCCGACAATCGCCACCATGGTGGCCACACCGGCAAACGACACGCCTTGCACCAGCGGCAACTGACAACCAAAAAACGGCAGGCCAAGGGTTTGCAACAGGGTCGCCAGGCCTCCGGCAAACAGCGAGGCGGCGATCAACAAACCAATATCGGCAGGTGACAACCCGGCCGCCTGGCCGACGATCAAGGGTACTGCGACGATACCGCCGTACATGGTGAGCACATGCTGCAGGCCGTAAGCCATGTTGGCGGCGACGCCGAGATTCTCATCTTCTGGCCGCTGCGGTGACGCCTTCGGGATAGTCATGGTGAGGGGTTCTCTGTTTTTGTTGTGCGGCCACTGTATGCAATGTTAGGACTAGATGTCCATAGAGTTGTATACAATCAATCGAACAAGATACCCTCCGTCGGCGTTACAAAAACAATCCGGCCGTGATGAGCCAGAACGCCAAAGGACCACAACCATGAAAAAGGTATTACAAGGCGCCACCGTTGCACTCACCCTCCTCGGCGGCGGGGAGGCTGTCGCGGTGGAATGGATGAACAACAGCCTGGGCTTTCGCTATGGCCAGCAGTTCACCAACCCGAACAATCCCGACGACTTCAGCAAACGCATCTACAGCTTCACCCACGCCAGCGGCTACCAATACGGCAGCAATTTCCTGAATCTGGATGTGTTTCTGTCCGACAGCAGCGACCCACGCAAGGGCACCGATCACGGTGGCAGCGAGGTGTATGCCGTATACCGGCATCAGTTGTACGCCTCACGTGTATTGGATGTGCCGCTGGGCACCGGGCTGATCAAGGATTACGCGCTGACCCTGGGCTTTGATGCCAACCGCAACAACAACTTTGCCTCGGCGAAAAAACGCGCGCTGGTGATTGGCCCGACCTTGAAGTTCAACACCGTGGGCGTGCTGGACCTGAGCCTGATGTACTACAAGGAAAAGAACCACACCGGCATCACCGGCGCGCAGGAATCGAACCACACCTTCGACGACACCTACCTGCTTAACCTGACCTGGATGCGTCCATTCGAGATCGCCAGCCACGCGGCGAAATTCCAGGGGTTTATCAATTACGTCGGGGAAAAAGGTGAGGACTACCATGGCCGCGACACGGCGCCGGAGGCCTTGATGCGCACAGCGTTGATGGTGGCGGTACGGCCGGGTAAAAGCGTGAAGCCGAACCTGTACCTCGGGGTGGGTTACGAGTACTGGCATAACAAGTTCGGTGTAGACGGCGGCCGGGGCAGCCGCACGTCGACGCCGACGGTGAATATGGAAATAACGTTCTAGGCAGCGGCCAACTCGGAGTCGTCCGCCTTCGGCCGCGCCAGCCAGTAGCCCAACACCGCCAGTGGCGCGGTCGCCAGCATCACGATCACGGTAATCAGCAGCGGTTGCTCGATCATCGACGACACCAGCAGGCTGCTGAGGAAACACAGGCCCAGTTGCAAGGTGTTTTGCAGCGCCGCCGCCTTGCCGGAGTTTTCCGCAAACGGCATCAGCGCATTCGCTACCACAATCGGATAACTCGCACCGTTGACCAACGCCATCAGGCAAAACGGAATCAGCAACGTGGTGAGGGTCGGCACGGTCAAGGTCGCAACCAGGTACAGCGCCAGCATGCTGATGCAATAGGCCACCAACAACCAGGGCAGCAGCGTCTTGCCCTGGAAACGCTGCAGGGCACTGCGGCAACTGTAGCCACCTACCAGAAACGCCAGTGTCGGCAGTACGTAGCTCAGGCCGATGTCATTCGGGCTGTAGCCCATGTCGCCAAGGATGAAGGGCGAAGCGGTCAGCCAGGCAAAGAAACTCGCGGAGCAGGCAGCGAAGATCATTACGTTGCCGGTGAACACCCGAGACGTCAGCAACTGCGTATAACCCAGGCGCGATGGTGCTTCAGTCTGCAGCTTCGGCACGCTGCGCAGGAACAACGTCGGCAGCAGCAACAGCAGCGAAACGCCCAGCAGCACCCCGAAGATCGCCTGCCAACCGAAGTGATTCAGCACCATCGCGCCCAGCAGCGGCGCCAGGGCCGGCGACAGCGACATCAACGGCATGATGCTGGCGAACACCCGGTGAGCCTTGTCGGCCGGATAGCGATCAATCACCAGCGCCTGCCAGCTCACGGCAGCAGAGCACACGCCAATCGCCTGCATAAAACGCAAGGCCAGCAGTTGCGGTGCTGTCTCGACCCAGAACATCCCGGCGCAGCCCAGCACAAACAGGCTCAAGCCTGCGAGCAGGATGGGCTTGCGGCCCAGGCGGTCGGACAACGGCCCCCACAACAACTGTCCCAGGGCAAAGCCGGCGAGGAAAATGCTCAAGCTGGCACCCACCGCGCCCGCGCCAATCTGCAACTGTTCGCCCATGGCGCCGAACGCCGGCAAGTACATGTCCATGGCCAGATAACCGAGCATGCTCAGCCCCGCCAGATACCAAGTGAAACCAAAAGAATTTTTCATTGAAGCCTTGTCGATCCTGCCATCAAACTATTTGCTGACTGGCGCCCATTATGAAGCTGACAGATTGCGTGTGAAGCGATAATAATTGGACACTCCTATCAATAATTTTGAAGACAAGCATTATGTGGTCTGAATACTCTCTGGATGTCGTCGATGCAGTGGCACGCCACGGCAGCTTCAGCGCCGCCGCTCAAGAGTTGCACCGCGTCCCATCGGCTATCAGCTACACGGTGCGCCAGCTTGAAGAATGGCTGGCGGTGCCGCTGTTTGTGCGGCGCCATCGCGACGTCGAGCTGACCCCCGCAGGCCGTCTGTTTATAGACGAAGCCCGAGGCGTGATGAAAAAAATGCTCGGCACGCGGCGATTGTGCCAGCAGGTGGCGAACGGTTGGAGCGGCCAGTTAAAGGTAGCCGTGGACTCCATCGTCAAACCTCAGCGCTGCCGGCAATTGGTGCTGGATTTCTATCGACAGTTTCCCGAGGTGGAATTGTTGCTGGAGTACGAGGTGTACAACGGCGTGTGGGATGCCCTGGCCGATGAGCGCACCGACATAGTGATCGGCGCCACCAGTGCGGTGCCGGTGGCCAGTCACTTCACTTTTCGCGACATGGGCTTGTTGAACTGGCTGTGTGTGGTCAGCGCCAGGCATCCATTGGCGGCCGTGCAAGGCCTGCTCAGTGATGACCAACTGCGCCCGTTCGCCTCGCTGTGCATGACCGACACCTCACGTAACCTGCCCAAGCGTGATACCTGGACGCTGGATAACCAACGGCGGCTGGTGGTGCCGAACTGGGCATCCGCCATCGATTGCCTGCGCGATGGCCTGTGCGTCGGCATGGCGCCGGCGCATCAGGTGTTGCCATGGATCGAACGCGGTGAACTGGTAGCGCTGCAATTGACCCGGCCCTTCCCTGCCAGCCCGTCGTGCGTGGCCTGGGCACAGAACAAACTGTCCCCGGCCATGGCGTGGTTGCTCGAATACCTGGGCGATAAAGAAACCATGAACCAGGAATGGCTCAATGGGCCTGATCCAATAACCGGGTGATGGCCCGCACGATCATCTCGACCTCTTTGGCATCCAGGGTCAGCGGCGGCAACAGGCGAATGACCTTGCCCCGCGTCACGTTGATCAATAGCCCATGTTCCTGGGCGGCGCGCTGGGCAAGGTCGCGGCAGGGGCTGGCCAATTCGATACCGATCATCAAGCCCTGCCCGCGAATCGCCAGCACCTGCGGGTGCTCGTCCAATTCCATGCGTAACCGCGCCAGCAAGCGTTCGCCTTGTTGCGCAGCGTTCTGCAACAGGCCCTGCTCGTCGATGATGTCCAGCACGGTGCAGCCCACCCGACACGCCAGCGGGTTGCCGCCGAAGGTGCTGCCATGGCTGCCCGGCGTGAACAACTGAGCGACCGCCGACCGGGCCAGGCAGGCGCCAATGGGCACGCCGTTGCCGAGGCCTTTGGCCAGGGTGATCACGTCCGGCACGATGCCTTCGTGCTGGAACGCAAACCACGCGCCGGTACGGCCGATGCCCGTCTGAATTTCATCGAGCATCATCAACCAGCCATGGCGCGTGCAGTGGTCGCGCAAGGCTTGCAGGTAACCCGGTGGGGCTGGCAACACGCCACTTTCGCCCTGGATCGGCTCCAGCAAGACCGCCGCGATCCGCGTACCAAGGGTTTTGGTGAGCGCTTCGATGGCCGCCAGATCACCAAACCGGACTTTGAGAAAATCCCCAGGCAAGCGCTGAAAACCAAGACGCACCGATGGCCCATCACTCGCGGCCATGGTACCGAGCGTGCGGCCGTGGAAGGCGTTTTCCATCACCACCACCAACGGTTCTTCGATGCCTTTTTTCCAGCCGTGCAATCGCGCCAGTTTCAGTGCGGTCTCGTTGGCTTCGGCGCCGGAGTTGTTGAAGAAGGCACGGTCCAGGCCGGACAGTTGTGTCAGGCGCTGAGCCAGCCGCTGCTGCCAGTCGATGCTGTAGAGGTTGGAGGTGTGCAGCAACAGGCCGGCTTGCTCGCTGATGGCTGTCACCAGTTTCGGGTGGGAGTGACCGACGTTGGTTACTGCCACGCCCGCTACCGCGTCCAGGTACTCTCGGCCCTGCTGGTCCCATAGGCGTGTGCCCAGGCCACGGGTAAAACTCAAGGCCAAAGGTTGGTAGGTGGTCATCAGGCAGGCGGCAGTCATGGTGGCAGGCTCCGGTTGGGGTGGTTGAAGTATCGTTAGCCACCTCAGCTGGATAAACTGCACTTTCCTGCAATGACTTTAAATCAGGGATTGATAATGGATCTGTTCCAAGCGATGTCGGTTTACGTGAAAGTGGTGGAGACCGGCAGCATGACCGCCGCCGCCCACGCGTGCGGGATGTCGACCACCATGGTCGGCAACCACCTGCGCGCCTTGGAGCAACGCCTGGGCGTCAGCCTGCTCAAGCGCACCACACGCAAACAGAGCCTGACGGAGTTCGGTGGCCAGTATTACCAGCGTTGTCTGGAAGTGCTGGGGCTGGTGGCCGATTCCGAGCAATGGGCTGAACAAGCCCACAGTGAAGTTCCCAAAGGCACCCTGCGCATCACCGCCCCACCTGCCTTCGGCACCGAACGCCTGGCGCCCGCCTTGAGCGAATTCTCCCTACGCTACCCCTTGATCAAACTGTACGTGGTGCTCAGCAATCAGCGCATGGACATGGTCGACAGCGGCTTTGACGTCGCGATCCGCCTGGGGGAACTGGAGGCGTCGAGCCTGATCGCGCGGCCGATGCAGGACTACACCATCACCCTCTGCGCCTCACCGCACTACCTGGCACGGCGCGGCACGCCACAGACGCCCGAGGACCTGCAACATCACGACTGCCTGGCCTTCGCCTACCCGTCCACCGACGACTGGCGCAATGCAGACAAGCTCTGGCGCATGACCGGCGCAGAGGGCGAAGTGGAAATCCCGGTGTCCGGCTCGCTGACCATCAACAGCTCCCAGGCCCTGCGCCAGGCGGCGGTGCAAGGCATGGGCATCGTCATGCTGCCCGACGCCCTGGTACAACCCGACCTGCAGACCGGCAAGCTGGTGGCTTTGCTGACCACCTACCAACTGCCCAGCCGCCCCATGCACTTGTTGTACGGCCAGGACCGTTATCGCCTGCCAAAGCTGCGCGCCTTTGTCGATTTCGCCCTGGAGAAGTGGGCGCGCTAGAACCCCACGCCCAACTCACGCAGCCGAGCCGCCGTGTGTTCAGCCGACACATGGTGAATGCCTCGCCAGCCGAGCGCGACGGCAGCGTCGACATTGTCGGCAACATCGTCGATAAACACGACTTCCCCTGGCTGGATATCGGGCAAATAGGCACGAACCTGACTGAGGCTGGCGTCGTAGATCGCCGGATTGGGCTTGATCAGCTTCAATTCGCCAGACACCACTATGTCGCGAAAACACTTCAGGAATGGGTAGTTGGCCCGGGCATAGGGAAAGGTTTCGGCAGACCAGTTGGTGAGCCCGAATAACGGCATGTTGGCCGTATGCAGCGCCTTGAGAATCGCCACACCGTCAGGCAACGGACCACGCAGCATCTCGTGCCAACGGTCGTAGTACGCAGTGATCAAGGCTTTATGGTGCGGGAATTGATCGACCAGCACTTGCGTGGCTTCGGCCAACGGCCGGCCAGCGTCCTGCTCGGTGTTCCAGGCCTGGGTGCAGATGGTATCGAGGAACCATTGCCGCTCGTGTTCGTCGGCAATCAGCTTGCGGTACAGGTGTTGCGGGTTCCAATCGAACAAAACACCGCCGAAATCAAAAACTACTGCACGAATCGTCATCAGATCCTCCGTTAGCGTGGCTTGATAGCGGGGGAAGTCTGGCAGATTGAGGCGGGAATGGGAGCGCAACGGCGTGTAGGAATGTTCCCATAAGGAAGCATCTACACCAATCAAATGTGGGAGAGGATTGCTCCCTCCCACAGTTTCAACCGCGTTTAGGCCTGGACCAGACCGTTGATCTTGACGGTCGGGTTCACATCAGCCTCGTAATCCACGCCATCGACTTCAAAGCCGAACAAGCGCAGGAACTCTGCCTTGTAGCCGGCAAAATCGCTGATCTCGTTGACGTTTTCGTCGGTAACCTGATCCCACAGTGCCGCGACGGCGTCCTGGACCTTTGGCTCCAACTCAGCCAGGTCGGCACGCAAACGACCGTCGGCGTCGAGTTTCGGCTCGCTGCCGTACAGGCTGTCTTTGAACAGGCCGTAGACTTGCTCGATGCAGCCTTCGTGAGTGCCCTGCTCTTTCATTACGCGGAACAGCAACGACAGGTACAACGGCATGATCGGGATCGCCGAGCTTGCCTGGGTAACCACCGCCTTGAGTACCGACACACGGGCGTCGCCTTTCAGTGCGGCCAGGTTGTCGCGCAGGGTCAGGACTTTCTTGTCGAGGTCTTTCTTGGCTTCGCCGATGGAGCCGTTCCAGTAGATGTCCTGGGTCAGCTTCTCGCCGAGGTAGGTGAACGCAGTGGTCTTGGCGCCTTCGGCCAGGACGTCGGCGTCACGCAGGGCGTCGATCCACAATTGCCAGTCAGCGCCACCCATGACATTCACGGTGCCGTCGATTTCTTCCTGGGTCGCAGGCTCAAGGGTGGTGTCGACCACAACGCCTTTGTCGGTATTGATACCGCGCAGGGTCACGGCTTTGCCGATCGGCTTGAGGGTGGAGTTATAGACTTCACCGGTTTTAGGATCGGTACGGCGTGGCGCGGCCAGGCTGTAGACCACCAGGTCGATCTTGCCCAGGTCTTTCTTGATGGTTTCGATGGTCAGGCGCTTGATGTCGTCGGAAAACGCGTCGCCGTTGATGCTCTTGGCGTACAGGCCTTTTTCGACGGCAAACTTCTCGAACGCAGCACTGTTGTACCAGCCCGCAGAGCTGAGCTTGCCTTCTTCGCCTTCTTTCTCAAAAAACACGCCCAGGGTATCGGCGCCGCAGCCAAACGCAGCACTGATGCGCGCGGCCAGGCCGTAGCCGGTGGAAGCGCCGAGGACCAGCACCTTCTTGGGGCCGCCTTCGATGACGCCGTTTTCAGTTACGTAGTTGATCTGCTCTTTGACGTTCGCTTCACAGCCAACAGGGTGAGCGGTCACACAGATAAAGCCACGAACCCGCGGTTTGATGATCATAAAAATTTCTGCCTCTTCCAAGGTGCCGAAGGCCAATGGTGGCCATTCAACTTCAATCGTACCGGTCTATGACGCCCGAAAAACCGAAGCGTCACGATAGACGTAAATCTTCCGTTTACAAAATCCAATCCACACAGGGCTGGCAAGGCTTGAAAACGGTGCAAAGCCTTCACAATTTCGCACTATTTAATACGCCCTTGCGTCGCAGAACGTCTTATCATGACGCAGTTGTTTCAATATGTTTCAAAAACCCCACCACTCGCGGCCACGGATCCGACTGTCGAATGGCGTCCTCCTGGAGCTGAGTTGCATGAACAAGCCTGCTTTGCGTAAAAAAGCGGTATCGGTCGCCTGGGTACTCGGCGTGCTGCTGATTATCGATGTATTCCCCGAAACCACACTGGTGTTCCTCTGCCTGGTACTGGTGTGCGGTATTTACGACTTCCTGCGTAACGGCCTGTATGACAAGAGCACCATCAAGAAATACTTTATTGGCAGTGGCCGCAACACCTGGCTGTTGGCGCCGTTCAACACGCTGTTCGACCTGCTGAGTTCGCGTAACCGCCACGTTTACACGATGCATGACCTGCCACTCGCCTGGCGACAGGACCTGCAACAGGTGATCGACGACGCCATGGCGCACAAGGACGAAATCATCGGTTACCTGGACGAACGCATGGCCGAGAAGAAGCGCGGCATGTTGTTTTTCCAATGGTACGGCCGGCCGATCGAGACCACCCTGGACATCCCGAAACTGCGGGAGAAACTGCCGTTCGTGAAGACCATCGCTGTGTCCGTCTTCAACGAAAACCGCTCGACCTCCTTTCACTTCGGCCCGCTGCGCATGATGTTTCGCGTGCTCTACAACATGGCGCCGGCGCCCCACCACGAGGGCGTCTACATCCAGGTGGGCAAGCACAAGCATTACTGGCATGACGACCCGCTGTTTATCTTCGATGACACGCTGATGCACGCGTCCTTCAACAAAAATGACGCCAAACGTTACTGTCTGTTTATCGATATCGTACGACCGACGCCGCTGCCGTCCGTGCTCAACGCCGTGATCGCTGGGTTTTCGGGGATGGTCTTTACCCTGCGTCGGGTTTTCTACAAAAACTGGAAGCTGATTCAGTAAGTTCTGCGGCATGATGGGGGTGGACGGTATTTGCGCTGGGCCCTGCGCCTGAGGTAAATATCCGGCTCGTGCGACCGTTTACGGCGCCCACCATTCTCAAGCCATCGCGCCTCCACGGCTGCGGTGGCTGTGCTTTCAAGGAATCAGAATGCTCCAACGCCAAGTCATCAATGCCTCCGTCAGCCCCAAGGGCAGCCTCGAAACCCTGTCCCAACGTGAAGTCCAGCAACTGAGCGAAGCCGGTACCGGCAGCATCTATACCCTGTTCCGCCAGTGCGCCCTGGCGATCCTCAACACCGGCGCGCACATCGACAACGCCAAGACCATCCTTGACGCCTACAAAGACTTTGAAGTGCGCATCCATCAGCAGGATCGTGGCGTGCGCCTGGAACTGCTGAACGCCCCAGCCGACGCGTTTGTCGATGGTGAAATGATCGCCAGTACCCGTGAGATGTTGTTCAGCGCCCTGCGCGACATCGTCTACACCGAGAACGAACTCGACAGCCAGCGCATCGACCTGAGCAACTCCCAGGGCATCACCGACTACGTGTTCCACCTGCTGCGCAACGCCCGCACGCTGCGTCCGGGCGTGGAGCCGAAGATCGTGGTGTGCTGGGGCGGGCACTCGATCAATACCGAAGAATACAAATACACCAAGAAAGTCGGCCACGAACTGGGGCTGCGCAGCCTCGACGTGTGCACCGGTTGCGGCCCCGGCGTGATGAAAGGTCCGATGAAGGGCGCGACCATTTCCCATGCCAAGCAACGCATCACCGGCGGGCGCTACCTGGGCCTGACCGAGCCGGGCATCATCGCCGCCGAAGCGCCGAACCCGATCGTCAACGAACTGGTGATTCTGCCGGACATCGAAAAACGCCTGGAAGCCTTTGTGCGTGTAGGTCACGGCATCATCATCTTCCCGGGCGGTGCCGGCACGGCTGAAGAGTTCCTGTACCTGCTCGGCATCCTGATGCACCCGGACAACCGCGACGTGCCCTTTCCGGTCATTCTCACCGGGCCGAAACAGGCCGCGCCGTACCTGCAACAGCTGCACGCCTTCGTCGGCGCCACCCTCGGCGAAGCGGCGCAGGCGCACTACCAGATCATCATCGACGACCCGGCCGAAGTGGCCCGCCAGATGACCGCCGGCCTCAAGGCGGTGAAACAGTTCCGCCGCGAGCGCAACGATGCGTTCCATTTCAACTGGCTGCTGAAAATCGACGAAGGCTTCCAGCGCCCCTTCGACCCGACGCACGAGAACATGGCCAGCCTGCAACTGAGCCACACGCTGCCGCCCCACGAACTGGCGGCCAACCTGCGCCGGGCCTTCTCGGGGATCGTGGCCGGCAACGTGAAGGACAAGGGCATCCGCCTGATCGAAGAGCATGGCCCGTACGAGATCCATGGCGACCCGGCCATCATGAAGCCGCTGGATGAGCTGCTGCAGGCGTTTGTTGCCCAGCACCGCATGAAGTTACCGGGCGGCGCGGCGTATGTGCCTTGTTATCGCGTGGTGCAATAAGGCAACAGGGCTGGCGGTAGGTCATAGTTTGTATCGCTTTGGCCCATGGCCAAGGGTGTGAGTACGGGGAATCCGGACTAGGGTTTGACTATTGCGACTCACTCACACCTGCGAGCCACCCTATGGACCAACGGATATTGTCCTCCATCATTCCTTACCCTAAGGTAAGGAGCATCATGTTGGAGATACTCACTATGGCCACCGCCACACTCACCTCGAAAGGGCAAATCACCATCCCCGTACAAGTCAGGACCGCACTCGGCCTCGAAACAGGAGACCGCGTCGAGTTTGTCGAAATGGAAGACGGCAGATTTTCGATCATTGCAGCGAGCAAGACGGTGCAGGACCTCAAGGGGCTGATCCGCAAGCCTGCAGAAGCGGTGTCCATTGACGATATGAACCGCGCCATCGCTGCACGGGGAGCGAATGGCGGATGATCGGGCTGGATACCAACGTACTGGTGCGCTACGTCACCCAGGATGATCCGGTGCAGTCCCCCAAGGCATCCGCCCTGATCGAATCCCTCACCACCCTTGCGCCAGGCTTTGTCAGCCTGGTGTCCGTGGTGGAGTTGGTCTGGGTGTTACAAAGCTGTTACCCGTGCACGAAGAGTGACGTGGTCACCGTTCTGGAAACGTTGCTGCGCACCCGCGAACTGACCATCGAACACGCCGAAGTCATCTGGCAGGCGCTTCGGCGATTCGCGGCGAACAACGCTGATTTTGCCGACTGCCTGATAGAACGCTGCGCCCACGCAGCCGGGTGTGAATACACCGCCACCTTTGATCTCAAGGCCGCCAAGGCGGCTATGAGACGACTGACCTGAGTCACGGCGTTGCGGCACCGTGCAGGTTTTGTTGATACGAGGCTCAGCGAACCCAACCCCCTACCTGCCAGTGATACCCGTCATTGCGCGGCACCCAGTGCGGATGCACATAGCGATAGCCTTCGCGCACCGGCTCCCAGTGGCCGTGTACCGCCACGTATCGCCCGCCTTCCCAGCGCCAGTAACCGCGCGACCATATGTAACCTTCGCGCACAGGTGGCTCGACTTCAATCACCTGCACCGGCGGCGGTTGCGGCGCAACCACCTCGACATATTCACGCTGCGGCGGCCGGCGCTCATGCACCACACGCTCTTGCACACACCCGGATGCCGCGACGACCACCGCCGCCAATGCCGCATAACGTAGCAACATAGAAAACCCTCGGGCGCTGACGCCCAACACCTGCACCAGTAAAAAATCCTCCTGTGTTACAGCCGCGCTCCTGCGTGGCATGGGTACTTTTTTAACAGGCAGTATCTGTCAGGTTGCTGAACCCAAGGGCATCAAGAGGCACATGCGACAGTCGGTCGTTTCGACCGTACCAGCACCAGGCCTGCGATCACTACGGCAATACCGACAGCGCAAACCATTTGGCGCTGCATCTGCATGAGCAACTGAAAAAAGGCTTCAATATTTGAATACTGATCTTCAAGAACCGCTGAACGTTAGCGGTTAAACGTGCAGACCAAATTCCCAGGCAGGCTTGAATGAAGCGCTTGCGCACTTAACACGCACAAAAAAGCCCGCTGACCGTTATCGGTTCAGCGGGCTTTTTGTTACCGGTAGGGTCCTGATTCAGCCCCCCACGGGCGATTTACAGCGCCAGGTCAGACGCCGGCTTGCTCGGCTCAGCCGCAGGCTTGGCAGCCTCGGTCGCCTTGGGAGCAGCCTTCGCCGGGATTACCGGCGGTGTAGGCAGTTGCAGGATATTGGCGGTGTAAGCCCATTCCTTCGCAACAGCTTCAGGGCTGTCATTCAGCTTGGTGCCGTAGCTTGGCACGATCTGATGCAGTTTTTCCTGCCAGGCCGGGGTAGCGACCTTGTCCTTGAACACTTTCTGCAGCACGGTCAGCATGATCGGAGCCGCGGTGGACGCGCCTGGCGATGCACCCAACAGGCCTGCAATGGTGTTGTCGGCGGAGCTGACCACTTCGGTACCGAGTTTCAGGACGCCGCCCTGCTCTTCGTCACGCTTGATGATCTGCACGCGCTGACCGGCTTGCCACAGGCGCCAGTCGGATTGCTTGGCGTTCGGGAAGTACTCTTGCAGCGCCTTGAAGCGGTCGTCATCGGACAGCATCAGTTGACCGGCGAGGTACTCGACCAGTGGGTATTCACGAATACCAACCTTGGTCATCGGCCAGATGTTGTGGGTGGTGGTGCTGGTCAGCAGGTCCAGGTACGAGCCTTCTTTCAGGAACTTGGTCGAGAAGGTCGCGAATGGGCCAAACAGGATCACGCGCTTGCCATCCAGCACGCGGGTGTCGAGGTGCGGAACCGACATCGGTGGCGCGCCAACCGAAGCCTTACCGTAGGCCTTGGCCAGGTGCTGCTCGGCCACGGTCGGGTTATCGGTCACCAGGAACGAACCACCCACTGGGAAGCCAGCGTATTCCTTGGCTTCAGGAATACCCGACTTTTGCAGCAGGTGCAGTGCACCGCCGCCGGCGCCGATGAACACGAACTTGGCGTCGGTTTCAGTCTTGGTGCCGTCTTTCAGGTTTTTGTAGCTGACACGCCACGAACCGTCGGCGTTCTTGGTGATGTCCTGCACTTCGCTCGACAGCTTCAGGTCGAACTTAGGCGTGGTTTGCAGGTGAGCAACGAACTGACGGGTGATCTCGCCGAAGTTCATGTCGGTACCCAGCGGGCTCCAGGTGGCCGCGATTTTCTGGTTCGGGTCACGCCCTTCCATCATCAGCGGAACCCACTTGGCGATCTGCGCCGGGTCTTCGGAGTACTGCATGCCGGCGAACAACGGGCTCGCTTGCAGGGCTTCGTAGCGCTTCTTGAGGAACTTGATGTTGTCATCGCCCCACACAAAGCTCATGTGCGGAGTGGTGTTGATGAACGAACGCGGGTTCTTCAGCACGCCCTGCTGGACCTGCCAGGACCAGAACTGACGGGAGATCTGGAACGCCTCGTTGATCTCGACCGCTTTCGGGATCTCAACGTTGCCGTTCTTGTCTTCCGGGGTGTAGTTCAGCTCAGCCAGGGCCGAGTGACCGGTACCGGCGTTGTTCCAGCCGTTGGAGCTTTCTTCGGCCACGCCATCGAGGCGCTCGACCATTTCCATCGACCATTCCGGTTCCAGCTCGTTAAGCCAGACACCCAGGGTCGCACTCATGATGCCGCCGCCGATCAGCAGCACATCGACTTTCTTTGCCTCTTCCGCGTGAACGGACGTGATCCCCATCGACAAAGCCAGCCCCAGCAGGGCAGTGTTTACTTTCTTAAACATCAGTAGCACCTATGATAAAACGCCATCCGCCCCGCTACCCCAGAGAACGGGCAACCCTCGATCACGCTACGCCAGGCAACGTACCGCGGGGTTTGCACATTCACACGAGGGCCGCAGGGTGGGCACACAAGGCCGACGTATCGACCTCACTTTTATGTCCCTTCTGCGCTGACTTCTTATCATTATTGGCTTCAGCTACCTGGGCGACAGCCAATCGCTGGGACGTATACGGGTGTACGCACCAGGAAAGACTAGCCCAAGACGGCGCGCAGAATATCACGCTAAACAGCGTTTATGCGCCGTTTGGCCAATTGACAGCTCTAAATCGCGGCTTTTATCGGGCCGGTGTCAAGTATGGTAGGCGCGACGTGGGGTCACAGGCACGGAACTCTGCCTGAATCAGCGGTTCTAGACACCTTCGCCGCAGCTTGCGTAGCATCGGCGGCTCTCCTTTATGCACTCCTTCCAAACAGGCGATCCATGTCTATCCACCAAACACCCGGGCACGTGCTGCCCGCGCGCAGTGCCGCCAAAATGGAAGCGGCCATGGCTGTGGGCGCTTTCGCAATCGGCACCGGCGAATTCGCCATCATGGGCCTGATGCCCGACATCGCCCAGAACCTGGGTTTAAGCGAACCCCAGGTCGGCCACGCCATCAGCGCCTACGCGCTGGGTGTGATGGTCGGCGCGCCCCTGCTGGCCATCCTCGGCGCCAAGCTGCTGCGCAAACACATGCTGTTGTTGTTGATGGGCCTGTATGCACTGGGCAACTTCGCCACAGCCTTCACCCCGACCTTCGGCTCGCTGGTGGCCTTCCGCTTTATCAGCGGCCTGCCCCACGGCGCCTACTTCGGCATCGCCGCCGTGGTCGCCTCCAGCATGGTGCCCAACGACAAACGTGCCGGCGCCGTCGCCCGGGTAATGCTCGGCCTGACGCTGGCCATGTTGCTGGGCAACCCCATCGCCACCTTCCTCGGCCAACACCTGGGCTGGCGCTCGGCGTTTGCGCTGGTCAGCGTCATCGCCCTGTGCACCATTGCGCTGGTCTGGCAATTCGTACCCCACCGCCACGACGAACAACGCAGCGACCCGCGCAAGGAACTGCGCGCCTTCACCAAGCCCCAGGTGTGGATGGCCCTGTCCATCGGCGCGATTGGCTTTGCCGGCATGTTCTGCGTGTTCAGCTACCTGGCGCCGACCATGCTCGAAGTGACCAAAGTGTCACCGCAGTGGATCCCCTTCGGCCTCGCCGCGTTTGGCGTCGGCGGCATCATTGGCAACATCGCCGGCGGCAAGCTGTTTGACCGCATGCAATTTCGCGCGGTGGGTTGGATTCTGGTTTGGTCGATGGCCGTGCTGGTGTTCTTCCACTTTGCAGCGAGTTCGCTATGGGGCGTGCTAGTGGGCATCGCATTGGTCGGCACCATGATCGCCCTGGCCGCCCCGTTGCAAATCCGCCTGATGGACATCGCCCATGAAGCACCGAGCCTCGCGGCGGCATCCAACCACGCGGCCTTCAACCTGGCGAACGCGCTGGGACCATGGTTTGGCGGAATGGCGATTACGGCGGGGTTGGGCTGGACCAGTACCGGCTATATAGGTGCCGCTACGGCGCTGGTCGGGCTGGGCATTTACCTGATAGCGCGGCGCATGAAGGGCGGCCACTGACATTTCCCGCCCCAATCTCAGTTCCAATGTGGGAGGGGGCTTGCCCCCGATAGCAATGGGTCAGTCACCACCCCAGTGACTGCCCCACCACCCCATCAATCATCATGCAACAACCCCGCCCCATACTCTCCATAACTACTCCCCAACCCACTGCCACCAGCATTCATCTTGGTGGCTTTGTTGGGACTGTGGTCGCCAAATGCCTGGCATCCACCTGAAAAGCACGGGTCACTGCTCACGGCTGGGGAAGATGAACAAGCGCTCAACAACAACGCGCCGGTGATCATTGCGACTTTGACGAGGTTTGAAATCATGGTTTCAGTTCCCTGTGGGCTGGAGGCGCTGGGGTCCTCTCTTGCAGGGAATCGTAGACCTCAACGGCGCAGGGAATTATGAAGCTTTGCTGGGCGACAGGTAGGGTTCAGGTTGCCTGATTTGGGGATGACGCCAGGTTTTCGCAGGCATTGGCAATGATATAGTCCGTTAATGTCCACCCCATCGAAGCCTTGAACATGTCCAGCATCAAAGTATTTGAATCCAACCCAAAGGGCCGCGACTTTGTGGTGGGTGATATTCACGGGCATTTCAAGCTACTCGCGTCACTCCTGGAAAAAGTAAACTTCAACACCCAACAGGATCGCTTGTTTTGTGTGGGCGATCTTATTGATAGAGGCCCTGACTCTATTGACGTGTTGAAGTGGCTCAGCGAACCATGGTTTTACGGCGTACGTGGCAACCACGAGCAGATGCTTATTGATTGCCTATCCGGTCGCGGCGACATCAACAGGCACACGCGAAACGGCGGAGCGTGGCTTTACGCGCTGTCGCCCAGCGTCCAGAACGAGATCTACAACCTGCTGCAAACGCTCCCAGTCATGATTGAGGTCAACTTATCGGATGGTCGAAAAATCGGCATTGTCCATGCTGAAGCCTTTCTTTCATGTGCTACCCAAAGTTGGCAAGACGCCAAAGACGCTATCAGCGGCATGCGCGGGGAATCCGCCCAACAACAAGCGTTGAAAACCGCACTCTATGCCAGGGAAAGAATAGAACAGCAAAACCAGGCACCGATCATAGGTCTGGATAAGTTATATGTGGGCCACTCGACAGTCCCCCATGTGCATGCATTGGGCAATGTCGTTTATACCGATACCGGTTGTTCTTTTTCGGACGGTACATTGAGCGTGATAGACATTGATACTGGAGAGGTTAGCCATGTAAGCATGCGTTTATTGCATGACTCTCTGGGCGCCGGGTCGTGATAACTGACTCTGCTTTACGCCGACTACCCTAGGTGAAGGGCTTGGGTTCTACCCGCGTCACCGTGAGTGGCGGATTGCGGTTCTGGAGTGGTTTTCGCCCTGGGAGAATCGGCACATTCCACCTGCGCGCCACGCCATGGCGACGCAGTTGAAGACGGTTTCCGAGGGTTGGAGGCGCAGGGTTACTTGACCAGTTCAAGTTGCCGCCTTGGGGTAAGGCGGCAGGTTGCGTGTCAGGCTGTGGTCGTACTTGACGTCGCGTCGACTTGCTCTAGAGCTCGGTCGATAAGCAGAGAGCTCAACTCGATCAGTTGCTGAATGCCCAAGGCGATGGAGCGCTGGGAGTCGTCGAGATCGAAAGCCAGGGTGGCGGCCATTCGGTTAGCAGATGCGAGGTTTTCGGCGGCGTTGGCTAGCAGCGTTTCGGTGTCGATGTTGGGGCTGACGAGGAATAGATTGCCACTGGGTTGGTTGATCGGTGCATTTTCATCAGACGGTGGAAAGTAATGATGAATCGCACGCCCAGCCGCTGCGTACAGCTTGGCGTCAGGGGTTGCTGCATTTGAGGCATGAGGCGGATTAGGTGTGACCTTGTGCATGGCGAAGCTCCTTTAGCGTTTCAGGAACTGCCTATCTCACTTCCACATGAGGGGTGGCAGCTGTACGCAGGTGTGGAAGACCAGGGCTAAAGGACCCGGCGCACCGAAGTGCCCCGCGCACAGCCGCCATAAGCAATCATACAGACGTAAAAAAACGCCGGTAGGTGTTCATGGGCGATTGAGCGCCTTCAGCTTGATCGGACTTCCACATCCGGCCGCTGGATTGGCAGCGGCTGGAGGAGGTTAGCTAGGGGTGGTCTGAGGGGCAAGCTGAGAAAAGTGTGGGAAGTTTCTCACGGAGTATCGTGGCCTGCCCACGATGGATATCGGGGTCAGACCACGATACCCGCTAGACTATTTGGCTTGGTCACTGGATCAGTTGGTCGCTCCGATGATGGATTGGGCGTAGCCCCCTCGTCTGCACCCGGCGACCCTGAGGATGCCCTCAAAGACATAATGATTTGTAGCAATTTCTAAGCATCCAACAACTACCGTCCACAAAGGGCACTACCGGTACTACGCTCCTTCTTTTTCGAAAGGAGACGATGCTATGGCTGGCGAATATCCGTCGTCGGATGTGCTGGAAAGGATATACCAGAATCAGCTCGGTCTGGAGCCGGCCCTGGCGGAGTTGACGCGTCATGCTGAGCAGCAAGGCTTCATCGAAGTGGGAGACGACGTTCGCGGTGCCCTGTGGTCGATTGGAGAGAATGCCGGACACACCAAACAGGGCTTAATCAAAGGTCTCTGAACGGCCGCACTCCTATTGTGCTGGAGCATTTCGGTCGTTAAGCCCAAATCCATTTGTTTATGGGGCTATGCGCATACCACCCCGGCATGCACAAACGCAGGACTGGCATTGAATGGCATGGAATGGCGTACCGTTTGCCCCATCCTCGCCCACCGAAACGCCCTTGTTCACGGTGACGCAGGCAACCCTGACGGTGACCAATCTAAGGCTTGCTGATGGTCCGATTTCGGCCAGCAGCGATCCTCACAGATGACTAAAAATTATGGATAACACTCATTCCAAAAAAGCAATAAACTCTCCTTGCAAAGACTCGAAGAAACCGTATGTATTAAGTTGAAAAGCTTGACCCAATAGCTTTACAGCTACAATTAAGGAAATCTCTTGATGGACGCAAGTGATAGCTCAGACAGCCTTGACATAATGACTGATGGAGTGTCGATTCATATTCCCGGATTCACTATAATCAGGGAAGTTGGCAGAGGCGCAAATGCGGTGATCTACGAGGCTGTTGATGTATTATTAAACCGTAGGGTTGCTGTAAAGGTATGGAACGCTCGAGGTATGTCGCGCGCAAAATTTGAAACTGGGAAGATCGCAAAGTTTGAGCACCCTCTCGTTGTTAGAACCTATCAATTTCAATGGAACGACAGATACCCATTTGCGGTGATGGAGTTGATTCCCGGCATATCATGCAAAGAATGGCTCAAAGATGGGCCCTCTCTTAAATTGCGTTTAGCTGTCTGGTGGAGATATTCTGCGGCATTAAAATTCATTTATACATCTGAGGATACCCACGGTGACCCTCACTTAGGCAATGTATTGATTTTTCCAGACCCGGGCCGCGCTTATGATATTTATGCCCCGTCAGGCGGAACTTCTATTGGCTTAAAAGTCGCAGACATGGGAACCAGTAAGTTTGTTAAATCGAAGAAAATGAAAGCTCGCGAAGCAAAAATTATATGGGAAACTGCTCGAAGAATTGTTAACGACCAAGCACTTGATCGGCTTTGGTCGCATCAAGACAACCTCTCCCCTGAAACCACTTTATGCTTGCTCGACGGCCTTTTCAGATACATCTCTTTTAGCACCTGGAGCGAGGGAATTGTAGATGACAAATCTGCTAATGCTTCGGTCCTCGCCGACCTAATAATTCAAGCCCCGCTACTTAATTTGGCTGAAGCATTAAGTCGTGTCAATCCAGGGGTCGCGGGTCCTAGGCGCCTGGCTAGAAGGATCAATAATCGACTCTTTAAAACTTTTACAAAAGATGTCAGCGACATCATCAATGAAGATTCAATGCGCGCTTATGCGATGCATCAGAAAGAGTTTGTAACCAAGCTAACCGATTTGAGCTTGAAACCTAAAAAATATAGTTAACGACACTGCTGCCTGATCTGGCCTTGGGCTCTTGGGTTTTCGCGCTGGTTCTTTGTTAGGTTGCTGCGCTGCGGCTGATGAGCGGCGGTGATAATGAACTTGATCCAGTCTGCGCTTATAAATCAGGGCGATGCAGAAGCTGCTAGGCCCACCGGCCGCTTTGGAAAGATTGCCGTCCTTGGGAACCCAATTACAACCATAGGGATTCGAACCCGACCAGCCCGCCCCACAACCCGCTCTAGGCCGCGATTATATTGGGTTTTGGGTCAGCTGCAAGGATAGAAATGGCCTACCGCGGCCCAGCATATGCCCTAAATTTGCCCTAAGCCGTCGCTACCGTTCTGTTCATCAAACCACTGGGCGTATTGGTCCTCTAGCCCCATTTCGCGATCCCGGTCCTTGTCGGGCTCACACAAAAATATTGCGACTTAACCCCTGATACTTTTCACTATTAGTGTGTTCATATTTTTAATGAATATGAAGGTCGTTTTCGTCCAACTTAAACTCATCTTCCATACCGAGCTTCTTCATGATAGCTGGCAATACTTGATGGATGACTCGCATCCCCACCAAAAGCTCATTCATATAAATATCTGGGTGTATACGTGAAGCATTCAGCCCTAGACTTTCCGCCTCAGCTACGTGCCCGAGACCATCATGACCTCCGTGAACCAAGTCAAGAAGCTCTGCTCTTAGTGGCGCCCCAACTCGAAATGCTCTCGCTTTCACCAAACCAAGCCACTCTTCATAATCTCTTTCAACTTTATACTTAAAAGCCATAAAGCCAGGTGCAAACTCTGAAGCCATATTAACTTTAGAGGCAGCAAGCGATATGAGGCACGGTTCAATATTTTCCGCAGGGGAGTCAAACAGCTCCATATCATCATTGATCAGATCAGCTACATACGCAACGTAGAACCCGTAAATGTCCGTAAAAGCCTTAAAAACATTATATATGGCAGATGAATATTGATTTCTATGAACCGCCTCCCAAAAGCTGTCATCTTCGTCATCATCGCCCCGCTGAATATCCAGCTCAATAGGAAACTCCTTAGGAATGCTAACCCCCATCTCACGGAGAGTATCAAAAATATTCCAGCATAATAGACCGTTTTCATCCATTAAAGGCTCGGCCTCATACCCCGTCTCATCGCTAAAACGGGCCATTTCAGCTAAAGAATGAATAAGCTGCTCCCATTTTTTAGCATTTTCACGAGAACCACTCCATAGAATAAATTCGGGATTCTGGTCACCAACCCCAGAAATCTCCCTTAACTTCTCTTCCATCTCATTAGAAAGGTGTTCTCCTTTTTTCCACTTACTAATCTGTGTAGAGGAGACGCCAACTCGAAGAGCAAGGTCTTTTTGGGTACATCCAAGCGCTTCCAATGACAACTGAACGAGAGCCTCACTGTACATTTCACACCCCTAAAATTTAGTAAATACCTCTAAAGATAAAGTGAATATATCTATTTTTTTAGGTCATTGGAAGAGGCATTTACTAAAAACTTGAATCTTGATTCAAATCGTTCGACTGGGGAACGAATCACTTCCGATACAACACTCGACGATCTGCTGGCTCGGGCCAGCGTTCCACGGTGTAGGATGCCCAACATCCATCCACCATTGAGGTCGCCATGACTGGGATATCCCTAACCCTTCCAGAAGACGTGTCCAACTCTCTCGCCGACCTGGCCAAAACCGACGGTCAGACAGCGAGCTACCTAGCGATGGACGTTCTTCGCGACTACATCAAGAACGAAAAAACGCTGAACGCCCAAATCGAGCAGGCACTAAAGGAAGCCGACGAAGGCAAATTCGCCACCGAAGACCAAGTAGCAGCCATGCGCGCTAGGCGTTGGAGCAAGAATGCGGTTTGAGTGGCTTGAAAAAGCACTCAAAAGTCTGGAAGACGAAGCGAACTATATCGCTCTCGAAAATCCAAAAGCCGCCGACGACTTCTCGGATGCCATTTTCGCAAGTGTCGACAGGCTGGCTTAGTTTCCTTCCATGGGCCGTGAAGGTCGGGTGAAACATACCCGCGAATGGGCAGTTCCCAACTTGTCCTATCTGATCCCGGATAGAGTGCGGGGTGATCGACTGCAGATCCTTGGCGTATTCCACACGCGGTAACGTCCTCGTTCGAAGTGGTAATGCGCGCAAAACTTACCTCTCCGCCCCCAAGACCCATCCCTGATAAACTGCACCCCATTCGCCTCGCTGACTCAGATTCCCCCATGCCCCTACAAACCGCCCCACTCTCCCGCCGCTTCTCCGTCGCCCCGATGATGGACTGGACCGACCGCCACTGCCGGTTCTTCCTCCGCCTACTCTCCAAGCACGCCCTGCTCTACACCGAAATGGTCACCACCGGCGCAATCCTCCACGGCGACCATGACCGCTTCCTGCGCCACAACGAAGCCGAGCACCCGCTGGCCCTCCAGTTGGGCGGCAGTGTCCCGGCCGATCTAGCCGCCTGCGCCCGCATGGCCGAAGCCGCTGGTTACGACGAAGTGAACCTGAACGTCGGCTGCCCAAGCGACCGCGTTCAGAACAACATGATCGGCGCGATCCTGATGGCTCACCCTGCTCTGGTGGCCGATTGTGTGAAGGCGATGCGCGATGCGGTGTCGATTCCGGTGACGGTGAAGCACCGTATCGGCATCAACGGGCGGGACAGCTACGCCGAGCTGTGTGATTTCGTCGGGACGGTGAAGGACGCGGGTTGCACCAGTTTCACCGTGCATGCGCGGATTGCAATTCTGGAAGGGTTGTCGCCGAAGGAGAATCGGGACATTCCGCCGTTGCGCTATGACGTGGCGGCGCAGTTGAAGCAGGACTTCCCGGAGTTGGAGATTGTGCTCAACGGGGGCATCAAGACGTTGGAGCAGTGCCATGAGCATTTGCAGACGTTTGATGGGGTGATGCTGGGCCGGGAGGCTTATCACAATCCGTATCTGCTGGCGGAGGTGGATCAGCAGTTGTTTGGCAGTGAGGCGCCGGTGATCAGCCGGGCTGAGGCGTTGGCGCAATTGCGGCCTTATATTGCTGAGCATTTGGCCGGTGGCGGGACGATGCATCATATTACGCGGCATGTGCTGGGGCTCGGTACCGGGTTCCCTGGGGCGCGCAAGTTCAGGCAGTTGTTGTCGGTGGATATTCATAAGGCTGCGGATCCGTTGGCATTGCTGGATCAGGCTGGGGCTTTGTTGGAAGGGCGTTGATTGGTTGGCTTGCAGCGGGTCAGTGGGTATGGACCGACTGATACAGTGCTATCAGGGACAAGCCCCCTTCCACATTTTTAACAGTGTGCATCACGAGACCGCGTTGCCCACATGGCAGTTGGGTTGAACCTGCGGTCAGTTTTGTCCTCCTATTGAGCAGTATGGCCGAGCATTCAACCGGCTGTTTTCAGGTTGTTGCCCTCGCAAACGATCGAACGCATTTGCGCCCTTGAGCACCTGTCGGCGCTCGGGTAATGTCATCAGACCCACAGGACAGAGCACGCCCATGACTTCCAAGCTGGAACAACTCAAGCAATTCACCACTGTCGTAGCCGATACCGGCGATTTTTCTACCCTCGCCAAGCTCAAGCCGCAGGATGCGACTACCAACCCTTCCCTTCTGCTCAAGGCCGCGTCGATTCCGGGCTATGCCAAGCTGCTCGATGAGTGCGTGCAAGATTGCAACGGTGATGTGGGCCTGGCCAGTGACCGTTTCGCAGTAGCAGTAGGTCAAGAGATTCTGAAAGTGGTTCCGGGCCGTATTTCCACTGAGGTGGATGCGCGCTTGTCCTTCGACGAAGGCGCGATTCTCAAGCGTGCGCACCGTCTGATCGACCTGTACGACAAAGCCGGCGTTGGCCGTGACCGCGTGCTGATCAAGATCGCTTCCACCTGGGAAGGCATCCGCGCGGCGGAGAAGCTGGAAAAAGAAGGCATCCAGACCAACCTGACGCTGCTGTTTTCCTTTGCCCAGGCCGTGGCGTGTGCCGAGGCTGGGGTATTCCTGATTTCGCCGTTCGTGGGCCGTATCTACGATTGGTACAAGAAGGCCAATGGCAACGACTACACCGGTTCCGATGATCCGGGCGTACAGTCGGTGACGCGCATCTACAACTACTACAAGGCCAATGGCTACAAGACCGTGGTGATGGGTGCGAGCTTCCGTAATCTGAGCCAGATTGAAGAGCTGGCCGGGTGTGACCGCCTGACCATCAGCCCGGACCTGCTGGAGAAGCTGGCGGCGGATGAAGGCAAGCTGGAACGCAAGTTGTCGCCAGGGCATGCCGGTGAAGCGCGGGTGCATATGACTGAAGCGCAGTTCCGCTGGGAATCCAACGAGGATGCGATGGCGACTGAGAAGCTGGCGGAGGGGATTCGTCAGTTCGCGCGGGACCAGGAGAAGCTGGAGGCGTTGTTGTCGGCCAAGCTGTAAAGGCGGATAGCGGCAAAAAGGGCGGTACCTTTGGGGTACCGCCCTTTTTTTGTGCGCCAGTCTCAAGCCAGTCGCAAACTAAATGTGGGAGGGGGCTCGCGATAGCAGGGGGTCAGTCAACTTATTTGTAACTGACAGTCCGCCATCGGGGGGCAAGCCCCCTCCCACTGTTTGATAGCGTTTGAATTGGGATCAGTGACGTTCCAGGGCATTCACGAGGTCGTGGAACGCTTCGCGATTGGACTCGTTGAGGCCCATCAGGATTTTGTGCGCTTCCAGCACCTTCACCCGCACGACTTCCTCGGACTGGTCCTGGGAAGGCAGGTCGGTCAGGCATTCCGGGCACGGGATCGGGCGATCAACGATGTTGAACACCTGGTCGAAGCCCATGGATTGCAGCAGCCGGGTGATGTCTTCGTGGGTGGTGACGACTGTCGGCAAGAGGCCGACCTTCTGCCGAGACAGAATGGACAACTTGGCCAGCAGGCCAAGGGTGGTGCTGTCGATGCTGCGGGTTTCGGTCAGATCGATCACGATCGCCGAGAAATTCAGCGCAGTGAAGATCCGCTCAATCGTCGCATCCAGCGCCGAACACAAGGTCAGGCGCACTTCACCGACAAATTTCAGGACGAAGGTCCCGTCTTGCTCAGCGAATTGGATTCTTCCGGTACTCATCAAAGATTCCTGCTCAACACCAATAGGGCGATATCATCCGGCATCTCCCCTAGCGTGGCCAATCCAAAAACCTGCCGCAGGCCATCCAGGCTGCCGCCCGCTGCCTTGACCCGTTGGGGCAAGGCGGCTTCTTTCTCTTTGAGTGTAGGCTCTGGAAGAAGGTCCAGGATGCCGTCGGACATCAGCGTCAGGCTGAAGGTCGGCGGCAGTTCCAGGATGTGGTCTTCGTAGGTGGCTTCATTGAACAAGCCGACGGGCAGACCACGCCCTTCCAGGTAACGCACACTGTCGGGAGTGTATAAAACAGGCATCGGCAGGTGACCGCCAATACTGTAGGTCAAAAGACCGGTTTCTTCATCGATAACGCCGCCGACCATCGTCACGTGCTTGCCCAGCTTGCAGCTGATCAGGCCTCGGTTGATGTGGCCCAGCACCTCGGACGGGGTGAACTCCGGCAAGGTGCCATTGCGCTTGGATTCAAACAACAGTCGCGTGGTCATGAACTTCAACAACACGGTGACAAAAGCAGAAGACGCGCCGTGACCCGAAACGTCGGCCAGGTAAAACGCCACACGTCGCTCATCCACACGGAAATAGTCGACAAAATCACCCGACAGGTACAGCGAGGGGATGATCTGGTGCGCAAACTTGAACTCGTCGATGGTCCAGGGGCTGACCGGCAGCATGTTCATCTGCACCTGGCGACCGGCGTTCTGGTCTTCCTGGAGCAGGTTGAGGCTGGCTTCGAGTTCGCGGTTGGCAGTTTCGAGCTTTTCGCGGTAACGCTGATTCTCGACCAGCAAACGTGCACGATCCAGGGCACGGCGCACCGAGTGCTCCAGCACCGCCAGGTCTTCCAGGGGTTTGATCAGGTAGTCGGCAGCCCCCAGGCGCAAGGCCTCGACGGCATCGTTCATCACGCCGGCGCCGGACACGACAATCACCGGCGTCTGCGGGGCAATCTCGGTCACCTGGCGAATCAGCTCCAAGCCGCCCATCTGGGGCATGCGCAGATCGCAGATCACGAGGTCGGGCTGGTCGCGCTCGAATACCTGGAGACCCTGTTGGCCATTGCTGGCCTGCAGGACGCTGAAGCCACTGTCTTCCAAATAGGCCGCGAGGCTCGCGCGCACTACTTCGTCGTCATCGATTATCAGCAGCGTGGCACTGGTTTTTTGCATGTGGGCAAACGGCGCCAGAATTAGGTTGGCGTAGGCGACTCGGCAATGGCCGGGGTCACGCTACTGGATTCGCTTTCTAGCCTCTCTGTCCTACAAAGCATAGGCGTTTTGCCCACGCACAACTGTAAAGCAGAGGTGCCCTTCTAAGGCGCAGACGGTACTCCCATCCGCCAGGTGTTTCAAGCTCATGCCGATGGTCGCCGGGCGTCTTTACATCGCAAATCACCGGGAGTTATAAGAACAGCCACGACCACAACACAAAGTAAGGATGGAACTCATGAGCGAACGCGAGCGCGACTACGCCGAGAAACGCGATTTCATCCGCATGCGAGTGGATGCCGAGGTGTCTTTGATCCACGCCGGGCAGGAGATTGCCGGGGTTTGCGTGGACCTTTCCAGCTCTGGGATGCAGGTGCAAGCACCCCGCCAGTTCAACGTGGGAGATGAATTGACCGTACGCATCGATTCGGAGCATGCAGCCCTTGCCGGCCTGGAAGCAGATACCCAAGTGGTATGGGCCAAGAACGAGGGCCAAAACCAGCACCTAGGCCTCAAGATCCTGAAAATGCGCTGAAACCCGCGCATAAAAAAGGCGACCGCCAAGCGTCGCCTTTTTTTCATTTCAAAACATCACGGCTTAGAAGTCGTCGACGACCTTGCCATCCTTGACCTTGAATTCGCGGTTCTGCAGGTAGGCGTTACGGATGAAGGTGTACTTGTCGCCGGTGATCAGCTTCTCACTGTCGAGCAAGCTGGCACGGGTATCGACAATGTTCAGGCCCATGGTGCTGTTGCGCCAGCCGATATCGTTCATGTAGCGATACGGTTGAGTATAGCTGTCGACGTATTTGGACGGTGCATCACGCAGTGTGCTCGGGCCCAGCAAAGGCAGCATCACGTAGGGACCGCTGCCCACGCCCCAGTAACCCAGGGTCTGACCGAAGTCTTCATCGCTGCGTTGCAGCCCCATTTTGGTGCCGACATCAATGAAGCCCAGCACGCCGAAGGTGGTGTTGACCAGCAAACGCGCCGTATCAACGCCTGCGTTATGCGGCTTGAGTTGCAGCACATTGTTGGCCAGGTTGCCGACATCGCCGATATTGCGGAAGAAGTTGTGGATACCGTCTTCGACAAATTGCGGCGTGATCCACTCATACCCCTGGGCCAAGGGCTTGAGGGCATAGGTATCAACGGTGTCGTTGAAGGTAAAGATCGGGCGGTTGACGCTTTCCCATGGATCATCTTCCGTCGCAGCCTGGGCAGCGAACGGGGCCAGCATGACGGTGGCACACACCGACAGCTGAGCGAAGTAATGGCTCCAGCGCATAGCTTTTGCTCCTTGAATGGTCTGTCATGGGCGCTATGCCCTGAATGAGGCCGTCAGTATATGACGGAAGCGTCCATTTAGGCAGTCGTCAGGAAACGACACACAGAAAATGGACAAAATTCCTACAATTAACCTCCCTGTCATCGGCTTGTCATCCGACCCCGATAGCGTCACAGCTATTTCAGGGATGTCGACATGCCTCACGCCGAGATAGCCATCGCCAGCGCACCCGCCTTGACTGCTGTTCTGTTTGGCCTGAGTGGTTGCCTGGTGGACTTTGGTTCCCAGGCGCGTACCGATTCACCCTCCCAGGACTCCCAAGCCACGCCCGGCGCCCTGAAAATCCTGCGCAGCCTCAAGGAACAAGGTGTCCCCTGCGCCTGGCTGGATGAGCTGCCGCCTTCGGTGACCACACCATTGGCAGCCGTATTACCTGGTTGGCTCAAGGCCGCCTCTCCCTCTTCCATCCGCTGGCCCGCGCCCCATGCCTGTTGGGAAGCCTTGATGGAACTGAACATTCAACGCCTTGAAGGCTGCGTACTGGTCAGTGGCGAACCGCGATTGCTGCAATCGGGGCTCAACGCCGGGCTGTGGACCATCGGCCTCGCCTCCTGCGGCTCGCTATGCGGACTGGCACCCGAGCAATGGCAAGCGTTGAGCGACAAGGAACGGGAACACAAGCGTGGTAAAGCCACCGTGGCGCTGTATGGGCTGGGCGTACATTCGGTGATCGACCACCTCGGCGAACTCGGCACCTGCCTGGCGGACATCAGCCTGCGCCAGCTCAAAGGCGAAAAGCCCTGATCGAGATCATGCACAGTCGGCGCCGGTGGATTAATCTGCAGGTCAGCCCGTAGACCTTTCTCGGCGTGCCGCGGTCTATGCCAGTGCCTATCGATAAAAGGAAGAACGTCATGCCTGATCGCGAGAAATTACAACAGCAGGCCGATATTGTGCGTGAGCAACTGGAGAACCATCCCGAGTTGCCCCCCGAGAAACGTCAAGCATTGGAAGAGCTGATCGCCAAGTTCAACGTACAGCTGGAGATGGAACCTGCCACTCAAACACCCAGCATTTCCGACGATGTGAATAAAGCGGCCATAGAGTTCGATGAGGAGCACCCGGTGATTTCCGGGACGCTGCGCAATATCATGATCACCTTGGGCAATATGGGCATCTAACCCGAACCCAAGCCAAGGACAACACTAAAATGTGGGAGGGGGCACCCTCCCACATTTACTTACTGACGAGCCAGGCGCACATTCTGGAACGGCACATCCTCCGTACTGCGATACGGGTTGATATCCAACCCGCCGCGTCGCACATACCGCGCATACACCGTCAATTTCTCCGGCTTCAGCAGGCGCTGCAAGTCCAGGAAGATGCGCTCCACACACTGTTCATGGAAGTCTGAGTGCTGGCGAAAACTCACGATGTACTCCAGCAGGCTGGCATGATCCAGCGCGTGACCACGGTACTCCACCACCACGCTGCCCCAGTCCGGCTGGCTGGTGACTGGGCAGTTGGACTTGAGCAGATGGCTGTGCACGCTCTCCTCGACGATCCGCGAGTCATCGCAACGCAGCAGTTCCGGCCGCGGGTGCTCGTAGTTGCTGACACTGATGTCGAAGTCGTCAATGCACACACCCGGCAACGCCATCACCCCTTCGGCCTCGATCTCGGCCAGACGGCGGATGCGCACGGTCACCGGCTTGCCGGCGGCGGCGCTCAGGTCGGCGCACAGTGTGGCTTCCAGGCTTTGGGTATCGGCAAAGGCCGTCTGGTTCAGCGAGTTGAGGTACAGCTTGAAGGACTTGGATTCGATGATATTCGGCGAGTCTGCCGGGATACTGAATTCACCGATGGCCACCACCGGCTTGCCCGACGGCAATAACCAGGACAGTTCGAAGCAGTTCCAGAAGTCCACGCCCTTGTAAGGCAGGGTCGCGGCACTCAGGCCCAGCTCGGCCCACTTGGCGGCGCGCGGAATCGGGAACAGCAATGAAGGCGTGTAGGTGCTGATGTATTCACTGGACTTGCCCAGCGGCGAATGTTCGGCTGCGGGATGCATGGCGGAAACCTGGCTAAATAAACCGCGCCAGTCTACCAGCCTTTGCGCTGCCTCAAAAACCGCACCACCACCCACACCCTCCGTAGATACCGCCGTGAAGCTCGCCGGGCAACTGCGCGTTGCGGTCATTCGACGTTAAGCTTTCCGACCATGCCAGCCTGGTAATGCCCGGGCAGGTTGCAGGCGAACTCCAGGCCGGTGGCCTTGCTGAACGTCCAGGTCAGCTCAGCGGTTTTACCGGGCTCCACCAACACGCTGTTCGGGTCATCGTGCTTCATCGCACCATGGCCCATGGCACTGTGGTCCATCTTGCCCATGCCGGTGGACGTGAGCATGCCGCTGGCCTGCATCTGCAACATTTCTTTCTGATGCGCCGCATGCATCGCCGCGTCGCCGAGGTTGAATTCATGCAGCAACTGGCCTTTGTTGACCAATACGAAGCGCACCGTCTCGCCGGCTTTTACATCCAGGGACTTGGGCGCAAAGGCAATGTCCTGCAGCGTCACTTCCACGGTGCGCGTGGCCTTGTCAGCCGCAGCGGGTTGACCAAACGCGTAGGTATGGGCGGCATCCGCCATCGCATTGAAACTCAACGCCAACAGGCAACCCGCCAACAACAGGGGTGTACGCAACGTCATCTTCGTTCTCCAAAAATATAAAACCAGCCTGCGCGGCACTTTAAGATTACGCCGCTGCCAGCCAGCTGACTGCTAGATTACAACTTTGTCAGGTTGCGCCCTTGCCCTCGCCTCCACGGTATAAAGCCCCTCGTCACCCGCTGCCAAGAGTTGCCCATGAAACTGCTGATCGTCGAAGACCAACCGAAAACCGGCCATTACCTGCGCCAGGGCTTGGCCGAGGCGGGATTTACCACCGAACTGGTGGCCGACGGCACCAGCGGCCAGCACCTCGCGCTGACTGGCGACTACGACCTGCTGATCCTCGATGTGATGCTGCCTGGCCGCGATGGTTGGCAGATCCTGCAAGCCGTGCGCAGCGCGAGCCTGGATATCCCGGTGCTGTTCCTCACCGCCCGCGACGCGGTAGAAGACCGCGTGCATGGCCTTGAGCTGGGCGCCGATGATTACCTGGTCAAGCCGTTTGCCTTCTCCGAACTGCTCGCGCGGGTGCGCAGCCTGTTGCGGCGCGGCAGCAGCGCACCGCAGGAAACCGCCCTGCAACTGGCCGACCTGCGTCTGGACCTGATTCGCCGCCGGGTCGAACGGGACGGCCAGCGCATCGACCTGACCGCCAAGGAGTTCTCCCTGCTGGAGTTGCTGCTGCGCCGCCAGGGCGAAGTGCTGCCCAAGTCGCTGATCGCCTCCCAGGTGTGGGACATGAACTTCGACAGCGACACCAACATCATCGAAGTGGCGATCCGCCGCCTGCGCCTCAAGGTCGATGACAGCTTCCCTACTAAACTGATCCACACCGTGCGCGGCATGGGCTATGTGCTGGAGGAACGTTGCAATTGATCAAGCACCTGTCCCTCGCCAGCCGCCTGGCGCTGTTGTTTGCCGCCTGCACGGCGGTGGTCTCGCTGATTGCAGGGGTGCTGTTCAATCAAGCCAGTGAGGCGCACTTTATCGAGTTGGACCAGCAGCAACTCGACAGCAAACTGATGGCGTTGCGCAGCACTTTGCAGGGCGTAGACTCGCTGCAAGGTTTCAGCCAACGTGAGGCGCAACTGCGCGCTGAGCTCAACCGACAGCCCGACCTTGCACTGCGCATTACCTACGCCGGCCAGCGCTGGCTGGACGATGCGCCGAGCGTCACCCTGCCCTCCGCGCCTGGCCTGCATAACCTGCAAAACGCCGGCACCGACTACCGCGTCTACAACGCGCCCCTCAACGCTGGCCAAGCCGACTCACCGCAACTGAGCCTGATGCTCGACATCACTCACCATCAACATTTCTTGCAACGCATGCAGCATTTGATCTGGCTCACGGTCGGACTCTGCGCCCTGGCCACCGCGCTCCTCGGCGCCTGGGCTGCACGCAGCGGGTTACGGCCGTTGCGGCGCATGGGTGAAGTGGCCGCCAGTGTGTCGGCCCACTCTCTCACCCAACGCCTGCCTCAGCAGCATATGCCGGTGGAACTGGCTGAGCTGGCCCAGGCCTTCAACGCCATGCTGGGACGACTGGACGATGCGTTCCAGCGCCTGTCGGCGTTCTCTGCCGATATCGCCCATGAACTGCGCACGCCGCTGTCGAACCTGCTGACCCAGACCCAGGTCATCCTCACCCAGCCGCGGCCGCTGGAGGACTACCGCGAGGCGCTGCACAGCAACCTCGAAGAGCTGCAATGGATGGCGCAACTGGTCAACGACATGCTGTACCTGGCCAAGGCGGATCATGGTTTGTTGGTGCCCAAGCGCGAACCTTTGGCACTGGCTGATGAAGTGGAGGCGTTGTTGGAGTTTTTTGCGTTGCTGGCGGAGGACGCGCAGGTCTCGCTGGTGCGCGAAGGCACTGCCCACACAGCGGGGGATCGCGGCATGTTGCGCCGGGCCTTGTCGAACTTGCTGGATAACGCGCTGCGGTTTACCCCGGCAGGCGGCGAGGTGCGTGTGCGCATGAGCGAAGATGAACGGGGCGTGAAACTGACCGTGGAGAATACCGGCGCAGGCATCCCGGCGAATGTGCTGCCGAGGCTGTTTGATCGGTTCTACCGGGCCGATCCGGCACGGCATGAAGGCAGCAGCGAGCACGCGGGGCTGGGGCTGGCGATTACCCAGTCGATTGTGCGGGCGCATGGGGGGAGGATTTTTTGTGAGTCCGAGGCGGGGGTTACCCGGTTTGTGATTGAGCTGCCCAACCAGGATTGATGCAAGCTGGGCGGGCGCTATCGGGGGCAAGCCCCCGATAGCGGTCTAAAACACTAGGAGTATCTCAAGGCATGCGCCGGCTCAATCTTCGCCGCCCGATACGCCGGATACAACGTCGCCAAAAAGCTCAACACAAAGCCCGCCGTGCAGATCAGCAGCACATCCCCACCCTGCAGCTCCGAAGGCAGGTTGCTGACGAAATACACATCCGAACTGAAGATATGCTGCCCGCTCACCCGCTCGACCCAGCCCACCAGTTCGCTCACGTTCAGCGCTGCAATCACGCCCAACACGCCGCCGATCAAGGTGCCGACAATGCCAATCACAGTGCCCTGCACCATGAAGATCGCCATGATCTGCCGGGGCGTGGCGCCGATGGTGCGCAGGATCGCGATGTCCGCGCCTTTGTCGTTTACCACCATGATCAACGTAGCGATGATGTTGAACGCCGCCACGGCAACGATCATCAGCAACAACAGGCCGATCATGGTCTTTTCCATCTTCATCGCGCTGAACAGGCTGCCTTGAGTGTGGGTCCAGTCATCCGCCTTGTAGGCCGCGCCGAGGCCGGTGGCAATGTCCGTCGACACCTTGGGCGCCGCGTACAAATCCTTCACGGCCAGACGCACGCTCTGCACCTGGTTCGGCTGCCAATGCTGGATTTCCGCCGCGTCAGCCATGTGGATCAACGCCATGGAGCCATCCAGCTCGGCGCCGACCTTGAAGATCCCGACCACGTTCAAGCGCTGCATACGCGGGGTGATACCCCCTGGCGCGGTACTGATTTCCGGCACGATCAGCGTGAGCTTGTCGCCCACATTCAAGCGAAAACGCCGTGCAGTGATTTCGCCGACCACCACGCCGAACTCGCCGGGCTTCAGGTCTTCGAGTTTGCCCTGCACGATGTGCTGGGCCACGATCGACACCTTGCCTTCCTGGGCCGGGTCAACGCCGCTGATCTCGATCGGCTGCATGGCGCCCTTGTAGGAGAACATGCCGTCCATCTGCGTGAATGGCACCGCAGCAGTGACTTGTGGATTCTTCATCGCGGCGGCGGCCACCGGCTGCCAATCATCAATCGGGTTCACACCGACGATAGTGGCGTGGGGCACCATGCCGAGGATGCGCGAGCTCATTTCGCGCTGGAAGCCGTTCATCACCGACAGCACCACGATCATCGCCAACACGCCCAGGGCGAGGCCGATCATCGAGGTCATCGAGATAAATGAAACAAAACGATTGCGGCGCTTGGCGCGGGTATAGCGCGTGCCGATGAAAATCGATAACGGTCTGAACATTCGCGGGCACCGCCTGAAAAATTGAAAAAGCCCGACGCCAGGCGTCGGGCTTGAAACGGGTCAGATGGCGACCAGATGACCTTCCTGCAGGTGCAGCACGCGGTCCATCTGGCGGGCCATGCTCATGTCATGGGTCACCACCAGGAACGCGGTGCGCATCTGGGTGCTCAGTTCCAGCATCAAGTCCTTGATGCCTTGGGCGGTGTGGGAGTCGAGGTTGCCGGTGGGCTCGTCGAGCATTACCAAGCCTGGGTTGTTCACCAGGGCGCGGGCAATTGCCACACGCTGGCGCTCGCCGCCGGACAGCTCGGCCGGCTTGTGCTCCAGGCGATGGCCGAGGCCGACGCGCTCCAGCAGCGCCTTGGCACGCTGACGGGCTTCCGGGATCGCAGTCTTGCCGATCAGCAGCGGCATGCACACGTTTTCCAGGGCGGTGAATTCCGGCAGCAGGTGGTGGAACTGATACACAAAACCCAACGAACGATTGCGCAGTTGGCCTCGGGCCTTTTCATTCAACGCCGACAACTCTTCGCCGGCCAGCCACACGCTGCCCTGGGACGGCGTATCAAGGCCGCCCAACAGGTTCAGCAAGGTACTTTTGCCGGAGCCGGAACTGCCGACGATCGCCACGCGTTCGCCCGGATGCAGTTCCAGTTGCAGGTTGGTCAGCACCACCACCGACTCCGGGCCTTCCTCGTAGGATTTGCCCAGGTTGCGGCAGCTCAGGATTGCTTTTTCACTCATGCCCGATTCACTCATAACGTAAGGCCTGTGCTGGCTGGGTACGTGCCGCGCGCCAGGCTGGATACAGGGTGGCAAGGAAACTCAGGACCAACGCAGCGCCGCCCACCATCAACACGTCCTGGGCCTGAACCTGGGACGGCAAGTAGTCGATGAAGTAGACGTCGGCGTTGAGGAACTTGTGGCCGATCACTTTCTCTAGCAACGCGATGGCGGCGCTGACGTTCAGCGCGGCCAGAATGCCCACCGCGGTGCCGATCAAGGTGCCGACCACGCCGATCACGGTGCCTTGCACCATAAAGATCGCCATGATCTGCCCCGGCGTGGCGCCAAGGGTACGCAGGATGGCGATATCGCCTTTCTTGTCGTTCACCACCATCACTAGCGTGGAGATGATATTGAACGCGGCGACAGCGACGATCAGCAACAGCAGTAGGCCGATCATGGCTTTTTCCATGCGGATGGCCTGGTACAGGTTGCCGTGGGTACGGGTCCAGTCACGGGCGTAATACTGGGTTTCACCCAAGTGCTGGGCAATGTCCCAGGCGCCGCGCGGGGCGTCGAACAGGTCGCTGAACTTCAGGCGCAGGCCCTGCACCTGGTCCGGCTGCCAGCGCTGCAGGCGGGCCAGGTCGGTGAGGTTGGTCAGGCCGAGGTAGCCGTCGATTTCGCCAGCGCCCACATGGAAGGTACCGATCACGGTAAAGCGCTTCATGCGCGGGAACATGCCGGCCGGGGTCACGGTGACTTCCGGTGCGACGAAGGTCAGCTTGTCGCCAAGGCCCACGCCGAGCTTGGCCGCGGCCTTGTCGCCGATCACGATGCCGAAGCTGCCGGGGGCCAGGTCGTCGAGTTTGCCCTGCAACATGAACTTGTCGATGATCGACACGTTGCGTTCCTGGGCCGGGTCGATGCCATTGAGCAGGATCTTCTGCACCTTGCCGTCATGGGTTAGCAGCCCCTGCATCTGGGTAAACGGCGCAACGGCGACGACCTTGGGGTTCTGCTTGACCTTGGCGGCCAGGCTTTGCCAGTCGTTAATCGGCTCACCGGACTCGATGGTCGCGTGGGGCACCATGCCCAGCACGCGGGTGCGCATCTCATGATCGAAGCCGTTCATCACCGACAGCACCACAATCATCACGACCACGCCCAAGGCGAGCCCGATCATCGAGGTCAAGGAAATGAACGACACAAAATGATTGCGGCGCTTTGCACGGGTATAACGCGTGCCAATAAATACGAAGAGAGGTCTGAACATGTCGGGGCTTGTTCGGAGGAAAAGAAGACGTCCCGGTGGCGGGGTCTGGTAAGCAGCTTTACACTCTGACCATTACCGTTACCTGGGGTTCGCCATGTCGACATTAGATGAAGAAGAGCGCCGCGAATACTACCGTATCGACGACATGATCGCACTCCAAATCAAAAGCCTGTCGGCCCCCGAAGCGGCGAGCAAGGAAGTGTTGCTGGATGATTCACCGCTGTTCAACCTGCTCAGTGAGCTGCACCTGAGCGAGTTCGAAGCCCAGCACCTGCTGCGCCAACTGAGCGAAAAGGACCGCACCCTCGCCGCCTTCCTGCGTGTGCAGAACAAACGCGTGGACCTGCTCAGCCAGATCATGGCGCGCGGCCTGCTGGACGAGGTGGGCGCACCGCAGCCGGTGATCATCTCCGAAGGCGGCATCGACTTCCAGCACCCTGCCCCCCTGGCCACCGGCGTCCATCTGGCGGTCAAGCTGGTACTGATGCCCCAGGCGCTCGGCCTGCTGCTGCGGGCGCGGGTCACCCATTGCGATCCCAAGGGCGATGGCTTTGACGTAGGCACGGAATTCGAGTCCATGACCGATGCCCAGCGCCAATTGCTGGCCCGCTACATCCTGCAGAAACAGGCCCAGGAACGCCGCCTGGCGCGGGAACAAAGCGACGATCTCTGAATTCGTATTCACTCCGCCAGCCAGCCTGGCGCATAGGAGCAACTGTGACCCTGATTTACGGCCACCGCGGTGCCAAAGGCGAAGCACCGGAAAACACCCTGACCAGCTTCCAGGAGTGCCTCAAGCACGGCGTACGCCGTTGCGAACTGGATCTGCACCTGTCCATGGACGGCGAGCTGATGGTCATCCACGACCCGACCCTCAAGCGCACCACCGACCGGCGCGGCAAGGTCGTCGAGTATTCGGCGGCAGACCTGGTGAAGATGGACGCCCGCAAAGGCGGCCCAGGCTGGGTCAAACCCTGCCCGATCCCACGCCTGGAAGAGCTGTTCGAACAATGCGACTTCGATCACTGGCAACTGGAAGTCAAAAGCGCCTCGCGCACCCGCGCCGCAACCACGGTGCTGGCAATCCGCGAGATGGCGGTACGTTTCGGCTTGATGGACAAGGTCACCGTGACCTCAAGCTCGCGGGAAGTGTTGAAAGCGGCGGTTGATCTCACCCCGGACCTGTCACGTGGACTGGTGGCCGAATACGCCTGGCTCGACCCGCTGAAGGTCGCGCAGAACTATGGCTGTGAGTATCTGGCGTTGAACTGGACGCTGTGCACCCCTGAGCGTCTGGAGAAAGCCCAGCGCCAGGGTCTGCATGTGTCGGTGTGGACGGTCAACGAACCTGCGCTTATGCGCAGGCTCGCCGACTTCGGCGTAGATAGCCTGATTACAGACTTTCCCGGTTTGGCCACTGCCACTCTCGGGAATTACTGAAATCGGTCTCCCCGGCCGGCTCAGGCCACCGGCCGGAGCCGCTCAAAAAAGCCGGTTGAGGCCATCGTAGGCCGCTACCCGATAGGCTTCAGCCATGGTCGGGTAGTTGAACGTGGTGTTCACAAAATACTTGAGGGTATTTTGCTCGCCCGGCTGGTTCATGATGGCCTGGCCGATGTGCACGATCTCCGAAGCCTGGTAGCCGAAGCAATGCACGCCGAGCACTTCCAGGGTCTCGCGATGGAACAGGATCTTCAGCATGCCCTGGGGCTCGCCGGCGATCTGCGCACGCGCCATGCTCTTGAAGAACGCCTTGCCCACTTCGTAAGGCACCTTGGCCTTGGTCAGCTCGTGCTCGTTCTTGCCGATCGAGCTGATCTCGGGAATCGTGTAGATCCCGGTCGGTACGTCGTTCACGTAGCGCCAGCTGCCATTGTCGACAATGCTGCCAGCGGCCGAACGGCCCTGGTCATGTGCCGCACTGGCCAGGCTTGGCCAGCCGATCACGTCACCGGCGCCGTAAATGTTCGGCACGCAGGTGCGGTAGTTCTCATCCACTTCGATCTGGCCACGGCTGTTGACCTTGACCCCGATATTTTCCATGCCCAGCTTGTCGGTGTTGCCGGTACGACCGTTGCACCACAGCAAGGCGTCGGCCTTGATCTTCTTGCCGGATTTGAGGTGCAGAATCACGCCGTTATCCAGGCCTTCGACCCGCTCGTACTCTTCGTTGTGGCGCACGGTGATGTTGTTGTTGCTGAAGTGGTAGCTCAACGCCTGGGAAATTTCCGAGTCGAGGAAGCTCAGCAACTGATCGCGGTTATCCACCAGCTCCACCAATACACCCAGGCCGCTGAAGATCGAGGCGTATTCACAGCCAATCACGCCAGCGCCGTAGATGATCAGTTTGCGCGGGGTGTGGCCCAGGCTCAGGATGGTGTCGCTATCGTAGATACGCGGGTGGTGGAAATCGATGTCCGCCGGACGATACGGACGCGACCCGGTGGCAATGATGATGTGCTTGGCCACCAGCTTCTCGACCACACCGTTGGCGCAGACCACTTCGACGGTTTGCTCGTCGGCAAAACTGCCGGTGCCGAAGAACAGGTCGACGCGGTTACGCGCGTAGTAGCCAGTGCGCGAGGCCACTTGTTTGGAGATGACTTTCTCGGCGCTCTTGAGCACGTCCGGGAAAGAGAACCAGCGCGGCTCACCAATGGCCCGGAACATCGGGTTGGTGTTGAACTGCATGATCTGGCGGACCGAGTGACGCAAGGCCTTGGACGGGATGGTACCCAGGTGGGTGCAGTTACCGCCGACCTGGCGACGGCTATCGACCATCGCCACCTTGCGCCCTGCCTTCGCGGCGTTCATCGCCGCACCTTCTCCAGCCGGGCCGGAACCCAGTACCACCACGTCGTAGTTGTAGACAGCCATGCGTACTCCTCAGAACAGGCCAGGCGTACGGTTGGACGCCTGGCTAAATCATGCCGCGGCCAGCGGTCATGAAGGACAATTTGGCTCAAGTGTGTGAACCGGGGCACAGTCTATATAAGGGTCAACGCCGCGCACATTAACCCTTGGTCGCGTCGTAGGCCAGTCTTGCCATACTACATGACGCAAATCAGCGCCAATTTCGGGATGAACCATTATGCGACAACTCTTTATCTGTTTGATGCTGATGATGTCGATCACGGCTCACGCCAATGACGCCGACCGACTCAAGCAGGCTGATTTCCCCGCACAGTTCGAGGGCCTGGCCCGCAAAAACCAGGCGGTGCTCACCTACCTGTGGGCCGATGTGTACGCTGCCGCGTTGTATGCCTCTGCGGATGTGAGCGCCAGACAGGCCTGGGCACAACAACAGGACCTGCGCCTTGTGCTGTATTACTTTCGCGACATCGACCGCAACGATGTGATAAAGGCCGCCACCGCGACGTTGGAGCGCCAGCAAGCCAGTGCTCGTTTGAAGCCTGAGCTGGATCAACTGCATGCGCGCTTTCGCAATATCCGCAGCGGGGATCGTTACGCCCTGGATTTTCGGTCGGGGCGCGGTTTGAACTTGGAGATCAATGGCCAGGTGGTGTTCAGCAGTCGAGATACTGAATTGGCGAAAGCCTATATGGGTATCTGGCTGGCGCCGAAGGGGTTGTCGGACAGCTTGCGCGGGCAGTTGCTCAATTGATGCGTCGGCTGAACTACCGCTATCGGGGGCAAGCCACCTCGCACATTTGAATATATTCACAAATCAAACTGTGGGAGGGGGCTTACCCCCGATGAGGCCCTCACAGGCAGCCCGAAACCCACAGCCATAAAAAAGCCCCGAACCAGTCGGGGCTTTTTCATCTACTGCTGATGTTTAGCGCGGAAACGCAGGCGGGTTGACCCCGGCCATGTCTTCCATCACACGAACCACCTGGCAGCTGTAGCCGAACTCGTTGTCGTACCACACGTACAGCACAACACGGTTGTCCTGGCTGATGGTCGCTTCGGCATCCACCACACCGGCGTGGCGCGAACCGACGAAGTCGGTGGATACCACTTCCTGGGAATTGACGAAGTCGATTTGCTTATGCAGATCGGAGTGCAGCGCCATGTAGCGCAGGTACTCGTTCATCTCTTCACGGCTGGCGGCAGTCTCAAGGTTCAGGTTGAGAATGGCCATCGACACGTTTGGCGTAGGAACGCGGATCGCGTTACCGGTCAACTTGCCGGCCAGCTCAGGCAGCGCCTTGGCAGCAGCGGTAGCAGCACCGGTCTCGGTGATGACCATGTTCAGCGCGGCGCTACGGCCACGACGATCGCCTTTGTGGAAGTTGTCGATCAGGTTCTGGTCGTTGGTGTACGAGTGAACGGTTTCGACGTGACCGTTGACGATGCCGAACTTGTCGTTCACAGCCTTGAGCACCGGCACGATGGCGTTGGTGGTGCAGGAAGCGGCGGAGACGATCTTGTCGTCAGCGGTGATTTCACCGTGGTTGATGCCGTGCACGATGTTCTTCAGCTTGCCCTTGCCAGGCGCGGTCAGAACAACGCGATCAACACCAGGGCAAGCCAGGTGCTGGCCCAGGCCTTCGGCATCACGCCATACGCCGGTGTTGTCCACCAGCAGGGCGTCCTTGATGCCGTACTGGGTGTAATCCACCTCGGACGGGTTCTTCGCGTAGATCACCTGGATCAGGTTACCGTTGGCGGTGATGGTGTTGTTTTCTTCGTCAATGACGATGGTGCCGTTGAACGGACCGTGTACCGAGTCGCGGCGCAGCAGGCTGGCGCGCTTGGTCAGGTCGTTGTCGGCGCCTTTGCGCACAACAATGGCACGCAGGCGCAGGCCGTCGCCGCCACCGGTTTTTTCGATCAGGATGCGCGCCAGCAGGCGGCCGATACGACCGAAGCCGTACAGCACAACGTCAGTGCCTTTGCGGGCTGCTGCGTTTTGCTGGCCAACCACATCGGCCATTTCTTCACGCACGAACTGCTCGGCGGTGCGGCCGGCGCCTTCCTTGCGGAATTTGTACGCCAACTTGCCCAGGTCTACCGAGGCCGCGCCGAGCTTGAGCTCGCTCATGGCCTTGAGCAGTGGGAATGTTTCGTGGACGGAGAGTTCGCTGTCGTCGGCAGAGCGATGGCGCGCAAAGCGGTGCGCCTTGAGAATCGCGATGACGGACTGGTTGATCAGGCTGCGGCCATAGATCGAGCTCACCACATTGTTATTGCGGTACAGCTGACCGATAAGCGGGATCATCGCTTCTGCGAGTGCTTCACGGTCGATCCATTCACCAAGACACTGGTCGGGCTTCTGAGTCACGGGAACCTTCCACATGTAGGGGCTGAAAAAAGGGGCTACATTATGCCGCCCGACTGCCCTCGTCGCAATGCGCGCCAGCCAACAAAAAGTCCTTGCTAAAAAATACCGCCCCGCTGCAGCCCAGTAAATACGCGGGTTCCAGAAGGCCACTAGTTGGACGAGTCGTCCGACTTGTCCGTAACCCTCCTAAACATTCGCGCTTTTTGGCACTACATATTGAGTCAAAACACGCCATTGTTTGTCTTAGCCACTACATTTCCTACAAACCGTAATAGGCACAGTCAGCAACTGACAGGCGGCACCTTGGCCCGTTACAATTACCGACTTTGTCGCAACGCTTGGAGCTCAACCTTCCGTGCCCGTTCTGCGTCTACCGCTACTCCCTGCCGCGGCAGGTAAACAGCACTGGGGCAATCTGCCCGGTGCCGCCCTGAGCCTGGCCATTGCCGAGGCTGCCAGCGCAGCCAAGCGCTTTACCCTGCTGCTCACCGCCGACAGCCAAAGTGCCGAACGGTTGGAGCAGGAGCTGAGCTTCTTCGCCCCCGATTTGCCGGTGCTGCATTTTCCCGACTGGGAAACCCTGCCCTACGACCTGTTCTCGCCGCACCAGGACATCATCTCCCAGCGCATCGCCAGCCTGTACCGTCTGCCGGAACTGGCCCACGGCGTGCTGGTGGTGCCGATTACCACGGCGCTGCATCGCCTGGCCCCGACCAAGTTCCTGCTGGGCAGCAGCCTGGTGCTGGATATCGGCCAGAAGCTCGACGTGGAACAGATGCGCACGCGCCTCGAAGCCAGCGGCTACCGCTGCGTGGACACGGTGTACGAGCACGGTGAGTTCGCGGTGCGCGGTGCGCTGATCGACCTGTTCCCGATGGGCAGCAAGTTGCCGTACCGCATCGACCTGTTCGATGACGAAATCGAGACCCTGCGCACCTTCGATCCGGAAAACCAACGCTCCATCGACAAGGTCGACTCGGTCAAGCTGCTGCCCGCACGGGAATTCCCACTGCAAAAGGACGCGGTCACCCGCTTCAAGGCGCGCTTTCGTGAACGCTTCGATGTCGACTTCCGTCGCTGCCCGATCTTCCAGGACTTGAGCAGCGGGATTACCCCGGCCGGTATCGAGTACTACCTGCCGTTGTTCTTCGACGAAACCTCGACCCTGTTCGATTACCTGCCCCAGGACACCCAAGTGTTCTCGCTGCCGGGCATCGAGCAAGCCGCGGAAAACTTCTGGAACGACGTGCGCAACCGTTACGAAGAGCGCCGCGTCGACCCGTCCCGTCCATTATTGCCGCCGGCCGAGCTGTTCCTGCCGGTGGAAGACTGCTTCGCCCGCCTGAAAAACTGGCCGCGCGTGGTGGCCAGTCAGCAGGATGTGGAAGCCGGAAGCGGCCGTGAGCGCTTCCCGGCGGCCACGCTGCCGGACTTGGCGATTCAAGCCAAAGCCACGCAGCCCCTGGAGGCCTTGTCCAACTTCATCAGCGACTTCCCCGGCCGCGTGCTGTTTACCGCCGAGTCCGCCGGCCGCCGTGAAGTGTTGCTGGAGTTGTTGGAGCGCCTGAAGCTGCGGCCAAAAACCGTCGACAGCTGGCCGGATTTTGTAAAAGGCAAAGAGCGCCTGGCGATCACCATCGCCCCGCTCGACGAAGGCCTGCTGCTGGATGACCCGGCCCTGGCGTTGATTGCCGAGAGCCCACTGTTCGGCCAGCGCGTGATGCAGCGTCGCCGTCGCGAAAAACGTGCCGACGCCAACAACGACGCAGTCATCAAAAACCTCACCGAACTGCGCGAAGGCGCGCCGGTGGTGCACATCGACCACGGCGTGGGTCGCTACCTCGGCTTGCAGACCCTGGAGATCGATAACCAGGCCGCCGAATTCCTCACCATGGAATACGCCGAGGGCGCCAAGCTCTACGTGCCGGTCGCCAGCCTGCACCTGATTGCCCGCTACACCGGCAGCGACGACGCCCTGGCGCCGTTGCACCGCCTGGGCTCCGAGACCTGGCAGAAGGCCAAGCGCAAGGCTGCCGAGCAGGTTCGCGATGTTGCCGCCGAGCTGCTCGACATCTATGCCCGCCGCGCCGCCCGCGAAGGCTATGCCTTCGCCGACCCGAAAGCCGACTACGCCACCTTCAGCGCCGGCTTCGCGTTCGAAGAAACTCCGGACCAGCAAACCACCATCGAAGCCGTGCGCGCCGACATGCTCGCGCCCAAGCCGATGGACCGCCTGGTGTGTGGCGACGTGGGTTTCGGCAAGACCGAAGTGGCCATGCGCGCCGCCTTTATCGCCGTACACGGTGGCCGCCAGGTCGCGATCCTGGTGCCGACCACCCTGCTCGCCCAGCAGCACTACAACAGCTTCCGCGACCGCTTTGCCGACTGGCCGGTGACCGTGGAAGTGATGAGCCGCTTCAAGTCGGCCAAGGAAGTGAACGCTGCCGTCGCCGATTTGGCCGAAGGCAAGATCGACATCGTGATCGGCACGCACAAGCTGCTGTCGGACGACGTAAAGATCAAGAACCTGGGCCTGGTGATCATCGACGAAGAACACCGCTTCGGCGTGCGCCAGAAAGAGCAGCTCAAAGCCCTGCGCAGTGAAGTCGATATTCTTACGCTCACAGCAACGCCGATCCCACGCACGCTGAACATGGCGGTGTCGGGCATGCGCGACCTGTCGATCATCGCCACGCCGCCGGCGCGCCGCCTCTCGGTGCGCACCTTCGTCATGGAGCAGAACAAAAGCACGGTAAAAGAAGCCCTGCTGCGGGAATTGCTGCGCGGCGGCCAGGTGTATTACCTGCACAACGACGTGAAAACCATCGAGAAATGCGCCGCCGACCTCGCCGAACTGGTGCCGGAAGCGCGGATCGCCATCGGCCACGGGCAGATGCGCGAACGTGAACTCGAACAGGTGATGAGCGACTTCTATCACAAGCGCTTCAACGTGTTGATCGCCTCGACCATCATCGAGACCGGTATCGACGTGCCGAGCGCCAACACCATCATCATCGAGCGCGCCGATAAATTCGGCCTGGCGCAGTTGCACCAACTGCGTGGCCGCGTCGGTCGCAGTCACCACCAGGCCTACGCCTACCTGCTGACGCCGCCGCGCCAACAGATCACGTCCGACGCCGAAAAGCGCCTGGAAGCGATCGCCAACACCCAGGACCTCGGCGCCGGTTTTGTACTGGCCACCAACGACCTGGAAATCCGTGGCGCCGGCGAACTGCTGGGCGACGGCCAGAGCGGGCAGATCCAGGCAGTGGGTTTCACCCTCTATATGGAGATGCTCGAACGTGCGGTGAAAGCCATCCGCAAGGGCGAGCAACCGAACCTCGACCAACCCTTGGGCGGCGGTCCGGAAATCAACCTGCGCTTGCCGGCGTTGATTCCCGAAGACTACCTGCCGGACGTGCACGCACGGCTGATCCTGTACAAGCGCATCGCTTCGGCCACCGACGAAGAAGGCCTCAAGGACTTGCAGGTTGAGATGATCGACCGCTTCGGCCTGCTGCCGGAACCGACCAAGAACCTGGTGCGCCTGACCCTGCTTAAATTGCAGGCCGAGCAGCTCGGTATAAAGAAAGTCGACGCTGGGCCGCAGGGCGGGCGTATTGAGTTCGAAGCGCAGACGCCGGTAGACCCGTTGGTGCTGATCAAGCTGATCCAGGGCCAGCCCAACCGCTACAAGTTCGAAGGGGCTACGCTGTTCAAGTTCATGGTGCCGATGGAACGCGCCGAAGAACGCTTTAATACCCTGGAGGCGCTGTTTGAGCGCCTCATCCCGAAATCTGTTTGAAGGACGCCCCAATGCGCCTGTTCCGCATGCTGAGCTTGTTGTTGGTGGTATTGGCGCCTTCGGCATTTGCCGACAGCCCCTACCAGGTAGAAATGATCCTGGTGCGCCAAAATGCGGAACCGGTGATCAACAGCCGCGCCGCGCCGGAAAACTGGGATGCCGGGGCCGTGCGCCTGGGCGATAAAATGAGCCCGCCGCGCCTGAACAACATCGTCGACAAGCTCAGCGCCGATAACAGCTACACCGTGCTGGCGCACAAGGCCTGGGAACAGAACCTCGGCGAACAACCGGTCAAAATCGCGATCACCGACGGCCAGGAACAGTTCGGCCAGTTCCCTATCGAGGGCACGCTGAACCTGCAACTGGGGCGTTTTACCGATATCGACACGCAATTCTGGGTCAATCAGTTCGACAGCAACGGCAGTGTGATTGCCAGCGAGCACCTGAACCAGACCGACGTGCGCACCAAGAACAACCAACTCAACTACCTCGATGGTGGTCACCTCGCACTGCTGATCAAGATCACTTCGCTGACCGCCAAGCCGCCCAGCGCACCCCCGCCTGACATTCAGGACTGATCCAGCGCCATGCCCCAGACGTCGTCGTTGACCAAACCCCTGGCCCCTTCGTGGGCCAATCGCTTCAAAGAGCAGAGCCTGGAGCGCGGGCGACGTTATGCGCTGGAGAATCGGGTACGCATCGTCGAATCCGGTGACAGCACCATCATCGCCAACTGCGAAGGCTCGGGCGGCAACGTTTACCGACAGACCATCTCGCTGCGCGAATCGGCCAAGGGCTCGCTGATCCTGGTGGACAGCCGCTGCACCTGCCCGGTGCATACCAATTGCAAACATATCGCCGCCGTCTTGCTCAAGGTCCAGGAAACCCTGGCCTACCCGGCCGCCGCCCAGGATGCCGAGCTGCTGGAGAAGCTCCAGGCTGTGCTGGACAACCGCGTGGTGTTACCGCAGGTGGTGATGGAGGACGTGCTGCCGATCCCGCGCCTGTGGCTGGCGAGTGTCGAGTTCAGTGCGTTCGAACCGCGCAACGGCAGGATGCAGCGCTATATCCAGCACCGTGCGGCGCTGTCGTTCAACTACTTGGGCCACTATGTCAGCGGGCAAAAGAACGCCGACATTATCGTACGCCAGGAAACCCAGAGCCTGCGCATCAAGCGCCACCCGGGGCTGGAACAACCCTATCGCGAACAACTGCGCCTGCTGGGCTTCAAGATCGCCACACGCCAGAGCAAGGCACTGCCGGAAAGCGCTGGCGAGCTGTTCGAGATGGTCAATGAAAGTGCCTGGCTGAACTTCACCCTCAACGTTTCGCCCACTTTGCGCACCGAAGGTTGGGAGTTGCAGATTGATGAGGATTTCGGTTTCGACCTGAGCACGGTGGACGACTGGTACGCCACCGTCGACGAAGGGCCGGAGCGCGACTGGTTTGACCTGGAACTGGGGATCATCGTCAACGGTGAACGGCTGAGCCTGTTGCCGATTCTGCTGAACCTGATGCGCTCTCACACCGAGATTCTCAACCCGGAGAAACTCGCACGCCGTCGCGATGACGAACTGATCCTGGTGAACATCCCTGGCCTGCCCAACGGCCACGGCCCACTGCAAGTGGCATTGCCTTACGGACGCCTGAAGCCAGTACTGGCGACGCTTGGCGAGTTTTACCTACAGGAAGCCGGCAGCACCACGCTGCGCCTGGCCAAGGCCGATGCTATTCGGTTGAACCCGCTGGAAGACCTGCCGCTGCAATGGGAAGGCGGTGAGAAGATCCGCAACTTTGCCCAACGTCTGCGGGATATCAAGGACTTCACCTGCGTCGCGCCCGAAGGGTTGAACGCGACTTTGCGCCCATACCAGTTGGAAGGCCTGAGCTGGATGCAGTCGCTGCGCCAGCTGGACGTCGGCGGGATTCTTGCGGATGACATGGGCCTAGGCAAAACCCTACAGACCTTGGCGCATATCCTCAGCGAAAAGATCGCCGGGCGCCTGGATCGACCGTGCATGGTGGTGATGCCCACCAGCCTGATTCCTAACTGGCTCGACGAGGCAGCCCACTTCACTCCGCAACTCAGGGTGCAAGCCCTGTACGGCGCGACACGTAAGAAACATTTCGCCAATCTGCAGAAATATGACCTGCTGCTTACCACGTACGCGCTGCTGCCAAAGGACATCGACACCCTCGCTGCCCTGCCCTTGCATGTGCTGATCCTCGACGAAGCCCAATACATCAAGAACCCGTCGAGCAAAGCAGCCCAGGCAGCGCGTGAGTTGAATGCACGACAGCGCCTGTGCCTGAGTGGCACGCCGCTGGAAAATCATCTGGGCGAGCTGTGGTCGCTGTTCCACTTCCTGCTGCCGGGCTGGCTGGGCGACGTAAAAAGCTTCAACCGTGACTACCGCGTGCCCATCGAAAAGCGCGCCAGCGAAGTGCGATTGCAGCACCTCAACGGTCGGATAAAACCCTTCCTGTTGCGCCGCACCAAGGAACAAGTGGCGACAGAATTGCCGCCCAAGACCGAAATCATCCACTGGGTCGACCTTCACGAAGCCCAGCGCGATGTGTACGAAACCATGCGCCTGGCCATGGACAAGAAGGTCCGCGACGAGATCACCCGCAAAGGTGTGGCGCGCAGCCAGATCATCATCCTTGAAGCGCTGCTCAAGCTGCGCCAGGTGTGCTGCGACTTGCGCCTGGTCAACGACGCCACCCTGCCCGCCCGTGGCAGCAGCTCGGGCAAGCTCGACAGCCTGCTGGACATGCTCGACGAGCTGTTTGCCGAAGGCCGGCGGATCCTGCTGTTTTCCCAGTTCACCTCGATGCTGAGCCTGATCGAAGTCGAACTGAAAAAGCGCGGCATTGCCTACGCACTGCTCACCGGTCAAACCCGGGATCGGCGCACGCCGGTGAAGGACTTCCAGAGCGGCAAGTTGCAGATTTTTCTGATCAGTTTGAAGGCCGGCGGTGTAGGCCTGAACCTCACAGAAGCAGACACGGTGATCCACTACGACCCGTGGTGGAACCCCGCAACGGAAAACCAGGCGACCGACCGTGCGTATCGCATCGGGCAAGAGAAGCCGGTGTTCGTCTACAAGATGATTGCCCGAGGCACGGTGGAAGAGAAAATCCAGCACCTGCAAAAAGAAAAGTCCGACCTGGCGGCGGGTGTGCTGGATGGACGAACCACCGGGGATTGGCAGTTGGGCAACGAGGATATTGAAGCGTTGTTTGCGCCGCTGCCCAATAAGCAAGAGAAGCGCTGACTGGCGGATCGCCATCATGGGCAAGCCCCCCACATACAAATGTGGGAGGGGGCTTGCCCCCGATAGAAGCGACTCAGTCTTCAGTCGATCAGCTGAGCATCCCGCAACGCCCTAAGCGCTGCCAACCAGCGCGGATCCTGCTTGTACTCCGCCGAAGCAATCCCTTGCCCGCGCATCCGCGCAATACGGGCAGACGGTGTGACCTTCATCCGCTGCGCCGCAGTCAGAGCAAGCTCGGCTGCTGCACGATCATTGCACACCAGCCCCATGTCACAACCGGCCGTCAATGCCGCTTCGATACGACTGGCCGCATCGCCGACCACATGGGCACCGGCCATGGACAGGTCATCGCTGAAAATCACGCCGTCAAATTGCAGCTCGCCGCGCAGGATGTCCTGCAACCATCGGCGCGAGAAGCCGGCGGGCTGGGCGTCAACCTGTGGGTAGATGACGTGCGCCGGCATCACTGCTGCCAATTGCTTGCTCAGGCGTGCGAAAGGCACCAGGTCATTGGCGCGAATCTGTTCCAGGCTGCGTTCGTCATTGGGAATGGCGACGTGGGAATCGGCCTCAGCCCAACCATGACCCGGAAAGTGCTTGCCCGTGGCGGCCATACCGGCGCTGTTCATGCCACGAATAAAGGCGCCCGCGAGCACGGCGGCACGCTCGGGGTCGCCCTCGAAGGAACGGGTGCCGACCACGGCGCTGCGCTGGTAGTCCAGGTCGAGTACCGGGGCGAAACTCAGGTCCAGGCCGACGGCAAGCACTTCCGTGGCCATGACCCAGCCGCACTGCTCGGCCAGGTATTCAGCGTTGGAGTTGTCCGCCAGTGCGCGCATGGCCGGCAGGCGCACAAATCCCTGGCGCAGGCGCTGTACACGACCGCCTTCCTGATCGACGGCCAGCAGCAGGTCTGGGCGCACGGCACGAATCGCCGCACTCAACTCCCGCACCTGGCGCGGGTGCTCGATATTGCGCGCAAAAATGATCAGGCCGCCCACTTCAGGCTGGCGCAACAAGTGGCGATCCTCGGCCGTCAGCCAGGTACCGGCAACGTCGACCATCAAAGAACCTTGCAGGGCAGCAGTCATAAACCTTCCTTAAATAACGCAAACAACCCGTTGCCCTTGCTTCACGCGATAAGAGCAGCAAGCACAACGGGTTGCGAGTAAATAGCTGAATTCGACATGGCGGCTAGCTTAGCGGATGCAAGCTGCCGCGCACACCCGGCACCGTCAAACCTTGGCGGGGGCTGGTGCAGATTTGCTGCGTGGGCGCAGTTGCGCGGCGGCCATGCCAGGGTCGGTCACGCCGGTCTCGGCGCGCATGCCTGCGGCGAGAAACGGCACCATCAGGCGCATGACCTGTTCGATGGAGGTGTTAACGCCGAAATCGGTCTCGGCAATCGCACGCAATGCCTTGATACCGGACATGCTGAACGCTGCCGCACCGAGCATGAAGTGCACGCGCCAGAACAGTTCGATAGGAGGAATACGCGGCGCCGCTTCGTTGACCAGCAACATGTAGCGACGGAAAACCTTGCCGTACATGTCTTCCAGGTAGCGCCGCAAGTGGCCTTGGCTCTGGCTGAACGCCAGGCCTAGAAGCCGCATGAAGATCGACAGGTCGTTACCGCTGCGAGGCTGAACCACCAAGGCTTGCTCGACGAGGATCTCCAGCAGCTCTTCGAGGCTGGGTTTGTGGTCGGCCTTGGCTTGGCGACGCTCAAGTTCACGATCGAGACTGGCGCAGAACGGCCCCAGGAAGCGCGAGAACACCGCCTGGATCAGGGCTTTTTTCGAGCCGAAATGGTAGTTCACGGCAGCGAGATTGACCCCGGCCTTGCTGGTGATCAGCCGCAATGAAGTTTCAGCAAATCCTTTTTCCGCGAACAATTGCTCGGCAGCATCGAGAATGCGTTCAACGGTTTCCGACTGGGCCATGACTACTCCGCCTGACAAACACTTGTTTGAAACATACGTTTCAGGGTGTGTCTTGTCAAGCCTGCGGGTTCGCTTTCCGGCCGGGTAGTCATCTATTTCATCACTATTTAATCACATCCTTACGGGTCTGTAGGCAGCGCTATCTCTGCGCTGTAGGAAGGATGGCGAACGACCGTCCAGCGGAGGCGAACAAAAGGATGATTGCCAAGCGCAGTCCACTGTATATAATCCCAGTCACTGTATAAAAAGACAGAGCGATCAACATGCTAAAACTGACGCCACGCCAAGCTGAGATTCTGGCTTTTATCAAGCGCTGCCTCGATGACAACGGCTACCCGCCGACACGAGCCGAAATTGCGCTGGAACTGGGGTTCAAGTCCCCAAATGCCGCTGAAGAACACCTCAAGGCCCTCGCTCGCAAAGGCGCGATCGAGATGACGCCCGGTGCCTCGCGCGGTATTCGTATCCCTGGCTTCGAAGCCAAGGCCGACGAATCGACACTCCCGATCATCGGCCGTGTTGCCGCTGGTGCGCCGATCCTGGCACAGCAGCACGTCGAGGAGTCCTGCAACATCAACCCCACCTTCTTCCATCCGCGTGCCGACTACCTGTTGCGGGTACACGGCATGAGCATGAAAGACGTGGGCATCTTTGATGGCGACCTGCTGGCCGTCCACACCACCCGCGAAGCCCGTAATGGCCAGATCGTCGTCGCTCGCATCGGCGATGAAGTCACCGTTAAACGCTTCAAGCGCGAAGGCAGCAAGGTCTGGCTCCTGGCTGAGAACCCTGAGTTCGCTCCAATTGAAGTGAACCTGAAAGATCAGGACCTGGTGATCGAAGGCTTGAGCGTCGGCGTCATTCGCCGCTAGAGGAGGCACCATGCAGCTCATACACACCCCACAACACACTCAACTGTCGCTGTTCGAGGCCTTTATGGCCCAACCCCTTTCGCCCATTCTCAAGGAAACGGTCGAGGCGCCCTGGAGCGCCGAACCCGAGGCGTTCAGTGAACTGTCGTTGCGCGGTGCGGCTGGGAGCTGCCTGAGCCTATTGGCGCCGATTCTTCGTGATCTGAGCGAAGAGCAGGATGCACGCTGGCTGACCCTGATCGCCCCACCCGCCAGCCTGACCCAGGCCTGGCTACGGGACGCCGGTCTTAACCGTGAGCGTATCCTGCTGCTACAACCGCGTGGTGCGCAAAGTGCGCAGCAGTTGACATGTGAGGCGTTGCGCCTGGGTCGTAGTCATACGGTGGTGAGCTGGCTGAACCCGCTGAATGCGGCAGCCAAGCAGCAATTGGTCAGCGCAGCACGCACGGGCGATGCACAGAGTTTGAATATTCGATTGGGATAAAAGGCCAGGCCTTATAAGGGAACGGAGCGGGCTTCTGTGGTGAGCATGCTCATTATGGTGAGCCCGCTCACCACAGAAGCCCGCTCACCACAACAGCGAACCCACATTCAGTGGAGAACCCGCGAACCATCCTCTTTTTCCGGTTCGCCTTCCGCCAGGCGGCCAGCCATCTGCACGCCCACGCTCAACATGGCTTTTGCCACTTCCACGTGTTGGCCTTGCAGGAACGCTTTTGCGTCCTCGGAAAAATCCAGGATAACCAGAGAACCCTCGTCCTCAGCCCGGCGCAGCTCGATTCGGCCGTCAGGCAACTCAACAATTTCCAGAAAGGACGTCGGCATAAAAGTCTGTTCTCCACCAAAGGCCGGGATTATATCAGTCATCCTCCCAGCCTCGTTGAGGTTCTGGCGAGGTTTCTTTACAGCTTGATGAACGGTGCTTTCTGCGCCCGCCCAAGCTTCAGCACTCGTTCAGGCCTTCACGAAAGCGCAGCGCCATCTTTTTCAGCTCCTGACGCCAGCCTTCCAACTCTTCCCGGCTCAGTGGCTTCGGCTCGTCCTCTTCCAGCGCAATTGCCACGATCAACGGCTGAGTCACATCCCCCTTAGGTACGTGGGGAACACGCGGCGGCTGGAACATATCGGCATGGGCCTTGAGCAGGCGCGCCACCCAGCTGTCAGGGCTCTGGGCCATTTCTACCAGTTCCGACAGCTCAGGAATCGCCATGCTCTCCAGCACTTCACGGTTCATGATCATTTCCGCACGGGGCGAACCGGCCTGTGGCAAACGGTAGAAGCCGGCGATTTCATGACACAGCCCCAGCAACGCGCCGTACAGGTGAAATAAAGCTGCTTCACGCCCCGCCTGGACCAACGCGATAGCATTCATCTCCTTCCCTTCCTCGGCACGGCCAAGGGCTTCCAGGGACAAACCCGCGAAGTAAATTTTCTGATTGGTACGGGTATAGAGTTCGTTGGCCATGACGGCAAATCTCCACAACGAATAGGCGTGATGCTGGCTGAACAGTGTCACGGATCAGCCGAGTCGACTGCAAGTGCCATGTACGGCTGCTTACGTGAGAAGGAACTTCACTTACACAAACACGCCGATGCAAATGTGGGAGGGGGCTTGCTCCCGATAGAGGTCTATCAGCCGACATGTGTATGACTGATGCACCGCTATCGGGGGCAAGCCCCCTCCCACATTGGATCTTCGGGGTATTCGGCGGATCAAGCGCCCTGGCGCTTGTCTTCGACCTTCCACTTGCCGCCGTCGTAGAACGCTTTCCAGCCGGTAGGCTTGCCGTCCACTTCGGTCTGCACGTACTGCTCCTTGGTCTTGCGGCTGTAGCGGATCACGGCTGGACGACCATCCGGGTCCTTCTTCGGCGCTTCACACAGGAAGTGGTACTTAGGATCGATCTCGTCCTTGTGCGGCACGATCTCCAGCACCAATGGCGCACGGGTCTCACGGTTTTTCGGGAACTGGCTCGCTGCCAGGAACAACCCCGAGGCGCCGTCACGCAGGATATAAGTGTCGTTGACCTTCTCGCACTTGAGTTCAGGCATCTTCACCGGGTCCATCTTCGGCGGCGCTGCGTCACCGCTTTTCAGCAGTTTGCGGGTGTTCTTGCAGGTCGGATTGGTGCAGCCGAAGAACTTGCCGAAACGACCGGTCTTAAGCTGCATCTCGCTGCCGCACTTGTCGCACTCCAGGCTCGGACCTTCGTAGCCCTTGATGCGGTAAGTGCCCTCTTCGATCTCGTAGCCGTTGCAATCCGGGTTGTTACCGCAGATGTGCAACTTGTGCTTCTCGTCCAGCAGGTAGGCGTCCATCGCCGTGCTGCAGATCGGGCAACGGTGCTTGCCACGCAATACCAGCGACTCGGACTCACCCTCGTCGTCGGCCGCGATTTCATCACCAGGGACCAGGTTGACCGTGGCCTTGCAGCGCTCTTTCGGCGGCAGGCTGTAGCCCGAGCAACCGAGGAACACGCCGGTGGACGCGGTACGAATCTGCATCGGGCGGCCACAGGTCTGGCACGGGATGTCAGTCATCACCGGCTGGTTGGCACGCATGCCGCTCTCAGGGCTTTCAGCTACCTCAAGTTTCTTCTTGAAGTCGCCGTAGAACTCGTCGAGTACGTTTTTCCAGTCGCGTTCGCCCTGGGCCACGTCATCGAGGTTCTCTTCCATGCCGGCGGTAAAGCCGTAGTCCATCAGGTTGGAGAAGCTCTCGGACAGGCGCTCAGTCACGATGTCGCCCATCTTTTCCGAATAGAAACGACGGTTGTGCAGCGCGACGTATCCACGGTCCTGGATGGTCGAGATGATCGCCGCATAGGTCGAAGGACGGCCGATACCGCGCTTTTCCATCTCCTTGACCAGGCTGGCTTCCGAATAACGCGCCGGCGGCTTGGTGAAGTGCTGGGACGGGTCGAGCTTGATCAGCTTCAACGTGTCGCCCTGGGCCATGTCCGGCAACACATCGTCGTCACCCGGCTTGGCGATTTGCGGCATTACGCGGGTGTAACCGTCGAACTTGAGGATACGGCCCTTGGCACGCAGCTCGAAGTCACCAGCACCCACGCTGACGGTCGTCGACAGGTATTGCGCCGGCAGCATCTGGCAGGCCAGGAACTGGCGCCAGATCAGCTCGTAGAGGCGCTCAGCGTCGCGCTCCATGCCGCTCAGCTTGCTTGGCTCGGTGTTGGCATCGGAAGGACGAATCGCTTCGTGAGCCTCCTGGGCGCCTTCCTTGCTGCTGTAGACGTTCGGCTTTTCCGGCAGGTACTTCTTGCCGAACTCGCTTTCAATATACGTACGCGCCATCGCCACCGCGTCTTGCGACAGGTTGGTGGAGTCAGTACGCATATAAGTGATGTAGCCGGCTTCGTACAGACGCTGGGCCATCATCATGGTTTTCTTCACACCAAAGCCCAGGCGGTTGCTCGCGGCCTGTTGCAGGGTGGAAGTAATGAAGGGTGCAGACGGCTTGCTGCTGGTCGGTTTGTCTTCGCGCTTGACGATGCTGTAGCTGGACGCCTTGAGCTTTTCCAGCGCAGCCATGGCCTGGGCTTCGTTCAGCGGCTTGAAGGCTTCGCCTTTCTCGCGGGCCACTTCAAAACGGACGTTGTTGCCCTTGGCAGTACCGAGGTCGGCGTGGACTTCCCAATATTCCTCAGGGTTGAACGCACGGATCTCACGCTCACGCTCCACCACCAGCTTGACCGCTACCGATTGCACACGGCCGGCGGACAGGCCACGGGCGATCTTCGCCCACAGCAGCGGCGAGACCATGTAACCCACGACGCGGTCGAGGAAACGACGGGCCTGTTGGGCGTTGACGCGGTCAATGTCCAGCTCACCTGGCTTGGAGAAGGCTTCCTGGATGGCTTTCTTGGTGATTTCGTTGAACACCACACGCTTGTAGCGGCTGTCGTCACCGCCAATGGCTTCCCGCAGGTGCCAGGCAATGGCTTCCCCTTCGCGGTCCAAGTCCGTTGCGAGATAGATGGTGTCAGCATCCTTGGCGAGCCGGCGCAGCTCTTCGATGACCTTTTCCTTGCCCGGAAGGATTTCGTACTTGGCCTTCCAGCCATGATCCGGGTCCACACCCATGCGCGAGACCAGCTGCTTGCGCGCTTTCTCTTTTGGCGTGAGCACCGGGCCTTCGCCCGCAGCCGCCTTGCCGCGCTTGGCGGCAGGCTCCTTGCTGGCGCTAGCCGAACCGCTGGTGGGCAGGTCTCGGATATGGCCGATACTCGACTTCACCACGTACTCGTTACCCAAGTACTTGTTGATGGTCTTGGCCTTAGCCGGGGATTCCACAATGACCAGCGATTTGCCCATGGATCGGAAAATTCCTGAATTCGAGAAGTGAAAGGCAGTTGGCGCCTGACGCGGCAACGCTATATATAGTGGCAACAAGGTGAGGTCAAGCGCAGCATTCTGCGCGGCCTGCCGTTATTGCCCTGAAAAAAGACTGGGTTCGGCCTGGACCAAAGCAAAGCGCGGGACCTGTTCGCCGTCAACTTCGACGGTCTCCAGGAACATGCTCAAGGGGCGCACCCAAAAGCCGTATTCACCATACAGCGCTTGGTAGAACACCACTTCTTCTTCAGTTTCAGAGTGCCGTGCCACATTAAAAACGCGGTACTGCGGCCCCTTGTAATGTTGGTAGAGCCCTGGTTCAACTTTCATGCTCTGGCCCTCTTACAAAATTTGTTAAAAAAAAAATACAAGACCACCCAAAAACAAAAACCGGGGCACTGGGCCCCGGCTTCCGTCAACTCAACGCTTAGACGCGTTCGAAGACGGTGGAAATGCCTTGGCCGAGACCAATGCACATGGTGGCAACCCCAAGGTTGCCGCCATTTTGCTTCATCACGTTAAGCAAAGTGCCGGAAATACGTGCACCGGAGCAACCGAATGGGTGGCCCAGGGCAATCGCACCGCCGTGCAGGTTAACCTTCTCATTCATCTTGTCGAGTACTTTCAAATCTTTCAGCACTGGCAGGGCCTGTGCGGCGAAAGCTTCGTTGAGCTCGAAGAAGTCGATATCAGAGATGGTCAGGCCCGCGCGCTTCAAGGCTTTTTGTGTGGCCGGTACTGGACCATAGCCCATGATTGCCGGGTCCACACCCGCCACGGCCATCGAACGGATCACCGCCAGTGGCTGGATGCCCAGGTCCTGGGCACGCTGCGCCGACATCACGATCATGCATGAAGCACCATCGGTGATTTGCGACGAAGTGCCGGCTGTCACGGTGCCGCCCTTTGGATTGAAGGCAGGTTTCAAGGCTGCCAGGCTTTCCAGGGTGGTATCCGGACGAATGGTTTCGTCGTAGTCGAACAGTTTCAGGAAACCGTTCTCGTCGTAGCCGTTCATCGGGATGATTTCATCCTTGAACTTGCCTTCCACCGTCGCCTTGTGGGCGAGTTGGTGGGAGCGTACGCCGAACGCGTCCTGGGCTTCGCGGGTGATGCCGTGCATTTTGCCGAGCATTTCCGCGGTGAGGCCCATCATGCCCGAGGCTTTCGCCGCGTAGAGGGACATGTGCGGGTTAGGATCAACGCCGTGCATCATGCTGACGTGGCCCATGTGCTCCACACCACCGACCACGAACACATCACCGTTGCCGGTCATGATCGCCTGGGCGGCGGTGTGCAACGCGCTCATCGACGAACCGCACAGGCGGCTGACGGTCTGGCCCGCCGCAGTGTGCGGGATCTGGGTCATCAAGGAGGCCATGCGCGCGATGTTCCAGCCCTGCTCCAGGGTCTGGTTGACGCAGCCCCAGATCACGTCCTCGACTTCGTTCGGGTCGACCTTGACGTTGCGTTCCAGCAGTTTGCTGATCAGGTGCGCGGACATGTCTTCAGCGCGGGTGTTGCGGTGCATGCCGCCCTTGGAGCGGCCCATCGGCGTGCGACCGAAGTCGACAATCACCACGTCTCTTGGATTCAAGCTCATAAATATTCTCGCTCTAGTCGTCTGGGCGCTTAACCGAAGAAGCTCTGGCCATTCTTGGCCATTTCACGCAGCTTCGCGGTCGGGTGGTACAGCGGGCCCAGATCAGCGTATTGATCAGCCAGGGCAACGAATTCAGCCACACCGATCGAGTCGATGTAACGCAGCGCACCGCCACGGAATGGAGGGAAGCCAATACCGTACACCAGGCCCATATCGGCTTCGGCGGCGGTCTCGACGATGCCGTCTTCCAGGCAGCGCACGGTTTCCAGGCACAGGGCGATCATCATCCAGTTGATGATGTCCTCGTCGGACACCTCACGCTGTTCGTAGATGACCGGCGCGAGCACTTCGTGCACCGATGGATCGGCGACTTTCTTCTGCTTGCCCTTCTTGTCCGCCTCGTAGGCGTAGAAGCCCTTGCCATTCTTCTGGCCCAGGCGCTTGGCCTCGTACAGCGCGTCGATCGCCGAGCGGCGGTCGTCTTTCATGCGGTCCGGGAAGCCTTCAGCCATTACGTCGCGACCGTGGTGGCCGGTGTCGATGCCGACCACGTCCATCAGGTACGCCGGGCCCATTGGCCAGCCGAATTTTTCCATGACTTTGTCGATACGCACGAAGTCCACACCGGCGCTGACCAGCTTGGCGAAACCGCCGAAGTACGGGAACAGCACGCGGTTGACCAGGAAGCCCGGGCAGTCGTTGACCACAATCGGGTTCTTGCCCATTTTCTTGGCGTAGGCAACGGTGGTGGCAACGGCCAGTTCGCTGGACTTCTCGCCACGGATCACTTCCACCAGCGGCATCATGTGTACCGGGTTGAAGAAGTGCATGCCGACGAAGTTTTCCGGACGCTTGAGGGCCTTGGCCAGCAGCGAGATGGAAATGGTCGAGGTGTTCGACGCCAGGATCGTGTCGTCTTTGACGTGGCTTTCAACTTCAGCCAGTACCGCCTGCTTGACCTTCGGGTTCTCGACAACGGCCTCGACGACCAAGTCGACATGGCCGAAATCGCCGTAGGACAGCGTAGGACGAATGCCGTTAAGCACTTCGGCCATTTTTGCAGCGGTCATGCGACCTTTATCAACGCGACCTACCAGCAGCTTGGCCGCTTCGGCCAGGCCTTGCTCGATACCGTGCTCGTTGATGTCCTTCATCAGGATCGGCGTGCCTTTGGACGCCGACTGATAGGCGATACCGCCGCCCATGATACCGGCGCCGAGTACGGCGGCCTGTTTCACGTCCTTGGCGATTTCGTCGTAGGCCTTGGCCTTTTTCTTCAGTTCTTGATCATTCAGGAACAGGCCGATCAGGCTTTGGGCCGCCGAGGTTTTCGCCAGTTTGACGAAGCCTGCCGCTTCTACTTCCAGTGCCTTGTCGCGACCGAAGTTCGCGGCTTTCTGGATGGTCTTGATCGCTTCAACCGGCGCCGGGTAGTTCGGGCCGGCCTGGCCAGCCACGAAACCTTTGGCGGTTTCGAACGACATCATTTGTTCGATGGCGTTGAGCTTGAGTTTTTCCAGCTTCGGCTGACGCTTGGCCTTGTAGTCAAATTCGCCGCTGATGGCGCCCTTGATCAGGTTAAGTGCAGCTTCGGCGAGTTTGTCCGGGGCAACCACGGCGTCGACAGCGCCGACTTTCAGCGCGTCTTCAGCACGGTTTTCCTTGCCTGCGGCAATCCATTCGATGGCGTTGTCGGCCCCGATCAGGCGCGGCAGACGTACGGTGCCGCCGAAACCTGGGTAGATGCCCAGCTTGACTTCAGGCAAGCCGATCTTGGCAGTGGCCGACATGACGCGGAAGTCTGCGGCCAGGCACATTTCGAAGCCGCCGCCCAGCGCGATGCCATTGATCGCGGCAACGGTCGGTACGTTGAGGTCTTCGAAATCGCTGAAAATCTTGTTGGCTTCGAGGTTGCCAGCCACCAGCTCGGCATCGGGCAGCTTGAAGTTGTCGACGAATTCGGTGATGTCAGCGCCGACGATAAACACGTCCTTGCCGCTGGAAACGATCACGCCCTTGACCGAAGCATCTGCTTTGATGGTGTCTACGGCCTGACGCAGTTCGTTCAGGGTTAGACGGTTGAACTTGTTGACGGACTCACCCTTGAGGTCGAATTTCAATTCGACGATGCCACTTTCAAGAGCCTTAACCGTGATGGCTTTACCTTCGTAAATCATCAACTGATCTCCACGATATGGAAGCTGAACAGTACACATTGGACGCTGGCCTCTGGTTGGACACTGGCCGCTAGGTCAATGCTCACTCCAATCCGCCAGGCACACCCGCCAATGCGATAGTCGGGATGCATGTATGAGCGGTCTGACAGACAAACGCTCAATTCATACGCCCGTTTGATTTGGGTACGCCACCTTCATCCAATTCCAGGCAATTGTCAATCGCTCGAAAGGCTAGGAAAAACGCGACTTTCCAGTCATTTCAGAACCCCAACCATAGGCCCACGCTTCGCCAATATTCAAATATTCACGAAATCAATTATAGGAAAGATGTGGGAAAAGACTGTACAGAACGGGATATCCGGCTAGGCTAGCCGCAACCGTAACGCGCCTGGATGAACATCCGACGCGGCAACCAGAGATTTACCGGCCTGCCTGGCCAACTCCAGCCCGATGATGATGTCGGGCTTTTTATTGCCTGGCTTTCATGCCAACGCCTTGAGCAGTGCATCAATGGCGAGCAGATCACTCGCTTCGCCCTTCTCGCCCCAATACAGGGCGATCATCTGCTTGTCCGCCTCGACTTTGTAGACGTTGGCCGGCAGCGTTGCAAAATACGGCAACAACTTCTCGTCCTCACAGACTTCGCGCCACTGGTTGACCCACATCCCCGGCTCCAGCTGCCAGTAGCTCCAGATGGCCGGCGTGCTGCCACGCCGTGGCCGGCAGTACTGCGCGCAAGGGCTCGGCGGCTCCTGTTTGAGCCAGTGCGGCCACTCCTGGGGTGCCAACTGCATGGACAGCCCGATGCGGCGCGCCTCCATGCGCAGGGCCATCCGCCCGCTCTGATGGCGCGACGGGCGCAGCCATGCCAAAGGGCTCAGAACCACCACAAGGATTGACACCACTATCCAGACCGTCATATGTGTACTCCCGAATTTCTAGATGAGCGGATTTGACCGGATACAACCCGATCCGCTTGAAAGCAGCCATACTTAATTTATTGCAGTCCCCTGGAGGAACGCCTCATGCCCTACCAACATATTCTGGTCGCTGTCGACCTGACCGAAGAGTGCGATCCAGTGATCAAGCGCGCGCAGGAATCTGCATTGGCCAATGGCGCCATACTGTCGCTGGTGCATATCGTCGAGCCCATGGCCATGGCCTTCGGCGGTGACGTGCCGATGGACCTTTCCCAGTTGCAGCAACAACAATTTGACCAGGCCAAGGAGCGCCTGGATCGTTTGATTCTCAAATACCCGCACCTGAAAAAGGAAGACTGCCACCTGACATACGGCCAACCGCGCCAGGAAATCCATCACCTGGCCAAGGAAAAGGCTTGCGACTTGATCGTGGTGGGTAGCCATGGTCGTCACGGCTTGGCGTTGTTGCTGGGTTCTACTGCCAATGATGTACTGCACGGCGCGCCGTGCGATGTGCTGGCCGTAAAGCTTGTAAAAACCTCATAAGGCGAATGAGGACCAAATGTGGGAGGGGGCTTGCCCCTGATAGCAGTCTGTCAGTTGATACATTTGGAGACTGATACACCGCCATCGGGGGCCAGCCCCCTCCCACATTTGAACTGCATTCATATGAAAAACCCGGTGTTCATACTAGTGAACACCGGGTTTTTTATTGCATGCGGATCACTCAGGCATCCAGCTCGGCCCAACGCTCCATCAGCACTTCCAGTTCCTGGTTCAGCGCCTCCAGGGAAGCAATGACCTTGGCAGTTTCCGCTGCCGGACGCAGGTAGAAACCCGCATCAGCCATGTCCGCTTCAACAGCAGCAATCTGCTTTTCCTTGGCGTCGATATCACCCGGCAACGCTTCCAGCTCGCGCTGCAGCTTGTAGCTGAGCTTCTTCTTGGCCGCCGGCGCAGCTTCGGGTGCAGGAGCCGCGGCGGCAACCGGTGTTACCACCGCCGAGGTCAAGTCGGCCTTGCCGGACTTGCTCTCGGTCACGCCCAACAGGCGCGGTGAACCGCCCTGGCGCAGCCAGTCCTGATAACCACCGACGTATTCGCGAACCTTGCCTTCACCTTCGAAGACCAGGGTGCTGGTAACCACGTTGTCGAGGAATGCCCGGTCGTGGCTGACCATCAGCACGGTGCCGTTGAAGGTCAACAGGACCTCTTCCAGCAGTTCGAGGGTTTCTACGTCGAGGTCGTTGGTTGGTTCGTCGAGTACCAGCAGGTTGGCCGGCTTGCTGAACAGCTTCGCCAGCAGCAGGCGTGCGCGCTCACCACCGGACAACGCTTTGACCGGCGTACGTGCACGCTGCGGGCTGAACAGGAAGTCGCCCAGGTAGCTCAACACATGGCGGCTCTGGCCGTCGATATCGATAAAGTCGCGGCCTTCCGCCACGTTGTCGATCACGGTTTTTTCCAGGTCCAACTGATGGCGCAACTGGTCGAAGTAGGCCACGTCGATGCGCGTGCCCTCTTCGACTTTACCACTGGTCGGTTGCAGGCCATTAAGCATCAGCTTGAGCAAGGTGGTCTTGCCGGTACCGTTGGCGCCCAGCAGACCGATACGGTCGCCGCGAGCCAGGACCATGGAGAAGTCCTTGATCAGGAACGGGCCATCCGGGTGATGGAAGCTGACGTTCTCCAGCACCATCACCTGCTTGCCCGACTTGTCGGCGGTATCCAGCTGGATATTGGCCTTGCCGGTACGCTCGCGACGTTCGCTGCGCTCAACGCGCAGGGCTTTCAGCGCGCGTACACGGCCTTCGTTACGGGTGCGGCGGGCCTTGATGCCCTGGCGGATCCAGACTTCTTCCTGGGCCAGTTTTTTATCGAACAGGGCGTTGGCGGTTTCTTCAGCCGACAGCGCCGCTTCCTTGTGCACCAGGAAGCTGGCGTAGTCGCCGTTCCAGTCGATCAGGCCACCACGGTCCAATTCGAGGATGCGCGTGGCAAGGCTCTGCAGGAAGGCACGGTCGTGCGTGATGAACAGCACGGCGCCCTGGAAGTCCTTGATGGCTTCTTCAAGCCACGCAATGGCGCCGATGTCCAGGTGGTTGGTGGGCTCGTCGAGCAGCAGCAAATCCGGCTCGGACACCAATGCCTGGGCCAGCAGCACGCGGCGACGCCAGCCGCCGGACAATTCGGCGAGGGTCTTGTCGGCAGGCAGTTGCAGGCGGCTCAGGGTGCTGTCGACCAGTTGCTGCAGGCGCCAGCCGTCACGGGCTTCGAGGTCCTGCTGGACGTGCATCAGCTTGTCCAGGTCTTCCTCGGTGACGCAGTTCTGCGCCAGGTGATGGTATTGCGCTAGCAACTCACCCACGCCGTCCAGGCCTTCGGCAACCACGTCGAACACTGTCCGTCCGTCGGCCACCGGCAATTCTTGCGGCAATTCGCCAATCTTGAGGCCTGGGGCGCGCCAGACAGAGCCGTCATCGGGCTTCTGGTCGCCTTTGACCAGCTTCATCATGCTGGACTTGCCGGTGCCGTTGCGGCCGATGATGCACACCCGCTCACCACGGGCGATCTGCCAGGACACCTTGTCCAACAACGGCATAGCGCCGAAAGCAAGGGACACATCGCTGAATTTGAGCAGGGTCATACGCTTCTCCAAAAACTGGGCGCGCATTCTACCTGACTTGAGGGTGGGATGCGGCCAGCATTTTCAAGGCCGACACGTTCTGTAGGACATTTCCGGTAAACCTGAACGAACCGGCCGGCAAAGCTTTCGCCGGTCGCTGGCAAAAGGCTAAGCTAGGGGCAATCAGCGTCGGCGGTGCCGGCGCTAGTCGTGATTTCTCTGCACGGACGTCTCATGCGCAGTCGCCTTTTCAACTTTTTATCTTGTCTGCTTCTTTCCGCCACCGCCGTTCAATCCGCCCAGGCCGTGGACCTCACCACCCAACGTCAATATTACGATGAAGCCAAGCGCGCACTGGCCAAGGGCGATACCGGCCCCTATATGCAATACAGCCAGGCCCTGGCCGACTACCCGCTGACGCCGTACCTGGCCTACGACGAGCTGACCGCGCGCCTGAAAACCGCGAGCAATCAGGAAATCGAGCAGTTTCTCGCCAAAAACGGCGACCTGCCCCAGGCCAACTGGATGAAGCTGCGCTGGTTGCGCTGGCTGTCCGAGCGTGGCGATTGGCAGACCTTTGAAAAGTACTACGACTCCAAACTCAATTTCGTCGAACTGGACTGCCTGCACGGCCAATACCAGCTCACCCACAACCTGAAGGCCGAAGGCTACAAGACCGCCGAAAAGCTGTGGATGACCGGCAAATCCCAACCCGCCGCCTGTGATGCCACCTTTGGCCAGTGGGCCGCCGACGGCCAACTCACCGAACAGAAAATCTGGGGCCGCACCAAGCTCGCCGCCGAAGCGCGCAACTACGCGCTCGCCAACAGCCTGGTGAAAACCCTGCCGACCCTCGGCGCCCAAGGCCGCCTGATGGTGGATGTGGCGCAAAAGCCCGACATGCTCAGCGATCCATCGCGCTTCCAGCCGGCCACCGAGGCTATGTCTGACGCCGTGGGCCTGGGCCTGCGTCGCCTGGCCCGCCAGGACCCGGACAAGGCCATGGCCCTGCTCGACGGCTACGCCAGCAGCATGCACTTCTCCCGTGACGAAAAAGTGTCGATCGCCCGCGAAATCGGCCTGACCCTGGCTAAGCGCTTCGACCCACGCGCCCTTGAGGTGATGACCAAGTACGACCCCGAGCTGCGCGACAACACCGTCTCCGAGTGGCGCCTGCGCTTGCTGTTGCGCCTGGCACGCTGGGAAGATGCCTACCAGTTGACGCGCAAACTCCCACAAGACCTGGCCACCACCAACCGCTGGCGCTACTGGCAGGCCCGCAGCCTGGAACTGGCCGAGCCGAAGAACCCGCAAGCCCTGGTGCTCTACAAGAACCTGTCCCGGGAGCGGGACTTCTACGGATTCCTCGCGGCTGATCGCTCCAAAGCCCCGTACCAACTGAACAACAAGCCGCTGGTGATGAGCCAGGCGCTGGTCAATAAAGTCCGTAACACCCCCGGCGTACGCCGCGCCCTGGAGTTTTACGCCCGTGGGCAGATCGTGGACGGTCGCCGCGAGTGGTACCACGTCAGCCGCCACTTCAACCGCGATGAGATGGTCGCCCAAGCCAAGCTGGCGTACGACATGAAGTGGTACTTCCCGGCGATCCGCACCATCAGCCAGGCCCAGTACTGGGACGATCTGGACATCCGCTTCCCGATGGCCCACCGCGACACCCTGGTGCGTGAAGCCAAGGTTCGTGGCCTGCATTCGAGCTGGGTATTCGCCATCACCCGTCAGGAAAGCGCTTTTATGGACGATGCCCGCTCCGGCGTTGGCGCCAGCGGCCTGATGCAACTGATGCCCGGTACCGCCAAGGAAACCGCGCGCAAATTCAGCATCCCCCTGGCCTCCCCGGCCCAGGTGTTGGACCCCGACAAAAACATCCAGCTCGGCGCCGCCTACCTGAGCCAGGTGCACAGCCAATTCAACGGCAACCGCGTACTCGCCTCCGCCGCCTACAACGCCGGCCCCGGCCGCGTGCGCCAGTGGTTGCGCGGTGCCGATCACTTGAGTTTCGATGTATGGGTGGAGAGCATCCCATTCGACGAAACCCGCCAGTATGTGCAGAACGTGCTGTCTTATTCAGTGATCTACGGGCAAAAGCTCAACTCGCCACAGCCGCTGGTGGATTGGCATGAGCGGTATTTTGATGATCAGTAACACTTGAAACGGAAAGGAAAAATGCCCGCATTGAAAAATGCGGGCATTTTTTATGAGCCTGCCCGAGGCTCGCTTTGCACGGCTTCAGCCAAGGCCAGGCTCAACGCCTGCAGCATGAACTCAACGAAGGGCGTGGCCTCGGCCTGCCGGTCTGCAGTTGAAAGCGCGGCATAGTAAGCGTCCTGCTGTTCACGAATAACCGCTTCCACTGGCAGGTAGGCCAATACAGGACGCCATTGGCTGAGAATCAGCGTTTGCCAGAGCCGTCCCATGCGCCCATTACCATCCGCAAAAGGGTGGATAAATTCAAACTCATAATGGAATACACAGCTGGCGATCAACGGGTGCCAATCGGAAACCGACAACCATTGGAGCAGGTCATCCACCAGATGCGTTACACGGCTCGCGGGCGGAGCCATGTGTACCAATTGCTCGCCACGATAGATACCAACACCCGCCTGCCGAAACCGTCCGGCATCGTCGATCAAGCCATACATCAGCAGTTCGTGAGCCTTCAACACATCCGCGCGATTACTCGGCAGCCACTGCGGCATTGCCTCGTAGGCAGCAAACGCATTACGCACTTCCTGGATTTCTCTAGGCAGCCCCAGTACTCGTCGGCCTTCCAGAACAGCAGTCACCTGCTCGACGCTGAGGGTATTGTTCTCGATCGCCAATGAGGCCTGAATCGTACGGATTCGATTGCCCCGCCTGAGCTGTGGCGTCTGACGGGTGTCGTCACCGACTGAGAGCTGACCAATCTGCTCACTGATATCAGCCACCAGGGCCAGCATCTTTGTGGTCAGTGTCAACGGAGGTTGATAACGGCTCATGTCCTCATCCAGATCAATAGCGAAAGATTGCATAATGCCTTAAGAAGCAAGCACACCGCAGCTTCATTCCATATCCCCACCAGCACTGAACTGCAACGCCGCCAACCGCGCATACAGCGGATTGCTCGCAATCAGCTGCTGATGCGTGCCCACCGCCACCAGCTTGCCCTGGTCCATCACGGCGATCCGATCAGCATTCTTCACCGTGGCCAGGCGATGGGCGATCACCAGCGTGGTGCGCCCTTGCATCAGTTGCGGCAAGGCTTGCTGGATCAGGTGTTCACTCTGGGCATCGAGGGCGCTGGTGGCTTCGTCCAGCAGCAGGATCGGTGCGTCGACCAACAAGGCGCGGGCGATGGCCAGGCGCTGGCGCTGGCCGCCGGAGAGGCCCTGGCCACCGTCGCCCAGGTGAGTCTGGTAGCCGTTGGGCATTTGCAGGATGAAATCATGGGCGTGGGCGATGCGCGCAGCGGCTTCGACCTGCTCGCGGGTCGCGCTCGGGTTGCCGTAGCGGATGTTTTCTTCGACGCTGCCGAAAAACAGCGCCGGGCTCTGGGACACCAAGGCGAAATGGCGGCGCAGATCCAGGGGGTCGAGTTCGGTCAGCGGGTGACCTTCGAGCAGTATGCGGCCGTGCTGGGGGTCGTAGAAACGCAGCAGAAGGTCGAAAATGGTCGACTTGCCCGCGCCGGATGGCCCGACCAAGGCCAGGGTTTCGCCGGGGTTGATCGTCAGATTCAAACCGTCGATGGCGTAGCTGTCGAGTCGTGACGGGTAGGAAAAACGCAAGTCCTGCAGCTCCATACGCCCACTGACCCGCGCCGGCAACTGCACCGTGCCTGCGGCCGGCGCCTGGATTTCGTTAGTCGACTGCAACAGCTCACCAATGCGCTCGGCTGCACCGGCGGCGCGTTGCAGCTCACCGAGCACTTCGCTCAGGGTGCCAACGGCGCTGCCGACGATCAGGCTGTAGAACACAAACGCCGCCAGCTCGCCGCCGGAAATACGCCCACTGATCACGTCCATGCCGCCCACCCACAACATCACGCCCACGGCACCGAGCACCAGCATGATCACCAAGGTGATCAGCCAGGCCCGCTGGGCAATACGTTTACGCGCCGTGGCAAAGGCTTCTTCGACGGTCACAGCAAAGCGTTGTTCGTCCTGGACCTGGTGGTTGTAGGCCTGCACGGTCTTGATCTGGCCGAGGGTTTCGGACACATAGCTGCCCACATCGGCAATCCGGTCCTGGCTCAGGCGCGACAGGCTACGCACGCGGCGACCGAAAATCAGGATCGGTGCCAGCACCAGCGGCAGCGCCACCACCACGATACTGGTGAGCTTGGGGTTGGTGACGAACAGCAGCACAATGCCGCCGATGACCATCAAGGCATTGCGCAGGAACAGCGACAGCGACGAGCCGATCACCGATTGCAACAAGGTGGTGTCGGTGGTCAGCCGCGACTGGATTTCGGAGCTGCGGTTGTTCTCGTAGAAGCCGGGGTGCAAGTAGATGAGGTGGTTGAACACCTGCCGACGAATATCCGCCACGACCCGCTCGCCAATCCAGGACACCAGGTAAAACCGTGCAAAAGTACCCACCGCCAGGCCCAGCACCAGGATCATGAACAGGCCGATGGACTGGTTGAGCAGGTGCGGCGACTGGGTCATGAAACCCTGGTCCACCAGCAGGCGGATGCCCTGCCCCATGGACAAGGTGATGCCGGCGGTGACGATCAGCGCCAACAGGGCGCCCAGCGCCTGCCAGCGATAGGGCGCGATAAAGCGGCTGGCCAGGCGAATTGCGCGGCGTTGACGGACTGAGAACATGGAGGGCATTACCGATGAGGGGTCTATACCTCAACATTGGGGGAACTTGGGTAAATAACAATGAGTCAGGTTAATTATGCCCGCCGATGCTGGCCCCTAGAGGCTATCGGTCTAACACCCGGCTGGAAATCGACAGCGGTTTCTGGTGGACTGGATGTTCGAACCGGTGGTCGTGCAGGGAGTTGTCACAGCGCGGTCACGCGGAGGGTTCAAAGTAGGTACACAACCTGATGAGGAGACAGGCCATGACCTTGCAAAACAGCAGCGATGCCAAGATTGAAGTGATCCGCCAACCCCAGCAGTTGCCTTGCTCCGTCATCGACGCCCAAGGCCATGAGGTTCAGATCACCGAAGAGATGATCCAGCAAGCGTGCCGCGAACTGGAAGAAAAACTGGTCAAGCCTGCCCAGCAAGGCTGAAACGCCCAAGCTCTTTCAGACCCGGCCGCGATGGCCGGGTTTTTTATGGGCGCTTAAATAGCCACTGCGCCCAATGCGGACACAATCTTCGACAGCGCCTCCGACTCCCCATTGATACGCACCTTCAAGCCCTCGATCTCCCGACGCTCCGGGTAATGCTTGCGCAGCAGGTCGAACGCCTTACGCTGTTTTTCCACAGTTCCCACCAGGCTGCGACGGAAATCCGCATCATCCCGGCGCGGGTCGTACACGCTGCGGCACAAGGTCGCCAGCGCCCAGGCGGGGTCGGTCGAAGCATTCAGGTGCACTTCAGACAACCACGGCGCCGGCAACAGTTCGCTCAAGTGGATGCTCGGTGCCTGGCCCAGGTACGCGCAAAACGCCTGGTAGATCTGCGCCGTGCCGCGCTGACGGCCTTCCAGGCTGTAACCGGCGATATGCGGCGTGGCCAGCACGCACAAGTCGGCCAGGTCCGCATCCACTTCGGGCTCGCCTTCCCATACATCCAGCACCGCTTGCAGGTCTTCGCGCGCCAGCAACACCTCGCGCAGGGCAGCGTTGTCCACCACCGGGCCGCGGCTGGCGTTGATCAGCCAGGTGCCGGGCTTGAGCTGCTCCAGGCGCTGGCGGTCGAACAAATGCCAGGTCGAGCCATTGCCGGACTTGGTCAGCGGCGTGTGCAAGCTGATCACGTCGCACTGCTCGACGATCTGCGCCAGGCTCACATAGTCGCCGTCTTCGGCGATCTGCCGTGGCGGGTCGCACACCAGCACGTTCCAGCCCAGGCCCTTGAGCACCTTGACCAGGCGCCCGCCGACTTCACCGGCACCGACGATGCCGTAAGTACGCTTATTGAGGTCGGCGCCTTCGATCTCGGCGAGGATCTGCAGGCTGCCCAGCACGTAGTCCACTACCCCACGGGCATTGCAGCCGGGGGCGCTGGACCACTGGATACCGGCTTGCTTGAAGTAGTCCAAATCCAGGTGGTCGGTGCCGATGGTGCAGGTGCCTACAAAGCGCACGTTGGAGCCCTCCAGAAGCGCGCGATTGACGTTGCTCACCGAGCGCACCAGCAGCACATCCGCCTGCTCGACCGTGGCGCGGTCAAGGGAACGGCCGGGCACCCGGCGAATCTCGCCAAATCCTTGGAAGAAGGCATCGAGCAGCGGGATATTTTCGTCGGCAACAATCAGCATGGCAGGCTCCTTTGGCGGACCCGCAGTGTACAGGCTTGCGTGGATTCAATGTGGGAGGCGGCCTGGCAGGTTGCTTACAAATCCCCAACACAGGTTTTTTCCTGACCATTGCGTCAGGGCGTAGAATCCGCCGTCCTTGCGCTCCTCTCAATTGGACACCTGTACGTGAACACTGCCACCACCGCCCTCACCCGCCCCGCCCGCATCAGCCGGGAAGTGCGCGACCTGCTGACGCTCGCCCTGCCGATCATGATCGGCCAACTGGCCACCACCGCCATGAGTTTTGTCGACGCGGTCATGGCCGGGCGGGTCAGCCCCCAGGACCTGGCGGCGGTGGGCCTGGGCAACTCGATCTGGATCCCGGTGTACCTGCTGATGAGCGGCACGCTGCTGGCCACCACGCCGAAAGTCGCCCAGCGCTACGGGGCAGGCCAGTTCAACGAGATCGGGCCGCTGGTGCGCCAGGCGTTGTGGCTGGCGGTGGTCGTGGGGATCATCGGCGCATTGCTGCTGCTGTGCGCCGAACCGATCCTGCATGCCATGAAGGTCGAGCCCGACCTGATCGAACCATCCATGGGCTACCTGCACGGCATCGCCGCCGGGATGCCGGCGATTGCGCTGTATTACGTGCTGCGCTGTTTCAGCGATGGCCTGGGCCGCACGCGGCCGAGCATGGTCATGGGCCTGGTCGGCCTGGCGCTGAATATTCCGCTGAACTACATCTTCATCTACGGCCACTTTGGCGTGCCGGCCATGGGCGGCGTGGGCTGCGGCTGGGCCACGGCCATTGCGATGTGGGTGATGATGCTCGGCCTGGCCGTCTGGACGCGCTGGGGCCCGGCCTATCAGAGCAGTGAATTGTTCAAACGGTTTGACTGGCCGCAATGGGCAGTCATCAAGCGTGTGCTGGGGATTGGCCTGCCGATTGGCGTCGCGATCTTCGCCGAATCGAGCATTTTTGCGGTAATCGCCCTGTTGCTCGGCAGCCTGGGCGCCACGGTGGTGTCCGGGCATCAGATCGCACTGAACGTCAGCTCGCTGGTGTTCATGATCCCCTACTCCCTGAGCATGGCCGTCACTGTGCGCGTCGGTCAGGCCCTCGGCCGTGGCGAGGCACGGGAAGCACGCTTCGCCGCCGGTGTCGGCATGGGCACCGCGCTGGCGTATGCGTGCCTGTCGTGCAGCCTGATGCTGTTGTTCCGTGAGCAGATCGCGACGATCTACACCCCGGACCCAGTGGTGATTCACTTGGCTTCGACGCTGATTGTGTTCTCGGCGCTGTTCCAGTTCTCGGACTCGATCCAGGTCACGGCAGCCGGCGCCTTGCGTGGCTACCAGGACACCCGCGTGACCATGGTGCTGACCTTGTTCGCCTACTGGGGCGTGGGGCTGCCGGTGGGTTATGCCCTGGGGCTGACCGACTGGCTCGGCGCCCCAAGCGGCCCCAGCGGTTTGTGGCAAGGGCTGATCGTGGGCCTGAGCTGTGCGGCGGGGATGTTGCTGGTACGCCTGGCGCGCAGTGCACGCCGGCGTATCCGGGCGGACAAGGCGCGAGGTTAGTCGGCCTTCTTGCGAATCCAGTACAGATAAGTGCCAGCCTGTTCCTGCTGATCCACCAGTTCGTGGTCCAGGAACACGCAGAACTTGGGTATATCGCGACGGGTCGACGGGTCCGTTGCGATCACCTTGAGCAAACCGCCTGCCGGCAGGTCGCGGATGTGCTGGTGCAGCATCATCACGGGTTCCGGGCAGTTGAGGCCGGTGGCATCGAGAATGCCGTCGACAGGGCTTTCGTTGATATCGCTCATTGATGACTCCTCGTTAACGGGCCTTGGTTTTCTTCGCATCCACCAGGCGGCGCAGGTGGCAGGTCACTTCCTCACGGTCGTGGTACAGCTGCTTGCAGCCGATTTCCACGCGAATACCGCGGGCCTTGAAGCCCTCTTCGATACGCTCCAGCAGGCGTTTGACTTCGGCATAGCGCTGCTTCATCGGCAACTTCAGGTTCACCACCGCCTCGCGACAATGCCCCTCGCCGATCCAGGTTTCCAGCAACGCGGCGTTGCGCGCCGGTTTCTCGACGATGTCGCACACCATCCAGTCCACCGGCTGCTTGGGCACGAAGGTGAAACCGTCGGCCATCAGGTGCTGCACAAGACCGGTGTCCATCAGGCTTTCGGCCATGGGGCCATTGTCGATGGCGGTCACCAGCATGCCACGGTTGACCAGTTGCCAGGTCCAGCCGCCCGGCGCAGCGCCGAGGTCGACGCCAGTCATGTCGCCGTGCAGGCGCTCGTCCCATTGGTCGCGGGGGATAAAGTGGTGCCAGGCCTCTTCCAGCTTCAACGTCGAACGGCTTGGCGCGTCACGCGGGAACTTCAGGCGCGGGATGCCCATCGGCCACATGGCCGAATTGTTCGACTCGGCCAGGCCCATGAACACTTCGCGGCCGCTCTTGAAGGTCAGCAGCAGGCGCGGCTTGCTCGGGTCGTCCACCAGCTTGCCGGCACCCAGCAGGGCTTTGCGCAGGTGCACTTCAAATTTCTTGCAGAAGTTCGACAGTTCCTTGCCATCGTTGGTGTCGACCATCTCCAGCCACAGGCTGCCGCACACCGGGAATTCGCGCAGGTGAGCGAGGATCACGCTGATGCGGTCGGTTTCCGGCAGGTCGATAAACACCCCGCGCGCCCACTGCCGGGGGAAGATCAGCTCGGCAAAGCGCTGGCCGTGCATCAGGCGCTGGGCGCCGTCTTCTTCGGTGCAGACAAATTCGGCGCAGGCGCTGCCGGTCTTGGCCTTGGCGTAGCCGGAAACGTTCAGGCGCGCAGCGAGGTCCGCGATCTCGGAACAGACTTCGCCTTCAAAACCCGGGCGGCAGTGCATAAAAAGGGTGTTCATTGAATCTCCTGGCAACTGGCTTGCTCTATCGCAATGCCTGTCATGAAAACGCGCGCATGATAGCCGAGTTCGGAACCTTGGACTTGCCCATAGAGTCCAGTTATTAGCCTGCTAATGAAAACGGGGCTAGTTTGATAGCTCTGTTCGTCCCGTCAGGTCCGTAGCCGTGCGGACCATAAGGAGTCGCGTCATGTCATCGCTTGATAGCCTGAGAACCCTTAAAACCCTGCAAATCGACGACAAAACCTACCACTACTTCAGCCTGCCCGAAGCCGCCAAGAGCCTGGGTGACCTGGACAAGCTACCGATGTCACTGAAGGTGCTGCTGGAAAACCTGCTGCGCTGGGAAGACAACAAGACCGTCACCGGCGCCGACCTCAAGGCCATTGCCGCCTGGCTCAAAGAGCGCCAGTCCGACCGTGAGATCCAGTACCGCCCCGCCCGCGTGCTGATGCAAGACTTTACCGGCGTACCCGCCGTGGTCGACCTGGCCGCCATGCGCGCCGCCGTGGCCAAGGCTGGTGGCGACCCGCAGCGCATCAACCCGCTCTCCCCGGTGGATTTGGTGATCGACCACTCGGTGATGGTCGACAAGTTCGGCAATGCCGATGCCTTCGAGCAAAACGTCGATATCGAGATGCAGCGCAACGGCGAACGCTACGCCTTCCTGCGCTGGGGCCAGAGCGCCTTTGACAACTTCAGCGTGGTGCCGCCGGGCACCGGCATCTGCCATCAGGTCAACCTGGAATACCTGGGCCGCACCGTGTGGACCAAGGACGAAGACGGCCGCACCTACGCCTTCCCCGACACGCTGGTCGGCACCGATTCCCACACCACCATGATCAACGGCCTTGGCGTACTTGGCTGGGGCGTGGGTGGCATCGAAGCGGAAGCGGCGATGCTCGGCCAGCCGGTGTCGATGCTGATCCCGGAAGTGATCGGCTTCAAGCTCACCGGCAAACTCAAGGAAGGCATCACCGCCACCGACCTGGTGCTGACCGTGACCCAGATGCTGCGCAAAAAAGGCGTCGTCGGTAAGTTCGTTGAGTTCTACGGCGACGGCCTGGCCGATCTGCCTCTGGCTGACCGCGCCACCATCGCCAACATGGCCCCGGAATATGGCGCCACCTGCGGCTTTTTCCCGGTGGATGAAGTGACGCTGGACTACCTGCGCCTGTCCGGCCGGCCGACAGAAACCGTGAAATTGGTCGAGGCCTACACCAAGGCTCAGGGCCTGTGGCGTATTGCCGGCCAAGAACCGGTGTTCACCGACAGCCTGGCCCTGGACATGGGCAGCGTCGAAGCCAGCCTTGCCGGGCCGAAACGTCCGCAGGACCGCGTGGCGCTGCCGAATGTCGGCCAGGCCTTCAGCGACTTTCTCGACCTGCAATTCAAACCCACCAACAAGGAAGAAGGCCGCCTGGAAAGCGAAGGCGGCGGCGGTGTCGCCGTGGGTAATGCCGACCTGGTGGGCGAAGCCGATTACGAATACGAAGGCAACACCTACCGCCTGAAAAACGGCGCGGTGGTCATCGCCGCGATTACGTCGTGCACCAATACCTCCAACCCCAGCGTGATGATGGCCGCCGGGCTCGTGGCCAAGAAAGCCGTGGAAAAAGGCCTGACGCGCAAGCCGTGGGTCAAAAGCTCCCTGGCGCCCGGCTCCAAGGTGGTCACCGACTACTACAACGCCGCCGGCCTCACCCACTACCTGGACGCGCTCGGTTTTGATCTGGTGGGCTATGGCTGCACCACCTGCATCGGCAACTCCGGGCCATTGCCCGAGCCGATTGAAAAAGCCATCCAGAAAGCCGACCTCACCGTGGCCTCGGTGCTGTCGGGCAACCGCAACTTTGAAGGCCGCGTACACCCACTGGTGAAAACCAACTGGCTGGCCTCGCCGCCGCTGGTGGTCGCCTATGCGCTGGCCGGCACGGTGCGCATCGACATCAGCAGCGAGCCGCTGGGTAACGACAAGGACGGCAAGCCGGTCTACCTCAAGGACATCTGGCCGAGCAGCCAGGAGATCGCCGACGCGGTGGCGCAGGTCAGCACTGGCATGTTCCACAAGGAATACGCCGAGGTGTTTGCCGGCGACGCGCAATGGCAGGCCATTGAAGTGCCTCAGGCTGCGACGTACGTGTGGCAGAAGGATTCCACCTACATCCAGCATCCGCCGTTTTTCGACGACATTGCCGGCCCATTGCCGGTGATCGAGGACATCAAGGGCGCCAACGTGCTGGCCCTGCTGGGGGATTCGGTGACCACCGACCACATCTCCCCCGCCGGCAATATCAAGGTCGACAGCCCCGCCGGCCAGTACCTGCGCGAGCAAGGCGTGGAACCGCGGGACTTCAACTCCTACGGCTCACGCCGGGGTAACCATGAAGTGATGATGCGCGGCACCTTTGCCAATATCCGGATCCGCAACGAAATGCTCGGTGGCGAAGAAGGCGGCAACACGCTGTACATCCCCACCGGCGAAAAAATGGCGATCTACGATGCGTCGATGAAATACCAGGCGTCGGGCACCCCGCTGGTGGTGGTTGCGGGGCAAGAGTACGGCACCGGCTCCAGCCGCGACTGGGCGGCCAAGGGCACCAACCTGCTGGGCGTCAAGGCGGTGATCGCCGAGAGCTTCGAGCGAATTCACCGTTCCAACCTGGTGGGCATGGGCGTGCTGCCGTTGCAGTTCAAACTCGATCAGAACCGCAAGACTCTCAAGCTCAGTGGCAAGGAGAAGATCGACATTCTTGGGCTGAGCGAGGTGGAGATCGTGCCGCGCATGAACCTGACGCTGGTGATTACGCGAGAGGATGGCAGCAGCGAGAAGGTCGAGGTGCTGTGCCGGATCGATACGCTCAATGAGGTGGAGTACTTCAAGGCGGGCGGGATTTTGCACTACGTGTTGCGCCAATTGATCGCCAGCTAAAGATCACCGGAGATCAAATGTGGGAGGGGGCTTGCTCCCTCCCACATTTTTGACCGCGTTTAAACTTTCAGATCAGCCGAACAGCCATTTCCACAGCAGTACCAGCACGACCACCGCCAACACCGGCCGCGCAATGCGGTAAGCCTTGGGATGTTTGCGCTTCCACTGCTTGACCTGGCCGCTGAACTTGTCGCTGAAGGTCTTGCTCCAGGCATACGCCTGGTTGATCCCGCCCACGCGCTCGTCATCCAGGTTCTGCGGCGCGGTCGCACGGCCCAGTTGCTTGCTGACCCAACGGTTGAGGCGGGTCATCACGCGGTTGCTCAGGGGACGCTCAATGTCGCAGAACAGAATCACGCGGGTCTGTTCGGTTTCATTCTTCACCCAGTGCACGTAGGTTTCGTCGAACATCACGTCGTCGCCGTCGCGCCATGCGTATTCCTGGCCGTCGACGAAGATGCGGCAGGCATCGGAGTTGGGCGTGGACAGCCCCAGGTGATAACGCAGGGAACCGGCAAACGGGTCGCGGTGCGGGTTGAGGTGGCTGCCGCCCGGCAACAGCGCAAACATCGCGCCCTTGACGTTGGGAATGCTGCTCACCAGTGCCACAGTTTTCGGGCACAGCGCCTCGGCCGATGGCAGGGGTTTGTCGTACCACTTGAGGTAGAAACGCTTCCAGCCCTTCTTGAAGAACGACCCGAAACCGGCATCGTTGTTCTTTTCGGCGGCGCGGATGTAACCCTCGTCGAACAGGTGCATGGCCTCTTCGCGGATCACCTCCCAGTTGTCCTTGAGCACATCCAGTTCCGGGAACTTGCTGCGGTCCAGATAGGGTTTGGACGGCACCGCCGAAAACAGATACATCAAGGCGTTATACGGGGCGAACAGCGCCGAATGGTTTACGAACTGGCGCAACATCGGTAGACGGGCCTTGCCGCGCAAGTGGACATACAGTGTGCTGCCGATAAACAGCAGCAGCACCGACAGTTTGGCGGCCAAAGAAAAGGTCATGCAGCAACTCCTGGAAATATGCGCCGGGCATCATAAACACTTGGGCCAGTATGCAGAAGGCCCAAGGTATCGGCGCTGACATACATCAAGCCTGGTTTTCCTGCTCGGTGAACAAATCGCTGAACAGCATGCTCGACAGGTAGCGCTCACCGGAGTCCGGCAGAATCACCACGATGGTCTTGCCCTGCATTTCCGGTTTCTCGGCCAGGCGCACGGCCACCGCCATGGCGGCACCGCAGGAGATGCCGCACAGAATCCCCTCTTCCTGCATCAGGCGCAGGGCCATGGCCTTGGATTCGTCGTCGGTCACCAGCTCCACGCGGTCAACCATCGACAAGTCGAGGTTTTTCGGTACAAAACCGGCGCCGATGCCCTGGATTTTATGCGGGCTCGGCTTGATCTCATCGCCAGCCAGCGCCTGGGTGATCACCGGCGACACCACCGGCTCAACGGCCACCGACAGAATCGGCTTGCCCGCGGTGTTCTTGATATAGCGCGATACGCCGGTGATGGTGCCGCCGGTGCCCACGCCCGCTACCAGCACATCCACCGCACCGTCGGTGTCATTCCAGATTTCCGGGCCGGTGGTTTTCTCGTGGATCGCCGGGTTGGCCGGGTTTTCGAACTGGGCCGGCATAAAGTAGGTGGCCGGGTCGCTGGCGACGATTTCGCCGGCCTTTTCGATAGCGCCCTTCATGCCTTTGGCCGGCTCGGTCAGTACCAGCTCGGCACCGAGGGCCTTGAGCACTTTGCGGCGCTCGATGCTCATGGACGCCGGCATGGTCAGCAGCAACTTGTAGCCACGGGCGGCGGCGACAAACGCCAGGCCGATGCCGGTATTGCCCGACGTCGGCTCGACAATGGTCATGCCCGGCTTGAGTTTGCCGGTGCTTTCCGCGTCCCAGATCATGTTCGCGCCGATGCGGCACTTGACCGAGTAACCCGGGTTACGCCCTTCGATCTTCGCCAGGATGGTCACGCCACGCGGGGCGATGCGGTTGATCTGCACCAGGGGCGTGTTACCGATGGAGTGCGCGTTGTCTGCAAAAATGCGGCTCATGACGGGTCCTTGTAGGCAATTTCAAGAAGGCAACAAGGGTATGCCTCGTAGTACAAAGCGTCCAGTCAGAGGAACGTTGCGCGGATCAAGACAGTCCATGTTTCATCTGCAAGGAGAACTGCCCGATGAAACGTCGCTACAGCTGGCCACTATGGACCGTCGCCGGAGTGCTGGTGGTCCTGGTCGCCTTGAGCATCGCCCTGCCCTACCTGGTGCGCAACTATTTGAATGACAAACTCGCCAATATGGGCGATTACCGAGGCCAGGTGACCGACGTGGACCTGGCGCTATGGCGGGGCGCGTACCGGATCAACGGCCTTGAAATCGTGAAGGTCGACGGCAAAGTGCCCGTACCGTTTGTCAACGCCCCGCTGATCGACCTGGCGGTGAGCTGGCATTCGCTGTGGTACGACCATGCAGTGGTCGCCAAGGTGCGGTTTATCAAGCCTGAAGTGAACTTCGTCGACGGCGGCGCCAACAAGCAGGCGTCCCAGACAGGTAAGGGCACCGACTGGCGCGAGCAGTTGAGCAAGCTGGCACCCATCACCCTTGATGAAGTGCGCATCGAAGACGGCAAGATCGCCTTCCACAACTTCAGCTCCAAACCTGCGGTAAAAATCGATGCCACTGACGTCAACGCCAGCTTCTACAACCTGACCAACGTGGTCGACGTCAAAGGCAAGCGCGACGCCCGCTTCGACGGCAAGGCCCTGCTGCAAGGCCAGGCCCCGCTGGAAGCCAGCGCCACCTTTGACCCACTGAGCAATTTCGAGACCTTCGAATTCCGTTTCCGCGCCAAGGACCTGCAGCTCAAGCGCATGAATGACTTCGCCTCGGCCTACGGCAAGTTCGACTTCAAGGCCGGTAACGGCGACGTGGTGATCGAAGCCCAGGCCGAAAAAGGCCAACTGACCGGCTACATCAAGCCGTTGTTAAGGGATGTGGAAGTGTTTGACTGGCAGCAGGACGTGGAGAACAAGGACAAGAACATCTTCCGCTCGATCTGGGAGGCGGTGGTTGGCACCAGCGAGACGGTGCTGAAGAACCAGCAGAAAAACCAGTTCGCCACCCGCGTCGAGCTCAGTGGCAGCGTACATCAACAAAATGTCAGCGCGTTCTCTGCGTTTTTGGGGATTTTGCGCAATGGTTTTATCCAGGCGTTCAATGCACGTTATGAGCAACCCAAGCCATCGGCAGACTGATATCCCATGTGACCGGCCATTCAGAGACTGAATAACCCGTCTGCGTTCACAGTCGCCGGGGCTGCGCGGTATAGTCGGGGCATTGATGAATGCGAGGAAACACCGATGAAGTTCGAAGGCACCCAGGCCTATGTGGCTACCGATGACCTGAAACTGGCCGTCAACGCCGCCATCACCCTGGAGCGGCCGTTGCTGGTCAAGGGCGAACCGGGCACCGGCAAGACGATGCTCGCCGAGCAACTGGCCGAATCCTTCGGTGCCAAGCTGATCACCTGGCACATCAAGTCCACCACCAAGGCCCACCAGGGCCTCTACGAGTACGATGCGGTCAGCCGCCTGCGCGACTCGCAGTTGGGCGTGGACAAGGTGCACGATGTGCGCAACTACCTGAAGAAGGGCAAGTTGTGGGAAGCGTTCGAGTCCGAAGAACGGGTGATCCTGCTGATCGATGAAATCGACAAGGCCGACATCGAGTTCCCCAACGACCTGCTGCAAGAACTCGACAAGATGGAGTTCTACGTCTACGAAATCGACGAGACCATAAAGGCCAAGAAGCGCCCGATCATCATCATTACCTCCAACAACGAAAAAGAGCTGCCGGACGCATTCCTGCGCCGTTGCTTCTTCCACTACATCGCCTTCCCCGACCGCACCACCCTGCAGAAGATCGTGGATGTGCACTACCCCGACATCAAGAAAGACCTGGTCAGCGAAGCCCTCGACGTGTTCTTCGACGTGCGCAAAGTCCCGGGCCTGAAGAAAAAACCGTCCACCTCCGAACTGGTCGACTGGCTCAAGCTGCTGATGGCCGACAATATCGGTGAAGCGGTGCTGCGCGAACGCGATCCGACCAAAGCCATCCCGCCGCTGGCCGGCGCCTTGGTCAAGAACGAGCAAGACGTGCAATTGCTGGAGCGTCTGGCGTTCATGAGCCGTCGCGGTAATCGCTGATGTTGCTCAACCTGTTCAACGAGATGCGCGCCGCCAAAGTGCCGGTGTCGGTGCGCGAGTTGCTCGACCTGATCAACGCGCTCAAGCAGCGCGTGACCTTCGCCGACATGGACGAGTTCTACTACTTGGCCCGGGCGATTCTGGTCAAGGACGAGCGGCATTTCGACAAGTTCGACCGTGCCTTCGGCGCCTATTTCAACGGCCTGGAAAAGCTCGACGACCATTTGCAGGCGCTGATCCCCGAAGAGTGGCTGCGCAAGGAATTCGAGCGTTCGCTGAGTGACGAAGAACGCGCGCAGATCCAATCCCTCGGCGGCCTCGACAAGCTGATCGAAGAGTTCAAGAAACGCCTGGAAGAACAGAAAGAACGCCACGCCGGCGGCAATAAATGGATCGGCACCGGCGGTACCAGCCCGTTTGGCTCCGGTGGCTACAACCCCGAAGGCATCCGCGTCGGTGACGCCGGCAAGCGCCAGGGCAAGGCGGTGAAAGTCTGGGACCAGCGCGAGTACAAGAACCTCGACGATCAGGTGGAACTGGGCACGCGCAACATCAAGATTGCACTGCGCCGCCTGCGCAAATTCGCGCGCCAGGGTGCCGCCGACGAGTTGGACATCGACGGCACCATCGACCACACCGCCCGCGACGCCGGCTTGCTGAATATCCAGATGCGCCCGGAACGGCGCAATACCATCAAGCTGTTGCTGCTGTTCGATATCGGCGGCTCGATGGATGCCCACGTGAAAATCTGCGAAGAGCTGTTCTCCGCCTGCAAGACCGAGTTCAAACACCTGGAGTACTTCTACTTCCATAACTTCGTGTATGAGTCGGTGTGGAAAAACAACCAGCGCCGCACCTCGGAGCGCACTTCCACCCAGGACCTGCTGCACAAGTATGGCGCCGACTACAAAGTGATTTTTATCGGCGACGCATCGATGGCGCCGTATGAAATCACCCAGGCCGGCGGCAGCGTCGAGCATTGGAACGAAGAGCCGGGCTATGTGTGGATGCAGCGTTTCATGGCCAAGTACAAGAAGCTGATCTGGATCAATCCGTATCCGAAGGACACTTGGGACTTTACGGCGTCCACGGGAATTGTGCGGGAGTTGGTGGAGGATCAGATGTATCCGCTGACCCTGCGCGGGCTGGAAGAAGGCATGCGCTTCCTGTCCAAATAAACGCCGACCCCCATAATGCAGGAGATCTAATGTGGGAGGGGGCTTGCCCCCTCCCACCTTGGACCGGGTTGGGCGTTAAAGACCTTTCAGGTCCCGCTCTTCAATCGGCCGGCTCTGGCGCAGGCGCTTGCCGCCCAACACCACCCAGTCGATCAGGCGGAACAGGCATTCCAACCCAAACGACAGCAGCATCGCCCCGCCCAGGCCCCAGCCCATGGCTTCAGGGGTCAGCAGGATCTGGTAGCTGTAGCCGTTCCAGGTTTCCTGGCGGATATCCGGGTCGGCAGCCACCGCCACTTGCAAGGCGCGGATGTACCACGGGCCTTGCATGGCCTGGAATTGCTTGTCCAGCGCCACCTGGCGATCAAGCATCGCGCCCAGGCTATTGGCGTCGCTCTGGAACACGGGGTCGTCACTGGCGCGGTAATGCGCCACCAACGCTTTCAAATCACCGTTGAAGAACTGCCGCGCAGTGGTTTCAAACCCGCTCAGCCCCGTCTGGGCCTCGATCAGGTGGGCTTCGACGCGCTTGGCATAGTCGTTGATAAAACCCGGCACTTGCACGCCGACCAACAGGCCAATGGCAAACAGCACCAACCGCAGATAGCTGAGCAACATGGTCGATATCCTTACTCAGTAATGCCCTGGCTGACGCATTCACCGCGTCGCCACAGGCTCCATTGGCCCGGTTCGTAACGGGTCCAGTTTTCGTTGTCGGTCAACGGTTCGGTGGCGATCACCGTCACTACATCATTGGGTGTGGTTTCGGCCTGGAAATCGACGATCACGTCGACATCCTTCAACCGCGCCGGGCCAAACGGGGCACGCCGGGTGATCTGCGCCAACTTGGTCGAGCAGTAGCAGAACAGCCAGTCGCCATCGCTGAGCAGGCAGTTGAACACGCCTTTGCTGCGGTATTCGGCACAGGCGGCGATCAGGTCGGGCAGCATCTGCTCGATGTCCACCGGCTCGGGAAAGGCCTCGCGCACGCGGTTGAGCAAGTCGCAGAAGGCTGCCTCGCTGTCGGTATCGCCGACCGGGCGGTAGAACGTGGCGCGCGGGTTGAAATCCGCCAATTGGCCGTTATGGGCGAAACACCAGTTGCGGCCCCACAGTTCACGCACGAACGGGTGGGTATTGGCCAGGCTCACTTTGCCCACATTGGCCTGGCGGATATGGCCGATCACCACTTCACTCTTGATGGGATAACGCTGCACCAGCAGCGCGACTTCCGATTCACTGCTCGCGGCCGGGTCCTGGAACAGGCGCAGGCCACGGCCTTCGTAGAAGGCGATACCCCAACCGTCGCGGTGGGGGCCGGTGCGCCCACCGCGCTGCATCAGCCCGGTAAAGCTGAACACGATATCGGTGGGGACGTTGGCACTCATGCCCAATAATTCACACATGCCAGGGCTCTCGCTGCAACGTTAAAGGCGCGGTTCGACCCGCATGCCGCTGACAGGCGCCGGACGGCGGAATGGCTCGTCGTCCTCTTCCACCGCTTCAGCGGCCAGGGCTGCATCGGTGGCGGCCTTGCGCTCACGACGCGCATTGGCGGCGCGCTCGATGGGCCAGCGGATCAACACAATCACCAAATACACGCCAAAGGCGATCATGGTGTACATGAACAAATCGGAAATCGCCCGCCAGGCGTTGTTGCCGACCTTGAGCACCAGGTCCAGGGCGGTAATGGCCACGGCCGGCGCGAACTGAGTCTTGACCGGGTCGACGATGGTCGGGCTGAACAGCAACACGGCCATCAGCAATTGCAGCGGCTCGCGCAGCCAGCGCCAGATCCAGCGCGTCATGCGCCACCACACCAACAGGCAGCCCAAAGCGGCGAAGGCGTAAAGGCCCCAAGCGGTCAGATAGTCGTTCTCGGTCATGGTGTCCATGGCAAGGCTGGCAAAGAGGCGGCTATGATAACGGCTTTTGCGTGTCGCGGCTGCAAAGCCTGCCACCGTCCGCCAGATAGAGAATAATCCATGCCTGTATCGCGCCCCCCGATTGCCCGCAAGGCCCCAGGCCAGGATCCTTACGCCTGGCTGCAAGAACGCGACAGCACTGAAGTACTCGATTACCTCAAGGCCGAAAATACCTGGCAGGAAGCCCAGCTCGCCGATCAGGCAGACTTGCGCGAAAGCCTGTTTGAAGAGATCAAGGGCCGCATCCTCGAAACCGACCTGTCGCTGCCCTCCCCGTGGGGCCCGTACCTCTATTACACCCGCACCACCGCCGGTGACGAGTACGCCCGGCACTACCGCTGCCGCCGTCCGGCCGATGACAGCAACCAGGTCGACGACAGCAGCGAAGAGCTGTTGCTGGACCCGAACGAACTGGCCAATGGCGGCTTTTTCTCCCTCGGCGCGTTCAGCATCAGCCCCGACCACCAGCGCCTGGCCTACAGCCTGGACACCAGTGGCGATGAGATCTACACCCTGTTCGTGAAGGAATTGGCGACGGGCAAGGTCAGCGAACTGGAGTTCCAGGACTGCGACGGCAGCATGACCTGGGCCAACGACAGCCTGACCCTGTTCTTCGGCGAACTGGACGACACCCACCGTCCGCACAAACTGTATCGCTATCGCCTGGACGGTACGGCAGCGCAGGAAGTGTTCCACGAGCCCGACGGGCGTTTCTTCCTGCATTGCTACCGTTCCAGCTCCGAGCGCCAGTTGCTGCTGGCCCTGGGTAGCAAGACCACCAGCGAAGTCTGGGCGCTGGACGCCGACCAGCCGCACCTGGCCTTCACCTGCCTGGCGCCTCGGGTCAAGGACCACGAATACGACGTCGACCACGGCCAACTGAATGGCGCGTGGACCTGGTTTATCCGCAGCAACCGGGATGGCATCAACTATGCGCTGTTCGTTGCAACCGACATTGGCGATGTGCCCACCGAGGGTGAGTGGCAAAACCTGATCCCCCACAGCGATGACGTGATGCTCGACGGTGTGAGCCTCAATACCGGCGCCATGACCCTGAGCCTGCGCATCGGTGGCCTGCCGGTGATCGAAGTGCACCCGCAGGGCCTGCCCGCGTATCGCGTGGAATTGCCCGACGCCGCCTACAGCCTCTACGTACAGAACAGCCTGGAATTCGTCAGCGACAAAATTCGCCTGCGGTATGAGGCCCTCAATCGCCCGGCCCAGGTGCGTCAGCTGGAACTGGCCAGCGGCGCGCAGCAGGTGCTCAAGGAAACCCCGGTGCTCGGCGTGTTCAATGCCGACGATTACGTGAGCCAGCGCTTGTGGGCCACCTCTGCCGATGGCACCCAGGTGCCGATCAGCCTGGTGGTCAAGCGCGACCAGCTCGGCAAAACCACGCCGCTTTACCTGTATGGCTACGGCGCCTACGGCCAAAGCCTCGACCCGTGGTTTTCCCACGCGCGCCTCAGTCTGCTCGACCGTGGCGTCGCGTTTGCGATTGCCCACGTGCGTGGCGGCGGCGAGCTGGGTGAAGCCTGGTACCGCAACGGCAAGCAGGAACACAAGCAGAACACCTTCAGCGACTTTATCGCCTGCGCCGAACACCTGATCGCCCAAGGCTTGACCACCGCCAAGCAACTGGCCATCAGCGGCGGCAGTGCCGGCGGCCTGTTGATCGGCGCGGTGCTCAACCAGCGTCCGGAGTTGTTCCAGGCGGCGATTGCCGAAGTGCCGTTCGTCGATGTGCTCAACACCATGCTCGACCCGGAGCTGCCGCTGACCATCACCGAGTACGACGAGTGGGGCAACCCCGACGAGCCCGAGGTGTATGAGCGCATCAAGGCCTACGCGCCTTACGAAAATGTCCAGGCCCAGGCCTACCCGCATCTGCTGGTGATCGCCGGCTACAACGACAGCCGCGTGCAGTACTGGGAAGCCGCCAAGTGGGTGGCCAGGCTGCGTGACACCAAAACCGACAACAACCTGCTGTTGCTCAAGACCGAACTGGGCGCCGGCCATGGTGGGATGAGCGGTCGTTACCAGGGATTACGTGACGTAGCGCTCGAATATGCATTTGTGTTCAAGGCGCTGGGGTTAATTTAGGAACTTAGTGCGGCGGTTCTGTCTGAACACAGGACCGCTTACCGATTGATGGACCAGTCATGCCACAACCGACTTTACTGAACGATGAAATCCGCGACATGCTCATGGACTGCGGCCTGTTCGACCCTCTGCTGCCGGAGGATTTTCACGTCGCCGCCGGCTACTTCAATATCAGCAGCATTGCCCAGGACGAAGCGATTTTCCTCGAAGGCGATGCCGGCACCTTTATGTGCATCATCCACAGCGGCCAGGTGGCGGTGCAGAAAACCAATCACGACGGCCAGCGCCTGACCATCGCCACCCTGCGCAGTGGTCGGGCCTTTGGTGAGATGGCGGTACTTGACGGCGAGCGGCGCTCCGCCAGTTGCGTGGCGGCCAGCGACTGCGTGTTGTTGAACCTGGGCAAGGACTCCCTGGAAAAAATGCTCAACGAAACACCACGGGTGGCCGCCAAGATCATCCGGGCGATTGCGATTGCCTTGTCCAAGCGCCTGCGCATGGCGGATGGGCAGTTACTGTCCCAACCGTTTTAACCGCCGGGGGTTTTCGGTTTGCTGTCGTTCTGCTGCAGACCGGGCACCGTCTGGTCCTTCGGTGGCGTCGGCAGCACGATGGGCGCCAAGGGCGGCGAGCCGTTGGTCTTGGGCAGCGCTGGCGGGCTGACCTGGGGATACAGCGTCGGCGTCGGCGTGCCCGGCGCACCTGGGGTTGGCGCGGGCGCGATCGGTACGGTTTGCAACTCCTGAGCCTGCGCCGCACCCAATGCGAGCGCGCTCAACACAATGACCGTTAGAATGCTGCACTTCATCGATGGCTCCATGGCCTGACCGGAATGTCGTAAGGCTACTCCCAACCGCGCAAGAATGCCCTTCCCAATGAGATTTCCATGAAACGTTTCGTTCTGCTGGACACCACCCCGATCCCCGACAACGGCGGTGCCTTGTGCCTGTTCGAATACGGCGAGGATTTTGTCATCAAGATCCAGGGCGGTGACGGCGGCCAGTTGATGAACACGCGCATGCACGGCTCCGAAGATGCCCTGGCTGAGATCCCCTGCCGCAAGGTTGCCGGTCGTCCGGGGTCTCGGGTGTTGATTGGTGGTCTGGGCATGGGCTTTACCCTGGCCTCGGCGCTCAAGCATCTGGGCAAAACCGCCGAAGTGGTCGTGGCCGAACTGGTGCCGGGCGTCGTGGAATGGAACCGTGGGCCGCTGGGGGAAAAGTCCGGCCGTCCACTGCTGGACCCGCGCACCGTGATCCGTATGGAAGACGTGGCCAAGGTGCTGCAAGCCGAGCCCCAGGGCTTTGACGCGATCATGCTGGATGTGGACAACGGCCCCGAAGGCCTGACGCAAAAAGCCAACAGCTGGCTCTACTCCGCCGGCGGCCTCGCAGCCTGCGCCAAGGCCTTGCGGCCCAAGGGCGTGCTGGCGGTGTGGTCGGCAAGCGCCGACAAACTGTTCAGCGACAAACTGCGCAAGGCCGGTTTCAAGGCCGAGGAAGTGCAGGTGTTTGCCCATGGCAACAAGGGCACGCGTCACACCATCTGGATTGCGGAAAAGCTCAAGGGCTGAGCATGCGTCCCCGACAGCGTAAATCTAATGTGGGAGGGACGGTGCGACGATTCGACTTGCCCCCTCCCACATTTTTGATCCCTGGTCAGTTGTGGGATTTGCGGTAGTCGATGACATACGGCACTTTTTTATCGAAGGTCTTTTCCAGCTCATCGCGATCCAGTTTGCTCATGCCGCCCAGTTGCTGCGCAGTGAAACCGCTGTCCCCGACCTGTGAGCCGGGCGCCAGGCTGACCATGCGCTTGGCCACCGCTTCGATAGCGGCCTTGTAGCCGCCTTTTTTATTCAGGTCGTACTGGCCCAGATCAATCTGCGTGCGCAGCCAGTTGCCCCAATAGAACTCCAGAAATTCCGGTGCGACCTTCCCCACGTCCGGCTTGCCGTAGGCAGCCTTGCGGGTGAAATACACCAGGCTGCGAAAGGTGTCGTCCTGCAGGTTCTTGAACCCCAGGTGGGCCGGCAGTTGCGCAGGCGGCAGGGTCTGGCCCTGATTGTCCTTGAGCCAGACCTTGCGGGCCGCTTCCATGCGCAGCCAGAAGGTCGCAAGGTCTGGGCTGCTGCTGAAATCGTCGGTCACCCTCACCCACATTTTCAATCGAGGGCCGGCCCCCGGCGTTTCCCACAGGGTGGTGAAGCTATGATGACCATCGGTCAGGTACAACTGGCCGCCGGGGCCGACCACCACGGTTTTCATATCGTCGGGGTGGGTGCCTACCGGGTCTTTGCAGGTGAAGCTGGTGGGCTGGAGCAGCTTGGCGTTCTTGGGCACCTTGTCGGCCTCGCCCTGACCGTTGGTCTCGCAGTATTCATCGAAGGCTTTGGTAGGTTTGTCGGCAAACAACCCGAGGCTGTAATAGATCTGATCTAAGCCCACTACGGCCTGGGTCGGGTGCAACTGTTCGAGGGCGACCTCGATCACCTGGCCCGGCTGAGGTGTGGAGAACGCCTGGGCGTGAGCCGCCAGGGCGCCGAAGAGCAGTGCAACTGTCCATGTGTGCCAACGCATAGGTTTCAGATCCTTGTGAAATGAATGAACCGATACTACAAACGCCCGCCGACGGCTAGAATCAACGCTATCCGTGACCCACCAAATAGCCAGGAGCCATCATGAGCTCGACCAACCCGCCCTCCCACACTGCCAAGCTGGACCGCATCCTGGCCGATGCCCAGCGCGACCGGGAAATGGGCTACCGCGACAAAGCCCTCAAAATGTACCCCCACGTGTGCGGCCGCTGCGCCCGTGAATTCGCCGGCAAGCGCCTGAGCGAACTCACCGTACACCACCGTAACCACAATCATGATGACAACCCCCAGGACGGCTCCAACTGGGAGTTGCTGTGCCTGTATTGCCACGACAACGAACACTCGCGCTACACCGACCAGCAGTACTTCGGCGAAGGCTCCACCAGCAGCCCGACGATTGCCAAGGCGACGCACAACCCGTTTGCGGCGTTGGCGGGGTTGATGAAGAAGGACGACTGAAAGCTGTAAGTTGGGAGCTGCAAGAAAAAGCCGCCCTGCTTTTAACTTGCAGCTCGTAGCTTGCCGCTATAATGCTGCCTTTTTAAAGGCACTCCCGTGGGCAATAAACGCTACAGCTGCATCGGCCTGTATAACCCCAAATCCCCCGAAAACGTCGGCTCGGTCATGCGTGCCGCCGGCTGCTACGGCGTGGCCTCGGTGTTCTACACCGGCGTGCGTTACGAGCGCGCCCGGGACTTCATTACCGACACCAAGAAGGTCCATCACGACATTCCGCTGATCGGCATCGATGACCTGAAAAAAATCCTGCCCCTGGGCTGCATCCCGGTCGCCGTGGAACTGGTGGAAGGCGCCCGCCCGCTGCCCGAGTACACCCACCCCGACCGCGCCCTGTATATCTTCGGCCCGGAAGACGGTTCGCTGGATAAAGAGATTCGTGACTGGTGCGAAGACGTGGTCTACATCCCGACCACCGGCTGCATGAACCTCGCCGCGACGGTCAACGTGGTGCTTTATGACCGCCTGGCCAAGGGCAACAACACCCGTTCGGGCCCCAAGTACTGATTTTTTGGGAACATCCGACGCCCGCCAGCAGTCAGCTACTTACACTTGCCCTTGTTGGAGACAGATCATGAGCGACAGCAAAAACGTGCGACCTATCATCGAACACACGCCGTTCCAGACTCAGCCCACGCAAAACGTGCACGGCTGGGAGCGCATCGGCTCGGTGGCCGGTGGCGTGATGATGGTGGGCAAAGGCCTGCGCCGTGGCGGGATTTTCGGTTTGATTCAGGTGGCGATCGGCGGTGTGGCACTGGCCCGTGGTTTTACCGGGCACAGCTCGCTCAAGGACAAGCTGGAACAGGGTCGTCAGGAAATGAACAGCCTGCGCACCAAGGTCGAGCGTGCCGGGGCAGAGCTGAAGAACCTGAAGACCAAAGCTGAAGTGGCGGCTGAGAAGGCCGTTAAAACCACTGGTTAGATTCAAATGTGGGAGGCGGCAAGTCCCCTCCCACATTTTGTTTCGTGCATGACGGGGACTTCAGCGCAGTAACTTGCTGTCCAGCATCACCGACGACTCGCCAATGATGCTTTCGGCCAGTTGCACAAACTCTTTCGTCGTAATGCTATTGGCCCGCATCACTGCCTGCGCAAGGTCGTCGAGCGAGCGCTTGTTATGGGTTTTCACGCGAATCTCGCGGTCCAGCTCCTGCAATACCACCACTGCGCGCGCCACGGTTGCGCCGCTGACGTGCTCGCCACGTAACGTCGTGACGTCCTTGCCTTCCTTGCTCAGGCGCACCTGTATTGCCTGATATCGCTCATCAGTGATCCCGCCGGCACGGCGCAGCAGTTCGATGGCGTAATACTCGCCAAACCCTTCGCTGATCCAGTCACTGGTGTCGTGATCGTTGAAGCGTGCAATCGCCTGCACCACTTCACGAATCAACGGGCTGCTGCCGTTTTCGCTGACCAGCGGCGTGCGGCTGTTGAGGTAGATCGAGTCATGGGCCGAGAACACGCCCCGGCGCATCGGGTCGCTGGCGCCCACCACCAACAGCTTCGCCGGATGACGCGGGAACGCAGCCTCGACCTGCGGCCAGACAAAGGTCAGCAACGTCAGCACATCCATGCGGCGCATGGCCTGGCCCTTGGGCGACGCTACGGTGACTTCGGTTTCGCCCAGGCGCACGCGGCGGCTGCCCAAGGTGCCGGCGAGCATCCAGCCGGTGGGCCGGTCGAACAGGCGGGAAACGTTGTCGATGCGGAATTTGTGCTTGCCGATACGCGGCCAGGCGGTTTCGACGCTTTTCCAGCCCGCCGGCAGTTCGAACACCAGGCGCGAGACCAACTCGACGCCATCCTGCTGGTCGAGCCGCGCGGTCGGCACCAGGTCTTCGCCGCGAAACAGCGCCCAACTCGGGGTCATGCGCGCTTCATAGCTGCCCGGCTTGCGCGCTTGGGTGAGGTGCACGCGGTAGGTCAGGCTGGCCTTGTCGGCGCTGGGTTGCCACACGCCACGCTCGCCGCTGACCTGCCACTGGCCGTCGGCCTTGAAGTCGCTGTAACTGCCGGTACGGCCCAGGTCGAAGTCGAGGCTGCGTACCGCCGAGCCTTGTGACAGGCTAAGGCGCACTTCAGCCTGATCGCTCTGGGGCAGCAGTTTGACGTGATAATCCAGGTCGACTTTCCTGGCGCACCACGCAGGCACGCTCAGCGCCAGCAGCACCAGGCTTGCCGCCAGCTGGGTTGCCACCTTCATACACACTCCTTTTTCAGCCTGCGCGGAAGATCAGGTAATCCTCCCAGTCGTCTTCGGGCACGCTGCCTTCGCTGAGCATGCGCCCGGACTGGGAAATGCGTTCGTGGTGCACGGCGTCGCGGTCGCCGCAGACCAGGTGGTGCCACAGCGGCAAGTCCTTGCGCTCGCTGACCAGGCGGTAGCCACAGGTGGGCGGCAGCCATTTGAACTGGTCGGCCTGGCCTGGGGTGAGCTGGATGCAGTCGGGCACCGAGGCGCGGCGGTTGGGGTAATCGGTGCACTGGCAGGTCTTGAGGTCGAGCAGTTTGCAGGCGATGCGCGTGTAGTAGACGCTGTTGTCGTCTTCGTCCTCAAGCTTTTGCAGGCAGCACAGGCCACAGCCGTCGCACAACGATTCCCACTCCTCCTGGTCGAGGTGTTCGAGGGTTTTGCGTATCCAGAAAGGTTCGACTTTGGCGGCCATGGCTCAACATCAGTATCGGTAGGTGAAAAGGCCGCCAGTCTAGTGCCCAAGCCCCTTGGAACCAAGCGCTTACGACTGGCGGTGTAACAACACTTGTCAGTCTAGCGGGCGCGCAGTAGCTTTGAGCGCCGAATTGACGATCAGGAACCGCTCATGACACGTGTTGCCGACCATCCGATCCACACCCAGTTCACCGACCGCTGGTCGCCCCGCGCCTTTACCGGCGAGAGCATCTCGCAAGAGACCCTGCTGAGTTTCTTCGAAGCCGCCCGTTGGGCACCGTCGGCCTACAACTCGCAGCCGTGGCGGTTTCTCTACGCGCGCCGTGACACGCCGGACTGGGAACGTTTCCTGGGTCTGCTCAACGAGTTCAACCGCGGTTGGGCGCAGCATGCCTCGGCCCTGGTGATCATCGCCTCGAAAACCGACTTCGTCGCCCCCGGCGCCACCGAAGAAACCCCGGCGCTGTGGCACACCTTCGACACGGGCTCGGCCTGGGGCCACCTGGCGCTGCAAGCCAGCCTCAGCGGCTGGCACACCCACGGCATGGCCGGTTTCGACCAGGAGCTGACCCGCAAGGAACTGAAGATTCCAGAAGGCTATGCACTGCATGCGGCCGTGGCCGTTGGCAAGCTGGGAGACAAGTCGACCCTGCCGGAGTATCTGCAAGGTCGTGAAGCGCCAAGCCCGCGCAAGCCGCTGAGCGAGCTGGTATCGGAAGGTGACTTCAGCCTTTAAGACGGACGCTTTGCCACTGTGGGAGGGGCCAAGCCCGCTCCCACAGTTCAGTAACCCCGCTCGAAATCCACGGTTCCGCGCAGCGCTTCATTGGCCTTATAGGCCCGCAGGTTCTCCAGAAACAACTCCACCATCATCGGCGGCGACGTCGGCGCAGAGCTGTGCCCGGTCAACAGCAAACCCCAGGCGGTCCAGAACGGATGGCGCTGTGGCAGCGGTTCCTGGCGGCACACGTCGATCACGGCGCCGGCCAGGTGCCCTTCTTTCAGAGCTTCGACCAGATCAGCATCCACCACCGCCACACCGCGCCCGACATTGATGAACAAGCCGGTCGGTTTGAATTGTTTGAACAGCGCCGCGTCGTACAGATCGTGGGTGTTCGGCGTGTTGGGCAGCAGGTTGATCACGTAGTCCACTTCGCCCACCAGACGCCCGAGCTGATCAAGCCCGGCCACTTCGATAAACGGCGCTTGCTCACGCTCAGTACTGGCAATGCCATACAGCTTGACGCCAAACGGCACCAGGAACTCGGCCACACTCTGGCCAATATCGCCGGTGCCCACGATCAATGCCTTGCGCCCCGCCAGGCTCTGGCCGGTGCGGCTGTCCCACTTGCGTTCGACCTGGCTGACCAGCCGCGCCAGCACTTCGCGCTCATGGCCGAGCATATACGTGAGGACAAACTCAGCCATGACCTGGCCATAAATGCCGACGGCGCGCGTCAGGCGGTAGTCGCGGGGCAAGCCTTCGGCCAGCAGGGGCGTGATACCGGCCCAGGTCGATTGCAGCCATTGGGGTTGGTGGCCTTGGCGCAGCAATGTCGCCAGCAGGTCCGGCTGGCCCAGCCAGACCGGGCAATCGGCGGCCAGGCGTGACAGTTCGGCCGAGTCGCCACTGGTGAGCACCTCAAGGTCCGGCGCCACATCGTTGAGCAGTTGGGCGTAGAGCGGGTGATCCTGTTCAGCAATCAGAACACGCATGGTTCAAACCTTTCAAAAACAATGCAGACGGCCGCCCGCATCCTTACGGCCACCGCCCACTAATACGATTCCATTGAAACCTGTGCCCTGAAGCAGGCACTGACCGATTACATCGGGTCGTTGCGGCGCAGCAGCTCTTCGGGCAAGTGTTCGATGTACTCGTCCTCGGCCGGCGGCATTTGCAGGTGGTAGCCCTGTTTGTCGAGGTTTTCCAGGACCACCAGGATGTCTTCGCGCGACAGCTTGCGCTCCGGCGTCAGGATCATCTCGAACGCCAGATGGGCCTTGCCGAAGGCGGCCATCAACGGTTCCGGCACACGCTCAAGGGCATCGCTCTTGAGCACGTAGAGGTACATGCCGTCTTTTTTCAGGCTGCGGTAGATGGAGCAAATACGTTTCAAGGCTGTTCTCCGGCAGTGGCCAGGCTGTCGAGCAGCGCCTGGCCCATCAACTCGCGGCGCCAGCCACGCAGCGAGTCTGGCAATTTATAAGGCCCATCGGGGTAGCCGCTTTTAACCAGGGCTTCGAGGGTTTTCTTGCGCAGCATCAGTTCCGGCGCCATCTCCAGGCGTTCGGCGAACGTCTGGCCCAGGGCACGCAGTTGCTTGATCAGGTTGGCGGCGTCCACCGGCAGCGGTTCCGCCACGGCCGGCGGCCATTGGTCCATGGACACACTGCCGGCACGTTTGATCAGGTCCAGCAGGAACTGGCCATCCTGACGCACGGTGCGCGGGTGCATGTCTTCGATCTTGCCCAGGGCCGCGAGGTTATCCGGCTGGGATTTGGCCAGGGGCCACAACGAGTGCTCGCGAACGATGCGGTTGCGCGGCAAGTCACGGGCGCGGGCTTGCTGTTCGCGCCAGGCGCACAGTTCACGCAGCACGGCGAGTTGGGCGCGAGACAGTTTCCACGCCAGCTTGGCGTCGCGGTACACCTCGTACGGGTCGACTTCGCGGCGCAGGTTGGCCACCAGTTCGGCGCCGTCCTCCAGCACCCAGGCGTATTTATCGTCCGACAGCTGCGGACGCAGGCGAATGTAGACCTCGGCCAAGTGCACCGCGTCTTCGGCGGCATAGCTGACCTGGGTCTCGGACAATGGTCGCTGCAGCCAGTCCGAGCGGGTCTCGCCCTTGGGCAGATCGATGTCGAGCACGGCGTGGACCAGTCGCGAGTAGCCCATGGAGAAACCGAGATTCAGGTACGCGGCTGCCAATTGGGTGTCGAACAACGGCACCGGCAGGCTGCCGGTCAGGCGCAGCAGGACTTCGAGGTCTTCGCTGCAGGCGTGCACCACCTTGATCACCGCCGGGTTTTCCAGCAGGTCGGCCAAGGGTTGCCAGTTGTCGATGGTCAGGGGATCGATCAGGTAAGCGCGTACGCCATCACCGATCTGGATCAGCCCGGCAATGGGATAAAAGGTGTCGACCCGCATGAATTCGGTGTCGAGGGCGACGAATGGCAACTGCTGCCATTCGGCGCAATGCTGGCCGAGGCTATCGTTGTCGCAGATCCAGTGAATATCGATGGCCACACGGCTCTCCCTTGAAGAATGGCGCGCAGTATATATCGCGAAAGGGGCTAGCGAGCATCCGCAGTGCACTGGCAACCATGAAAACTCAGACAGGAGATGAAGAATAGCCCTACGGGACGGAGTTATCCTTTCTTACGCAGCACATAGACCCGCCACAGGTTTGAGCCTGGCATGAATTCCTGCTGGTTCAGGACTTTGAAGCCGGCCTGGCGAAACTCGTCGTCTACCGCAGTGCGTGAATTGACCGAGACAATCACCGTATCGCGGCTCACGCGGTGAAACTCGCCCAGCAACGCCAGGCGTCCCTCGCTGTTGGGCACATGGCGAAACAACTCCAAACAGAAGATGCAGTCCACCGCGTTCTCCGACAAACCGATGGAAAACGCCGAACCCTGAAAGGTCTTGACCCGCTTGAGCAACGCCGCCGGGTGGTGGGTGCACGCGTGGTCGAGCATGTCCTGGGAATTGTCCGAGGCGAGGATCACCCGGTTGATGTGTTCGGCCAACACCGGCCAGAAACGCCCTGAACCGCAGGCCAGGTCAAGGATCAACCCCGGTTCGCCGGCAACCTTGAGCGCCTGGCGCACCAGCCACTCGTCACGCCACGACGCCAGCCGCCGACGCAGTCCCGGTGGGCGCGTGTCTGCGCAGACCTTGGCATGTTCAAGGCCGCAGCGCTCGGCGTATTCGATCTCGATGGAGGATGGTGGTTGTGGCGACATCACGGGCTCATTGGGGTTAAACAGGGGTGAACGACCTTGATTCGCAGCTTAACCAGCGCAACGTGAAAAAAAGGTCGAAGCGTCCACTCCCCTTCATCCACTCAGGCCTGATGCAGGTACCAACGCCAATCCTGCTCGCCCACCTCGCCCATGAACTGGCGATACTCAGCGCGTTTTACCGCCAGGTACACACCGAGGAATTCACTGCCAAACGCTTCTCTGGCCCAGCTTGAGCCTTCCAGCGCACGCAAGGTGGTGAGCCAATCGGTGGGCAGAAACTCCGTGGCCTGGGCGTAGCCGTTGCCTTCCACCGGCGCGCCGGGGTCGCGCTGTTCGCGGATCCCTCGGTGAATGCCGGCCAGGATCGCGGCAGCGGCCAGATAAGGGTTGGCGTCGGCGCCGCAGATGCGGTGTTCGATATGCCGCGAATGTGCCGGGCCACCGGGCACGCGCAGGCTGACGGTGCGGTTGTCCACGCCCCAGGTGACGGCCAGGGGCGCGTAGCTGTTGGTTTGGAAGCGGCGATAGGAATTGGCGTTGGGGCAGAACATCAGCAGGGAATCGAGCAAGGTGCCGAGCATCCCGCCCACGGCCTGACGCAGCAGCGGCGTGCCGTCGGCCGCCTCGCTGGCGAACAGGTTATGGCCTTGGGCATCCGCCAGGCTGACGTGCATGTGCATGCCGGTGCCTGCCAGATCGTCGAACGGTTTGGCCATGAAGCACGCCGTCATCCCGTGCTTGTGCGCCACGCCCTTGACCAGGCGCTTGTAGCGCACTGCTTCGTCCATGGCTTGCAGCGCGTCGGCGCGGTGTTCCAGGGTGATTTCCACTTGGCCGGGAGCGTATTCGGAGATGGCCGTGCGCGCCGGGATGCCTTGCAGCTTGCAGGCGCTGTAGAGGTCGGCGAGGAAGGGCTCGATCTGCTCCAGTTCGCGCAGGCCGTAGACCTGGGTCGAACGCGGGCGACCGCCATCCCTATCCCGCGCTGGTTGCGGGCGGCCGTGGCTGTCGGGCTTCTGGTCGAGCAGGTAGAACTCCAGCTCGGCCGCCATCACCGGGTAATAGCCATCGGCGTTGAGCCCGTCGATGACCCTGGCCAGCACATGCCGGGGGTCGGCCACGGTGGCGGGTAGGCCTTCGGTGGGGTGCATGCTGACTTGCACCGCTGCGGTGGGGATCAGCCGCCACGGCATGCGCTGCAAACTGCCGCTGATGGGGTAGGCGCGGCAGTCGATATCACCCACCTCCCACACCAGGCCGGAGTTCTCCACGTCATCGCCATTGATGGTCAGGCCGAGGATGGTGCTGGGCAATGGCCGGCCGCTTTCATACACCGCCAGCAGTTCATCGCGGTGCAGCAACTTGCCACGCGGTACGCCGTTGTTGTCGAGGATAAACAGCTCGAACATCTCGATGTCCGGGTGCTGCTCAAGGAAAGAGTGGGCTTCGTGCAGGCTGGCGAAATCGCGCATAGGGTTTCTCATACGTTTGCTTCAGGCAGATGCGCACACAGGCGCGTCATCCATGGGGTAAATCAACGTAGGAGAAAGGCATCCGGCGGGCGCGCATGCCGACAATGGAACAGCGCCCAGAATGCCAGTATGGACGGCAGTGTCGCGAGGTGAGTGGCGGCGGAACCGTCCATGGGCGCATCACGGTGATGGAGATGCCCGCAGCCTCACACGCCGGGATAGGCGCGTAAATTCAGGGATGACGGAGTTTGGTTACGCGCCGGCTAAACATTCGCCACGCCTTGCCACCCTGCCCCGCGCTGGAAATAATGGCTGCCCCCACCCTGCCCCAAGGACTCGACCGCATGAAAGCACCCTTAGCCCTGTGTGTACTGGCGAGCCTGGCCACCAGCGCCCTGGCCGACACTGCCCCGTCACGCCTCGACGAGGTGCTCCAGCGCGGCACCCTCAGCGTATGCACCACCGGCGACTACACGCCCTACACCAAGCTGCGCGCTGATGGCACCTATGAAGGCATCGACATTGCCATGGCCGAGTCCCTGGCCAAGAGCCTCAACGCGAAGATCACCTGGGTGCCCACCACCTGGAAAACCCTGATGCCGGACTTCCTCGCGCAACGCTGCGATATCGCCGTCGGGGGGATTTCGGTGTCCCTGGAGCGTCAGAAAAAAGCCTTCTTCAGCCAGTCCCTTGGCGTCGACGGCAAGATTCCGCTGGTGCGCTGCGCCGATGTGCAGCGCTACCAGACTGTCGAGCAGATCAACCAGCCCCAGGTACGGGTGATCGAACCGGCAGGCGGCACCAATGAAGTGTTTGCCCGTGCCCACCTGGGCCAGGCGCAGATCCGCCTGCACGACAACGTGACCATCTTCGACGAACTGCTCGCTGGCAAGGCAGACGTCATGATCACCGATGCCAGCGAAGCCCGTTACCAGCAGAAGCAAAAGCCCGGCCTGTGTGCAGTCAATCCTGAGCGGCAGATGCAGTACAGCGAAAAAGCCTTTTTGCTGCCCCGCGATGACGTGGCCTGGAAAAGCTATGTCGACCAGTGGTTGCACCTGAGCGTCGCGACCGGTGTGTACCAAGGCATTGTCGACCAATGGTTGGCAGCGCCCTAGCCAAGGCCGTCTACGCTCTTGTCACATCAATAAAAACGAGGACGGACCATGAAGGGAATGCTCCGCGTCACCTGGCTGCTGCTGTTGTGTTTCAGCCAAGTGCACGCCGCCACAACTCAGGATGAGGACGCGCAGGCGGCCAAGGCCCTGCTGGAAAAAGCCCTGGTCTACTACCAGAGCAATGGCGACAAGGCCTTTGCCGCGTTCAGCCGCCAAGGGGAATTTATCGACCAGGACCGTTACGTGTTCGTGATCGATACCCAGGGCGTACTGCTGGCCAGCGGCGGTCCCTCCTCCGCGTTGATCGGCCGGGACGTCAACGAGGTACTGGGGCCGGACTTGCGCGAGTCGTTCAAGACCGCGCTCAAGACACCGCAAGGCCAGGGCATCCAGCAGGCGGATTATCGCTGGCAGAACTGGAACGACGGCAAGGTCGAGCACAAGCACGTGTTTTATCAGCGGGTGGGTGAACGCATCCTGGCCGTGGGCTATTACCTGCCACGGGCGACCCCGTAACAGGCCCGGGCCTTGCGCAACAAAGCGGTTAACGCGTTGCTCAAGGATGAAGCCGGTACGCTCAAGGCCATCAACTCATTGCAGGGCGGCTTCCTGCAGGATGATCTCTATGTGTTCGTGGTCGACCTGGACACCCAACGCTACGTGGCCCACGGCACCACCCTGCGGCTGATCAACACCGACTTCAGCAAGATCAAGGACCCGGACGGCAGACCGGTGGGGGAGCCGATCCTCAAGCTGATGGCGGAGCAGGATCAGGGAGAATACAAGTACCGCTGGAAAAACCCGGTGACGGACAAGGTCGAGAACAAGCATGCCTATGTGCGCAAGGCCGGGCATTTCATGGTTGCGGTGGGTTACTACAGCCCGTGATCTGGACGCGGATGCCTGAAATTGTGGGAGGGCGCTTGCTCCCTCCCACACGTTGATCTCTATCGCGCCAGTTACTTCGCTTTGTCTTCCCGCCCGCGCAGCACCCGATTCGGCATCGCAATCGCTGCCGCCAACCCCAGCAGCGACACCGCCGCACTGACCATCAGCAAATGCCTGAACGTCACCCCCAACTCCCCGCGCAGTGCATCCTGCGCCGGGCCTGGCGCGGCGTTCAGACCGTCGAGCAGCACATTGCCAGAACTGCCCTCGGCCACCAGCGCACCGCTGGCCAGATGCGCGAAGCTCGAATCCTGCAACAACGCCAGCAGCAGCGCCGACATGCACGCCACGCCCACCGCACCGCCAAGGGAACGGAACAGGTTGGTGGTGCTGGTGGCGACGCCGATGTCGCGCTGTTCCACCGAGTTTTGCGAGCCCACCAGGGAGGTGGGGAATTGCATCCCGGCGGCGATCCCGCACAGCAGCATGAACATACCGGTCAGCAGCACATCCTGGGGCGCACTGAAGGCCATGCCCAGGATTGCCAGCGGGCTTAACAGTGCGCCACTGAGAATCATCGGTTTATAGCGCCCGGTCACTGAGGTCATGCGCCCGGCGGAATACGCGCCAATCGGCAAGCCAATCGCCAGGGGCAACAAGTGCAAGGCCGCACTGTCGGCACCGCCTCCGGTTACGGTCTGAAAGCGCAGGGGCATCAGCACCGTCAGGGAAATCGCCTGGAAACTGGTGAAAAACACCGTGCACCAGCACAACACTGCGCTGCGGTTGACGAACAGGTGCATCGGCAGCAAAGGCTCCCGCGCACGGCGCTCGTGCCACACAAACAGCGTCAACGCCACCAGCGCGCAGGCCAGCAAGCCCAGCACCTCAGGGTCACGCCAATGATGGCCCTGGCCGATTTCGGTAATACCCAGCAACAAGGCGGTCAGGCCGACGATCATCAAGACGGTACCGAGGTAATCGATGATCGGCTTGCGCTGCGGCACCGGCAGCCCTACCAGCGTGCGATGCGCCACATACCAGGCGCCGGCGCCCAGCGGCAGGTTGATCAAGAACACCCAGCGCCACGACAGATACTCGGTCATGTAACCGCCCAACACCGGCCCGGCCACGCTGGCCACTGCGTACATGCTGCTGAAATAGCCCTGGTAGCGCCCACGCTCACGGGGCGGGATGATGTCGCCGATGATCGCCTGGCTCACCGAGATCATGCCGCCAGCACCGATGCCCTGCAGCACCCGCGCCAGCACCAGTTGCTCCATGTTTTGCGCCATGCCACAGAACAGCGATGCCACGGTAAACAAGCCCATGCCGATCAGCATCATCGGCCGGCGCCCGTACAGGTCGCCAAGCTTGCCGTAGATCGGCACCGCCACCGTCATTGCCACCATGTAGCCGGAGATCACCCAGGCCAGCAGGTTGACGTCGTGAAATTGCGCGGAGATAGCGGGCATGGACACGGCGACGATGGTCTGGTCCAAGGCGCCGAGGAAGATCGCCATCATCAACGAGGCGAGGATACTGCGCACCGCCGGGAGCGGTGGCGTAGGCTGATTGAGCTGAGTCACGACAGAACCTTCAAGCAAGGCCCGTAGGAAAAGACGGCCCACGGGAATGCTGAATACGATAGCAGGCTATTCGATAGCCTCGTAAGGAAGCCCGACGTAATTTTCCGCAATGGTTTTGCGCCCGGCTTCGGAGTGGATGAAGTACTCCAGTTCGCTCTGAGCGATGCGCTGGCTGAAGCCGTCCGCCTCCGGGAATTGATGCAGCATCGAGGTCATCCACCACGAAAACCGCTCGGCCTTCCACACCCGGCGCAGGCAAATGGCCGAATAGCGCTCCAGCAAATCCACGCGCCCCTCGCCATAGACCTTGAGCAGAATCCGGAACAAGGTGCTCACATCACTGGCCGCCAGGTTCAGGCCCTTGGCGCCGGTGGGCGGAACGATATGCGCGGCATCCCCGAGCAGGAACAGGCGCCCGTACTGCATCGGTTCCACCACAAAACTGCGCAGCGGCGCGATGCTTTTTTCAATCGATGGGCCGGTGACCAACTGCTCGGCCAGGCGGCTGGGCAGGCGGGTTTTCAATTCATCCCAAAAGCGTTCGTCCGACCATTCGTCCAACGGTTCTTCGGCAGGCACTTGCAGGTAATAACGGCTGCGGGTCGGCGAGCGCATGCTGCACAGGGCAAAGCCACGGGGGTGCTTGGCGTACACCAGTTCGTCGTGTACTGGCGGGGTGTCGGCGAGGATGCCCAGCCAGCCGAAGGGGTAGACGCGTTCAAAGATTTTCAGTGACTCAGCCGGGATCGACTGGCGCGCCACGCCGTGGAAACCATCACAGCCGGCGATGTAATCGCACTCCAGGCGGAACGCCTCGCCCTGGTGTTCGAAGGTCAGCCAGGGTCGATCAGTTTTAAGATCATGGGGCTGCACGTCACGTGCTTCGTAGAACGTGACGGCGCCGGCCGCGTCACGGGAGGCCATCAGGTCGCGGGTGACTTCGGTCTGGCCGTAGATCATCACCGATTGGCCGCCAGTCAGGGCCTTGAGATCGATGTGGGTGAGATGCCCGTCCAGCGCCAACTCAAAGCCGTCATGCACCAGCCCTTCGGCATCCATGCGTTGGCTGACACCCGCCTGGCGCAGCAGGTCGACCATGCCTTGCTCCAGCACCCCGGCGCGGATGCGGCCTTGCACGTAATCGGCGCTCTGGCGCTCTAGGATAAGGGTCTCGATGCCGGCATTGTGCAGCAGCTGGCCGAGCAACAGTCCAGAAGGACCGGCGCCGATAATGGCGACTTGGGTTTTCAGCGTTTTCATTATTTTTATCGCCCGCAAGTTCCACTCGAACGGATCAAGTGAAAGAGTTGTCATTGATCTTATGGCTGACATTTTTCACTTGAGTGAACGGCATAAGAAGGTGAAAACTGCGACAAACCCTGCGCTTTTTGCCAATTTGGGCGATTACCGCACAACCGTCCTGAGTATCGGATTGAAACCATGACAGACACCGCGATTCCGGTCTTCAAGCTTTACGGGGAAAACCAGCAATGGCCGACCCCCGATTTGTTGCACTGCGAAACCATTTCCCGGCGCAGTCGGGAATACCAGTGGGAAATCCAACCCCACCGGCACGCGGATCTGTGCCAGCTGCTGTATGTGCACAAGGGCCAGGCCCAACTGGAAATCGAAGGCCAGCGCACCACGCTCAACGAAGCCACGCTGCAGGTATTGCCGCCGTTGTGCGTGCATGGGTTTCGTTTTGCCGAAGATGTCGAAGGGTATGTGGTGACACTCTCTGCGCCACTGGTGAGCCACTTGCAGGCACAACTGGGTGCGACGGCGGGCGGTTTGCAAACCTTGGGAAGTTACCCGGCCGGCAAGGACAGTGACTACCTCAACGCCCAGTTCGCCCGCCTGCAGGACGAATACGCCGACGACCAACCGGCCCGGGACATGATGATGCACGCCCTGGTCAGCGTGCTGCTGGTGTGGGTCAGCCGCCAGGCCATCCAGCGCCGCCATCCGCGCGCGCCAAGGGGCCGCGAGTATTTCCGGCGGTTTACCCAATTGGTCGAACAGCACTATCGGGAACACCCGAAGATTGAGGATCTGGCCCACAAGCTGGGTATCTCGGTCTCACACTTGAATGGGACATGTCGGGAACTGGGTGGGCAGCCTGCGTTGCAGATCATGCATGACCGCCAATTGCTGGAGGCCAAGCGCCTGCTGACTTACACCAGCATGACCATCAATGAAATGTCGGAGGTGCTGGGGTTCTCCGACCCGACCAACTTCTCTCGGCTGTTTCGCCGACGGGTCGGGTTCTCACCCAAGGCGTTCCGCGAGCAACTCAAAGCCGAATCGCCGGCTACCTGAGCGCGCTGAAACTGCCGGTGTGGGGCACGCATTGGTCCTGATGGCAGCTGATCGCAAAGGTCGGCTGCATGCGGGTCTGTTCGACGCGGTAGGCGGCAGTCCCGTACAGCGCACTGGCCAAGGCGCAGAGCGTGACAATCATCAGGTATTTTCTGGTTTTAATGCTCATGGCACAGACCTCTGGACGGATCCACACGGTGCTGTTTAAAGCATAGGCCAGCCAGGGCGAGTTGCCATTATTGGACGACATTCAACAGGCTTATGTCGCCTTACAGACCGACGTCCCACGCCGGCTCTTCAGGGAATCTCAATACCAGGAAATCCAGCAGGCTGCGCAGCGCCGACGGCATGTGTTTGCGTGAGGCGTAGACCGCGTAGATATTCATCTGCCGAGGCTCGGCGTGGGGCAGCAGGCGCACCAGTTCGCCACGGCGGATGTGATCGCCGGCCTGGTAACTGGGCAGCATGGCCACCCCGGCCCCGGCCAGCGTCAGGCGTAACAGCGTGCTGGCCTCGTTGGCCGTGATATTGCCGTGCACTGGCACCGACACGTGCTCGCCATGCTCCTCGAAATGCCACAGGTTTTTGCCGAAGTACGAGTGGGTCAGGCAGTTGTGCCGGGCCAGGTCTTCGACTTTTTGCGGGGCCGGAAGCTCGCGCAGGTACGCCGGGGTGGCGCAGACCACGGAGCGACAGACCGTCAGGCGCCGTGCGATCAGGTTCGGGTCCAGGTCATTACTGGTGCGGATGGCCAGGTCGATGCGTTCATCCACCAGGTTCACCGTGCGGTCGAGCATCTGCAGGTCGACAGTGACCAAGGGGTAGCGCTTGACGTACTCGGCAATGGCCTCGGCCAATTGCGCCTGGCCGAACGAGGTGCTGACACTCAGGCGCAGCAGGCCACGGGGTGCGTCATCCGGTTCGCTGACGGCGGCCTGCATGTCGCCGCACAACTCCAGCAATTGTCGGCAGCGCGGCAGGGTTTCGCTGCCTGCCGCCGTGAGGCTGAGTTTGCGCGTAGTGCGGTGCATCAGACGCGCACCAACCCAGTCTTCCAGCTCGGCCAGGTAACGTGAGACGACCGGGCGCGACAGGTCCAGGTGGTCGGCGGCGGCAGACTGGCTGCCCAGGTCCACCACGGTGACAAACACGCGCATTGCTTGAAGACGATCCATGATTTGCCCGATTTCAGAAACAAACTATGTTCCAGCATCGCATTTTTAGTCCCGTTTGGTGCAACTAAGCTCTGTGCATCCTTTGAACCGATTGCTGGAGCTGTCCGATGTTCTCAACCCTCAAGCGCTTGACTCTGGCCACCGCCGCCCTGGCATTTGCCGCCCATGCGTCGGCGGCCGACCTGACCCTCGATGTGTACAACCCTGGCGAAGCGGCGATTTTCCCGGTGACCTCGGTGCTGGTCAGCGGCGCCAAAGACGCGATCCTGGTGGACGCACAATTCGGCAAAGGCCAAGCCGAGCAACTGGTACAGAAGATCCGCGCCAGCGGCAAACACCTGACCACCATCTACATCAGCCATGGCGACCCGGATTACTACTTCGGCCTCGACACCCTGACGGCTGCGTTCCCGGAGGCCAAAGTGCTCGCGCCGCAACCGGTGGTCGACCATATCAACGCCACCGTGGCCGGCAAACTTGAGTTCTGGGGCCCGAAAATGGGCGCCGACAAACCGGCTAAAACCATCGTGCCGCAGGTGCTGCAAGGCCACAGCCTGACGCTGGAAGGTAAGCAGTTGGAGGTGATCGGCCTGGACGGCCCGCAGCCGGATCGCAGCTTTGTATGGATCCCGTCGATCAAGGCCGTGGTCGGTGGCGTCGTGGTCGCCGAAAACATTCACCTGTGGATGGCCGACACCCAAGGCGCGCAATCCCACAAGGACTGGCTGGCCACCCTGCAACGCATCGAAAACCTGAAACCGCGCACCGTGATTCCCGGTCACTACCTGGGTACGCCGTCCCTGGCTTCGGTCAAATTTACTGCTGACTACATCAAGGCCTTCGACGTAGAAACGGCCAAGGCCAAAGACTCCGCCGCCCTCATCGCAGCCATGAAAACGCGTTACCCCACCCTGGCCGACGAAAGCTCCCTGGAGCTGAGTGCAAAAGTCGCCAAGGGCGAAATGAAGTGGTGAAACCTCTCACACCTTAACCGTACTGGAGAACGTCATGAGCAAGATCGCAATCATTGGGGCCACAGGCCGTGCCGGCAGCCAATTGCTGGAAGAAGCGTTGCGTCGTGGGCACAGCGTCATCGCCATCGCGCGTAATACCGACAAGCTGGCAGCGCGCCCGAACGTCACCGTCAAACAAGTGGACGCGCTGGACGCCGATGCACTGCAACAGGCCATCAGCGGCAGCGACGTGGTGATCAGTGCCGCGCACTTCGCCACCCTGCCGGCCAGTGCCGTGATCGGGCCGGTGAAGAAGGCGGGTGTGAAACGCCTGCTGGTGGTAGGCGGCGCAGGTTCGCTATTGCTGCCCGGCGGCGGTCGTGTGATCGACAGCGAAGGCTTCCCGGCTGAGTACAAGGCAGAAGCCAGCGCAGGTGCTGAGTTCCTTGAGACCCTGCGCAAGGAACAAGCACTGGATTGGACATTCCTGTCGCCATCGGCCTTGTTCGATGGCACTGAGCGCACCGGTCAATTCCGCTTGGGCCAGGATGATTTGCTGGTGAGCAGCGAAGGTACAAGCGCGATCAGCTTCGCCGACTATGCCATCGCGATGATTGATGAAGTGGAAACACCGAAGCATTCGCGTCAGCGCTTCACCGTCGGTTACTGACACAACTAGGTCAAGAAATGTGGGAGGGGGCTTGCCCCCGATAGCGGTGGTTCAGTTGGAGCATCTTTGACTGACACATCGCTATCGGGGGCAAGCCCCCTCCCACATTTGCCTTTCAGTGTTCTGGAAATTGTGCCTGGCTGACTAACCAATCCATTAACGCTTCAAGCCCGGTCGACGGCTTCGTCCCCGGCGGATACACCAGGTAATACCCCATCCCCGTCGACACCCGCAGTGCGAACGGCATGACCAACCGCCCCGCCTTCACATCCTCGCCAATCAACGCGCTATCGCCAATCGCCACCCCGGAACCCTGGGAGGCCACCGTCATTGCCAAGTCCAGCGTTTCGAAATGATGACCCTGGCTCAGATTGCTCACATGGGTATTCGCCGCCTTCAACCATAACGCCCAATCCCGCTCATCCCGCGTGGGATGCAGCAGCACCTGTTGCTGCAAATCCTGCGGTGCGTGCAAGCCCGTCAGTAAACCCGGCGCGCAGACTGGCGTGAGTTGCTCGTCGAACAAATGCCGCGCCTCGGCGGACTGCTCGGCGGCGGGCGCGTAGATCACCGCTGCGTCGAACTGCTCGCGGCGAAAATCCACGGTGTAGGCCACGGTGGTGGTGAGCTCCACCGGCACGTCCGGACGCTCCTTTTGCCACTGCATCAAGCGCGGCAGCAACCAGCGCATCACGCAGGTGGACGCCTTGAGCTGCAAGGTCTGGCGGCGATTGCCGATCTGCTCCACGGCGTCACCGAGCAAGCCAAACACCTGCTGCGCCCGCAGTGACCATTCGCGCCCCTCTTCGGTCAGGCTCAAGCCCCGCGCCTGACGCTGGAACAGGGTGTAACCCAAGTGGCTTTCCAGCCCGGCGATCTGCCGGCTCACCGCGCCCTGGGTAATGTGCAGTTGCTCGGCTGCGCGGGTGAAATTGCAGCACTGGGCCGTGACCCAGAAGGTGTGCAGCGCGGGCAGCGGTGGAAGGCGTTTCATCGGGTTCAGCCATGACGTGAGGACATGGCTAGTATGACTTTTAATCGATTGTTGCCGCTATGGGCCAGCCGTTCCAATACCGCCTCGAATCCATAACAAGAGCGACCTGTATGGCGACCTGCGGCGAAGTGTTGGTCAAACTCCTCGAAGGCTACGGCGTGGACCAGGTGTTTGGCATCCCCGGCGTGCACACCGTGGAACTCTATCGTGGCCTGGCCCGTTCCAGCATCCGTCACGTCACCCCGCGCCACGAGCAAGGCGCCGGGTTCATGGCCGACGGCTATGCGCGTACCCGCGGCAAGCCCGGCGTGTGTTTCATCATCACCGGCCCCGGCATGACCAACATCACCACTGCCATGGGCCAGGCCTACGCCGACTCGATCCCGATGCTGGTGATTTCCAGCGTGCAATCACGCAGCCAGTTGGGCGGCGGGCGCGGCAAGTTGCATGAACTGCCGAACCAGAGCGCGATGATCGCGGGCGTGGCGGCGTTCTCCCATACCTTGATGTCGGCGGCGGAGTTGCCAGGTGTGCTGGCAAGGGCGTTTGCGCTGTTCCAGGCCGGTCGGCCGCGCCCGGTGCATATCGAGATCCCGTTGGATGTACTGGTGGAAAACGCCGACGCCCTGCTGGGCAGCGAGCCGATCAACGTGGCGCGTGCGGGTGCCGCACCTGCGGCGATCAAACAGATGGCTCAGTTACTGGCCTGCGCCAAGCGTCCGCTGATTCTCGCCGGAGGCGGCGCCATCGATGCCGCCTGCGCGTTGACCCGCCTCGCCGAAACCCTCGGCGCGCCAGTGGCGCTGACCATCAACGCCAAAGGCCTGCTGCCCGCCGCGCACCCGTTGCTGATCGGCTCGACACAGACTTTGGTCGCCACCCGCGCATTGGTCGCCGAAGCCGACGTGGTGCTGGCCATCGGCACGGAGCTTGGGGAAACCGATTACGACGTGACCTTCGCCGGCGGCTTTGACATTCCCGGCGCGCTGCTGCGCATCGACATCGATCCCGACCAGACCGTGCGCAATTACCCCCCTCACATTGCCTTGGTCGCCGATGCGCAAATCGCCGCCGAAGCCTTGCTCGCCGAGTTGGACAGCACATCGTTACCGCCGCGCTGCAGCAGTTGGGGCGGCGAGCGCGTCGCCCGTTTGTGGGCTGAACTGACGCCCACCTGGGACGCCGCGACCCGCGCGCAAACCCTGTTGCTCAACACGGTCCTGGAGACACTGCCCGGCGTCGTCATGGTCGGCGACTCTACCCAACCGGTGTACAGCGGCAACCTGACCCTCAACCTCGACCACCCGCGCCGCTGGTTCAACTCCTCCACCGGCTACGGCACCTTGGGATACGCTTTGCCCGCCGCCATCGGCGCCTGGCTGGGGCGCGGCGATGGGCAACCGGTGGTGTGCCTGATCGGCGACGGCGGCCTGCAGTTCAGCCTGCCGGAGCTGGCCAGCGCGGTGGAAGCCCGCACGCCGATCATCGTGTTGCTGTGGAATAACCAGGGCTATGAGGAGATCAAGAAATACATGCTCAACCGCGCCATCGAGCCGGTCGGCGTAGACATCTACACGCCGGACTTTATCGGCGTGGCCAAGGCCCTGGGTTGCGCGGTTGAACGCATCCAGGGCGTCGGATCTTTGCGCAGCGCCCTGCTGGCCGCCGCTGAGCGCCAAGGGCCGACGCTGATTGAAATCGACCAGGGGCTTTGGATGAAGGAGGTCGCGGTATGAACGCAGTCATAAACGGTGTGTATATCGACGGCGAATGGCGTGCAGGCCATGACGTGCTGGAGGTGATCAACCCGGCGACCGAAACCCGCTTGGCCGAGGTCAGCGCAGGCGACAGTGTTGCCGTGACCCAGGCAGTGGACGCCGCCAGCCGGGCGTTTACCGAGTGGTCAAAAACCACCGGCCACGAACGCGGTGCCCTGTTGCGCAACATCGCCCAGGGCGTGCGCGAACAGCGCGAACCGTTGATGCACCTGCAGTCGCGCAACAACGGCAAGCCGCTGTTTGAGGCCGGCATCGATGTGGACGACGTGATTGCCACCTTCGAGTACTACGCAGCTGTCGCCGAGGACCTGGACGCCGGGCAAGACCGCCCGGTGGCGCTGCCCGGCGATGATTTCAGCGCTCGCCTGCGCCGTGAACCCTGTGGCGTGGTGGGGCTGATCGTACCGTGGAATTTCCCCATGGTAACCACCGCCTGGAAACTCGCCCCCGCCCTCGCCGCCGGCTGCTGCGTGGTGCTTAAACCCTCGGAGGTCACGCCGCTGGCGGAGCTGCAATTGGCGCGGATCATCGCCGATTCCGGGCTGCCCGCCGGCGTGTTCAACCTGGTCTGCGGCACGGGCCTGGCGGTCGGCGCGCCCCTGGCAGCGGACCGTCGCGTGGCGAAGATTTCCTTCACCGGCAGCAATGCAGTGGGCGTGCAGGTGATGCAACGCGCCGCCGAAACCATCAAGGGCGTCAGCCTGGAACTGGGCGGAAAATCTTCGTTGCTGGTGCTGGCGGATGCTGATCTGGACTTGGCGGTAGAACTGGCGTGTGGCGGTGGATTTTTCAATGCCGGGCAAATGTGTTCCGCGACAAGTCGCGTACTGGTGGCCGACAGCCTGGCGGATGAATTCCTGCAACGCCTGCAGGTGCGGGCTGAAGGGATTCACGTGGCGGACCCGTTTGCCGAGGACGTGGAAATGGGCGCGCTGATCAACCGCGCGCAGTATCAACGGGTACAGGCGCATATCCAGCGTGGCATCGAGGATGGCGCGCGATTGCTGTGCGGCGGTGAACGTCCGGCGGATCTGGCGACAGGTTTTTTCATCCGCCCGACCGTGTTCACCGAGGTGCCGCTGGACAGCGCGTTATGGAACGAGGAAATCTTCGGCCCGGTGCTGTGTGTACGACGTTTCGCGACTGAGGATGAGGCGATTGCCCTGGCCAACGACAGCGATTTCGGCCTGGTGGCCAGTGTGGTCAGCGCCGACGCCGGGACCGCCGAACGCGTGGCGAATGCCTTGCAGGCCGGGCTGGTGTGGATCAACGCACCGCAAGTGATCTTCCCGCAGACCGCGTGGGGCGGCTACAAGCAGAGCAGCATCGGCCGCGAGTTGGGGCCGTGGGGGTTGGCGGCGTTCCAGGAGATCAAGCATGTGATTCGGTCTAACTGACACCGCTTCGACCCATGTGGGAGGGGGCTTGCCCCCGATAGCCATAGGTATCTACACAACTTCCCATGGATGCTGAATCTATGGCAACTCGGCTGCTGTGGTGAGCGGGCTTGTCCCGCGCTGGGCTGCGAAGCAGCCCCATCAAAGCCACCGCGTTTTTTCAGAAAAACCAAGTTGCCTGGTTTTGGGGCTGCTGCGCAGCCCAGCGCGGGACAAGCCCGCTCACCACAGCGTTATGTATAAGCCTTTGAGAGTTGTGTAGATACCCATGCCCCGATAGCGGTGGATCAGTTACAGATGCTTAGACTGAAACACGGCTATCGGGGGCTTGCCCCCTCCCACATTTCGATTTGCGGTGTTTGTGGGAAATGCATTTTTTAGATACTCCCTGCGACTTTCTCATTTGCCCCCCCGCCCCCATGCGTGGCCTGATTCGCCCTTGTTCACTCAAGGTCGGCCCATGGAAAACGTTCAGGCAAAACCCACCACCGCCGTTTGGCTGATGATCAGCGTGGTGCTGGTCGCCCTTAACCTGCGCCCGTCGATGGCGGCCGTGGGGCCATTGTTGTCGTCGATTCGTGGCGATGTGCCGTTGAGTTTCAGCAGCGCGGCGTTGTTGACCATGCTGCCGGTCATGGCCATGGGCCTGGCGATGTTCCTAGGCATGGGCCTGGCCAGGCGTTTCGGCGAGCACCGCAGCATTGTGCTGTCGCTGCTGGTGATTGGCGTGGCGACGCTGTCGCGGCTGTTTCTGGATTCGGCGCTGGAGCTGATCGTCAGCGCCATTGCAGCGGGGGTCGGTATTGCAATGATCCAGGCGTTGATGCCAGCGCTGATCAAGTCGCGCTTCAGCGATAACGTGTCACTGTTCATGGGCCTGTACGTCACCGCCATCATGGGCGGCGCGGCGCTGGCGGCTTCGTTCTCCCCTTTCGTGCAAATGCGCACCGGCAGCTGGCGTATCGGCCTGGCGATCTGGGCCGTGCTGGCGTTGCTCGCCCTGGTGTTCTGGCTCGCCCAGCGCTCAACTATGCCGCCATTGCCCCAGGCCGGTTCCGGCCCGCAGGCGTCATTTTTTGGCAACCGTCGTGCCTGGTTGCTGGCGATCTTTTTTGGCTTGGGCACCGCGTCCTACACCTGTGTTCTTGCGTGGCTGGCGCCGTACTACGTGGAGCAAGGCTGGAGCGAGCAGAACGCCGGGCTGCTGCTGGGCTTCCTGACGGCCATGGAAGTGGTCTCCGGCCTGATCACACCCGCCATCGCCAACCGTCGCCGGGATAAACGCGGCGTGGTGGCGGTGTTGCTGGTGCTGATCATCATCGGTTTCTGCGGCCTGATTCTCAGCCCGCAAGCCCTGAGTTTGCTGTGGCCGTGCCTGCTCGGCGTGGGCATCGGCGGCCTGTTCCCCATGAGCCTGATCCTGTCCCTCGATCACCTGGACAACCCGCGCCGTGCCGGCGGCCTCACGGCCTTTGTGCAGGGCATCGGCTACCTGATTGCAGGCTTGTCGCCGCTGATCGCCGGGATGATTCGTGACCAATTGGGCAGTTTCGAATGGGCCTGGTGGTCGCTGACAGCGGTGGTTGTACTGATGCTGCTGATCGTCACGCGCTTCAACCCAAGGCACTACGCGCACCATATCCGCTGAGGTCGTGTTGCAAACATTATTTGTCCCACGGCAAACATAGAAACGCCCTACAGAGCTTTCTATTGGCACGTACGTTCCGTTAAGCTTTTGCGCTGTCTTGTACTGAATTCGGTACAAAGGGTTTACGGACGAAACCGATGTTAAACAGTAACTTGCTCAGAAAACTCGATATGCAGGACTTGATGGTGTTTATCGCCGTCTACGACCAGAGCAGCGTTACCGAGGTGTCCGAAACGCTGTTCGTCAGCCAGTCCACCGTGAGCTACAGCCTGAAGAAGTTGCGCACCAGCTTTGAAGACGAGCTGTTTATCAACACCCGGGCGGGCATGCGTCCTACGTACAAGGCCACCACCATGTACGGCCATGTGCAGAAAATCCTCGAAAGCATCAACCTGTGCCACGCCGGTGGCCAGGCCTTCGACCCGACCCAGAAGGCGGTGACCTTCAACGTCTGTGCACCGGAATACTTCGAACAGTTGATCCTGCCGCGCCTGCTGAAAAGCTTCGACCGTGCTGACCTGCCGGTGATCGTCAATGTGCAGAAGCTGGAAACCCAGATCCCCGCCGATGACCTGCGCGAAGGCCGCCTGGACCTGGTGATCTGCTTCGGCCCGCACTTTCATCGCGCCCACAAAGACTTCAAGACCCAGATGCTGCTGGAGGACGACCTGGTGTGCGTCTTCGATAAACGCTCGGCGCCCAGGGAGCCGGCATTCAGCCTGCAATCCTTCGTCGAACGACGCCACGTGTTCCCCACGCCGTGGACCTCCGACACCAACATGATCGACGGCTGGCTGGCGCGCCAGGCCCACAAGCGTCATGTGGTTGCCCGGGCCAACAGCTACAGCGCCGCCTTGAAGATGATCACCGGCACCGACTTTATCGTCACACTGCCGCGCCGCGTGCAAAAGCTGTTGGCGCCAGCGGCGGTGTTCGGCCATTGCGAGGCGCCCAACGGGTTGCCGGGGTTCACCCTGGACATGCAGTGGAACGAAACCAGTGAACAGGACAGTGCCAATACCTGGTTTCGCGAGCAGGTGGTGAAGGTCTGCGCAGACCAAGGATTACTCTAAGCCCTGCGCAAGGGTGTCAGCCGATGGCGGCTTTGCTGTAGGAATCACGGTCCATATCCACCAGCTGGACGCTCAGTTGAACCTGTAAAGCCGCTGGCCAATCGCCGAGATCCTGCAACGCCGCCAGCAGGCTTTGCGACAACTGCTGCTTGACCTGCGGTGACCGCCCACTGAGCAGCGACAGCTTCACCGCGATAAAGCCACGCGGAATGAGGGAAGTGCCCACCTGAAAACTCTCAAGCTTTACCGCACGGCTTTTGATATCGAACTCGGAGCCGAACTGACCGGACGCCATCAGCACATTGTTGAGCCGCAACAGGGTTTTATCGACGGCCAGGTCTGTCAGGTTGGCGGTGTATTCCAGGTGCAGGTGTGGCATGGGTTGCTCCGAGCTTGTTGTAGGAAGATTCTTGAATATATCGCGTCAGGCCTTGGCGCCCAAGCCTCTATCGCTCATGAATGCCTCCAGTCGCGAGCGCACCCAACGCTCGGCCGGGTCGGTGTCGACGTGGCTGAGCCAGACCATGGACAAATCCAGCGTCGGCGTCTCGAACGGAAACGGCTCACAAAACAGATTGCCCGACACCGCCATGGCTTCGGCGGTGTAGTCCGGCAGGCTGGCAATCAGGTCGGTGCCGGCCAGCAAGGCAGGCAACGCGCTGTATTGCGGCACCGACAGCACCACGTGGCGCTTGCGGCCGATCTCGGCCAGCCACTCATCGGCAAACCCTGACACGTTGGCGGTGTGGGACACCAGCACATGGGGTCGTGAGCAATATTCATCGAGGGTCAGCGGCGTGTCCGAGGCATCGGCGCGCAGCAGTCGCGGGCGGATATGGCGCAGCAACTTGCGCTTGGCATTCGCCGGCAGGCCACGGGTTTGGGTAATGCCTACGGTGATGTCGCCGGACGCGAGCAGGTCGGGAATGCGCCAGTAATCCACATGCTGCACCACGAACACCACTTGCGGCGCCTCCTGGCGCAACGCGCGCAGCAGCGGCGGCAACAGACCGAACTCGACATCATCGGACAGCCCGATACGAAAGGTCATGGTGCTGATGGACGGATCAAAATCGTGGGTCAGGCTCAAGGCCGACGACAACGAATCCAGGGCCGGCGACAAATGCTGAATGATTTCCTCGGCGCGCGCGGTGGGCTCCATGCGATGGCCGACACGAATGAACAACGGGTCGTTGAACAAGGTACGCAGGCGGTTGAGGGCCGAACTGATGGTCGGCTGGCCGAGAAACAGCTTCTCGGCCACCCGCGTCACATTGCGCTCCAGCATCAGTGCTTCGAAGACCACCATCAGATTGATGTCGGCCTTGCGTAATTCATTGCGATTCATCGGCGCCTGCCCTTTCCCCAAGACAGGTCGCAGTGTAGAAAGCGCGGCGTGCGGCGTCTATGCGCATCGTGGGGTGCTCCCTCGCTGCAATGACAGCCACACAAAACGCTTCAGCATTTTCGATTGATAGCTTGAACGCATCAATAAATCCAAATCTTTCACTTATCATTTCTAAATGTGTCAGCCACTATCCTCAGTCTTAAGCGAAACAAGCACTTTAAAAAGAACGCTGGAGACACAAAACCATGACTAGCCCTTCCCGGCCCGACGCTGCCAGCTCGAAAATTGGCGCGGTATTTCGCGTTACTTCGGGCAACTTCCTCGAACAGTTCGACTTCTTTCTGTTTGGCTTCTACGCCACCTACATCGCGGCGGCGTTCTTCCCGGCCGCTAATGAGTTTGCGTCATTAATGATGACCTTCGCCGTGTTCGGCGCAGGCTTCCTGATGCGTCCCCTCGGCGCAATCATTCTGGGTGCCTATATCGACGACGTGGGTCGCCGCAAAGGGCTGATCGTAACGCTGTCGATCATGGCCAGCGGCACGCTACTGATCGTGCTGGTGCCGGGTTATCACACCATTGGTCTGTGGGCGCCTCTGCTGGTGTTGCTTGGCCGCTTGCTGCAAGGCTTCTCGGCCGGTGCGGAACTGGGCGGCGTGTCGGTGTACTTGTCCGAGATGGCCACCCCCGGCCGCAAAGGCTTCTACACCAGTTGGCAGTCGGGCAGCCAACAGATCTCCATCGTGGTCGCCGCTGCGCTGGGCTACGGCCTGAACGTGTGGATGGAACCGGCGGTGGTTGCCGACTGGGGCTGGCGCATTCCGTTTGCCGTCGGTTGCGTGATCATCCCGTTTATTTTTGTGCTGCGTCGCAACCTGCAGGAAACCGAAGAGTTCGCCAACCGCAAGCATCGCCCGACCATGCGCGAAGTGCTGGCCACCCTGGTAAAAAACTGGACCGTCGTGATCGGCGGCATGCTGATGGTGGCCATGACCACCACCGCGTTCTACCTGATCACCGTGTACGCGCCGACCTTCGGCAAGACCGTGCTGCAATTGAGCACGTCGGATGCCCTGCTGGTGACCTTGCTGGTGGCTGTTTCGAACTTTGTCTGGCTGCCCATCGGCGGCACCCTCAGCGATCGCTTTGGCCGCAAGCCGGTACTGATCGCCATGACTGTGCTGACGGTTCTTACCGCGTACCCAGCGCTGTCCTACGTGGTAAATGCACCGAGCTTCGGCCATATGCTGGAGACCCTGCTGTGGTTCTCCTTCCTCTATGGCATGTACAACGGCGCGATGATCCCGGCGCTGACCGAAATCATGCCGGTGGAAGTGCGCGTGGCGGGCTTCTCCCTGGCCTATAGCCTGGCAACCGCGATCTTCGGTGGCTTTACCCCGGCGATCTCCACCTGGTTCATCCACATCACCGAAGACAAGGCTTCGCCGGCCTACTGGATGATGTTTGCGGCAGTGTGTGCGCTGTGTTCGACCCTGGCGTTGTACCGCCGCGCCAACACGCGCGGGCAAGTGATGCAGGGGGCGGCATGATGCAGCCTCTGTTCAAGACCCTGGCGGGCCTGGCCCTTGGCGCGCTGGCGCTGACGGCCCAGGCCGAGGAGCTCAAGGTGATGACCTCCGGTGGTTTCACCGCCGCCTATAAATTGCTCGGCCCGCAGTATGCCCAGCGCAGCGGTGACACCCTCGATACCATTCTCGGCCCGTCCATGGGCAAGGCGCCGGAAGCGATTCCCAATCGCCTGGCCCGGGGCGAACACGCCGATGTGGTGATCATGGTCGGCTACGCACTGGATGACTTGATCAAACAAGGCAAGGTCGACCCGGCGTCCCGCGTGGAACTGGCAGACTCGCGCATCGGCCTGGTGGTGAAGGCAGGCGCGGCGAAACCCGCCATCAGCACCGACGCAGAATTGAAAGCGGTGCTGAGCAAGGCCAAATCAGTGGCCTACTCGGACAGTGCCAGCGGTGTGTATGTCGAGAAAGAGCTGTTCAAGAAGCTCGGCATGCCGGCCAAGGGCACGATGATCGAACGCATCCCGGTGGCTGAACAGGTGGCCAAAGGTGACTACGAAGTGGGTCTACAGCAGGTAGCGGAATTGTTACCGGTAGCCGGCGTGACCTATGTGGGAAAAATCCCCGAAGACGTGCAATCAGTGACGCGCTTTGCCGCAGGCATTCCGGTGAACGCCGAACACCCCGCGCAGGCCAAGGCGCTGCTGAAGTACCTGGCGTCGCCCGAGGCGCAACCGGTGGTGCAATCCACCGGCCTGGACTCGGTGTCACGCTGACCGAAACGGCATCTCCCGCACCAACCGCTCCAACTCCAGCGCCGCCGGCGGCAATGTCCGCCCGCGGCGTTTGATCAAGCCAACATTGCGCATCACCTGCGGCTCCACCAGCGGCACACTGACCAGAATCGGGTGTTCGCACGCTGGCATCGCAATCGATGGCACCATCGCCACGCCCAACCCCGCTTCCACCAGACCAATCATGGTGGTCACGTGGTGCGTCTCGCAGATACTCGGCTTCTTCACTCGCACGCCGCGCAAGGCCTGGTCCAACAGGAAGCGGTTGCCCGAGGTCTTGTCCACGGTGATGTAGTCGTGCTCGTAGGCTTCGGCCCAGGTCACGCTGTCCCGTTCTGCCAACGGATGATCACGCCGACAGGCCAACACGTAGCGCTCCTGCAACAGCAATTCGAACTCCACTTCATCGGCCAGGCTGCCGCTGAAACTCACGCCAAAATCCGCCTCGCCACTTTCCACCGCCTGGCACACCTCGCCAGCACTGGCGTCCAGCACCCGCAGGCGAATCTTCGGATACAGTTTGTGGAATTCGGAGATCACATGGGGCATGAAGTAGTACGCGGTCGAGGGCACGCAGGCGATGGTGACATTGCCCATGCGCGTGGACGCGACGTTACTGATGCCCATCAGCGCGATGTCGAGGTCGTCGAGCATGCGCTCGACTTGCGGCAGGAAGGCACGGCCCACCATGGTCAGGCTGACCCGCCGCGTGGTGCGTTCGAACAGCTTCACGTCGAGGGCGGATTCGAGTTTTTCGATGCGTCGGCTGAGGGCCGGTTGCGAGATACGGATGGCCTCGGCGGCGCCGCGAAAACTGCCCTTGTCCACCACGGCGCGGAAGGCTTGGAGGTCGTTGAGGTCGAAGTTGATGATCACGGGAGTCGCCAGTGTGGTCGATTTGACCGGCATTATCTTACGAATGCGTTAGCGCATGGCCCACGCGCATTGAAAAAAAACGCACCTGCGTAGGCTGCACGCCCTCAACCTGACCTCACTACAACTGAAACCGTGCGACCGCGTCGTTGAGCGCCACCGCCAACCGCGCCAGCTCCTGGCTTGAGCCGTTGATCTGCCCGGCGCCGGAAGACGATTGCGCCGACAGGTCGCGGATATTGACGATATTGCGGTCCACTTCCTTGGCCACCTGGGCTTGCTCCTCGGCAGCGCTGGCGATGACCAGGTTGCGTTGGTGAATCTGGTCGATGGAGTTGGTGATCTGACTCAAGGCGCCACCTGCCCCTTCGGCCAGGGTCAGGGTGTCGGCGGCGCGCTGGGAGCTCGACTGCATGGAGGTCAATGCATCGTTGGAGCCGGTGCGCATGGCGGTGACCATCTGATCGATTTCAAGGGTCGATTGCTGGGTGCGATGGGCCAATGCACGAACCTCATCGGCGACCACCGCGAAGCCACGCCCGGACTCACCGGCCCGCGCCGCCTCGATGGCGGCGTTAAGTGCCAGCAGGTTGGTCTGCTCGGCGATGGAACGAATCACATCGAGCACTTTGCCGATGTCCCGCGATTGCTCAGCCAGGTTCTGCACCAGGGTCGAAGTCTCGCCGATATTGCTGCCCAGGGCCTGAATCGCGCTGACCGTTTCACCGACGCGGTCCTGGCCTTCACGCGCGGTTTCATTGGACAGACGGGTGGATTCGGAGGTGGACACCGCATTGCGCGCGACTTCTTCAGCGGCCGAAGTCATTTCATTGACCGCCGTCGCCGCCTGCTCGATCTCAGCCGTCTGCTGTTGCAGGCTGCGGCTGCTCTGGTCGGTAATGCCGTTGAGGTCGGTGGCAGAGGCCGCCATCTGTGCCGCCGACTGCCGGATCAGTTGCAAGGTGCTGCGCAGGCTGCCTTGCATGGAGTGCAGGGCTACGAGCAGGCGGGTTACCTCGTCGTTTCCACTGACCTCCACCGTCTGGGTCAGGTCGCCTCGGGCCACGTTTTCGGCTGCGCGCATGGCCTGCCCCAACGGACCGACAATGCTACGCGTGAGGAGCCAGGCCAGGGCCACCGTGCTCAGGCCCGCCAGGATCACGAAGCCAAACACCATGGTGCGCGAACGACTGTACTGCGACTCGGCCACCTGCCCCTGTTGGTTGATCTGGGCGTTGTAGTAGTCGGCGAGTGCGTTGAGCTGGGCGCCGGAGCCGTCGACCACAGTTTTCATGTCCACCAGCAGCAGCTTGTTGAGTTCGGCGCCCTGCTGTTTATCGGCAAGGATGAACGACTGCGCCAAGCCCTGTTGGTACTGGCGCAGCGAAACCTGGAACTGGTCATAGAGCGTGCGCACCTCAGGCGTGTCGATCACCTTATCGAGGTCGGCCAGCCGTTTCGTCAGGTCCTGGCTGCGGGTATCCATCTGACTGCGGTATTGCGGGAGGCTCGTAGGGCTGGGGTCCAACGCCATCCGCAAAGAAATCGTACGAATGCGCAACATAATCTCGCGAATGTCAGCCACCAGCCGCATCTTCGGCACCAGCCCGCTTTCCACCTGCACCGCACTGGCGCGGATACTTGCCATGTTCGACAGCGCGAAAAAACCCAGCAGGGCCACGAGCAAAGCAATCAAGGCAAAACCCAAACCCGCACGGCGGGCGATGGAAAGGCTGCGAAGGGACATTTAGGGGGGCACTCTTATTAGGGATACGACATCGTATGACAGCATTTCGGCCGCGCGGGGGAGGACTTTAGGCGGGACGGAAACTGATGGGCATTCCTAGTGAAAAATGGACAGCCTTAGCCAAGTAAGGCGGTCCATGAGTAAAGAGTTCTTTGGCCAGAGGGTCTTAGCTCAGCTTCTGCGCTCTTTATTGGACTGAGAGAGGACCGACGCGGCAAGGGCTTTCGTCTCATCGCTGTACTTATCACTGTGAAGCGCCTTGCCAGCTTTCGCCTCCATCTCCGCACTTGTCTGCTTATCCGTACCACTCTGGGCCAGTGCTGACGCGGCAAGACTTTTGGCGATGGCTGAAGCCTTCGGATTACCGAGGGTTTCAGCTGCGAGGGTCGCCATTTTTTCGGAGGTTTGTTTTGTGTTCTTGCTCATTACGCATTTCCTTTGCCGTTTGAGGTGAGACGCACGTGACAACGAAGCCAGAGCCCTGAACGTAGGGCCTGTCTCGCACAAACCAAACGATAGTGAAGTGCAGGCGGGGCCACAACGGTATACCTGTAGGCAGCATCGTGGAAACACAGAAGAAAGATGCATCCGTTGAGTAGTACGAATTTCGAATGGCAAACGGCCCAAGCAAACGCCGGAAACGAAAAAGCCCCGTAGCTTATTCAGCTACGGGGCTTGTTCTGTGTAATGGCGGAGAGATAGGGATTCGAACCCTAGGTACCGGTGAAGGTACAACGGATTTCGAATCCGTCCCATTCGGCCACTCTGGCATCTCTCCAACGGCGCGCATCATAACAGCGTGGATCAGGAAAGCAAAGCGCCGAAGTGATTTTTTTCCGTGCTATCAGATGCTTGCGTCGATTACAGCGGTACGCCGAGACGATTGGCGACTTCTTCGTAGGCTTCGATAACGTCACCGAGGCCTTGGCGGAAGCGGTCTTTGTCCATCTTCTTCTTGGTGTCCTTGTCCCACAGGCGGCAGCCGTCCGGGCTGAATTCGTCGCCCAGGACGATGGAGCCGTCGTGGAATACGCCGAATTCCAGTTTGAAGTCGACCAGCAGCAGGCCGGCGTCGTCGAACAGTTTGTTCAGCACGTCGTTGACCTTGAGGGACAACTCTTTCATGCGGGCCAGTTGTTCAGCGGTGCCCCAGCCGAATGCCACGACGTGGGACTCGTTGATGAACGGGTCGCCCTTGGCGTCGTCTTTCAGGAACAGTTCGAAGGTGTAAGGATTGAGCTTGAGGCCCTCCTCCACACCCAGGCGCTTGACCAGGCTGCCGGCGGCGTAGTTACGTACGACGCATTCGACCGGGATCATGTCCAGCTTCTTCACCAGGCACTCGTTGTCGCCCAGCAGTTTGTCGAATTGGGTCGGAATACCGGCCTCTTCGAGTTTCTGCATGATGAAGGCGTTGAACTTGTTGTTCACCATGCCTTTGCGATCAAGTTGTTCGATGCGCTTGCCGTCGAACGCCGAGGTGTCGTTGCGAAACAGCAGGATCAGGCGGTTGGCGTCGTCGGTCTTGTACACCGACTTGGCTTTGCCGCGGTAGAGTTCTTCACGTTTTTCCATGATGGGCTCCGCTTTGAGTGAGGTGGGCTAGGCGATATGTCGCCAGTCGAGCCCTGAATCTTGATCGGCCAGTTGCAGCCAGTCCGGGTCGCACCCGAGGGTGTCGACAAAACATTGCCGGGCAAGCGTCGGCAGGTTGTTCTTGCTGCTCAGGTGGGCCAGGACCAGGTGTTGCAGGTCTTGCCAGCCCAACTCATACACCAGGTACGCCGCCTGGTGGTTGTTCAAATGTCCCAGTTCGCCGCCCACCCGCTGCTTGAGAAAGTAGGGGTAGTGACCGCGAGCCAGCAGGTCTCGGCAGTGGTTGGACTCGATCATCAAGGCATCGAGGTTCCGGTAACCGTCCAGCACCTTCGCGCAGTAGGAACCCAAGTCGGTCAGCACGCCGAAGCGCCGCTGGCCATCACTGAATACATACTGCGTCGGCTCCTGGGCGTCGTGCGCCACGGCAATCACATCGATGCTCAAGGCGCCGATTTGCAATTGCTCACCGCCAGCCAGGAAACCTGCGGGTTCAATGGGTTTGCGCATCCCGCGCAAGGTGCCGCGACTCAGGTACACCGGAAGATTGTAGCGCCGAGACAGCAAACCCACGCCATGCACGTGGTCGGCATGTTCGTGGGTCACCAGAATCGCGCTCAGCTGCGCGGGGTGAACCCCCAGGCGCAGCAGGCGCCGCTCGGTTTCTTTTAACGAGAAACCACAATCCACCAATACGTACGTGTCGTCGTGGGCGACCAGCGTGCCGTTCCCTTGGCTACCGCTACCGAGAACAGCAAAACGCATCGGATCAGCCCAGGTTGTCCTGAATCACGCCCAACACTTTGCGCGCTGTTTCAGCTGGCGCAACGGTGTTGATGTTCTTCTCGACGGTGACCTGCACGGTCTCGCCAACCTTGCTCAAGCGAACCTGATAACGCTCGGCGCGGGTCTCGATTTCTTCCTTGGTGGGCTGGCTGCCGAACAGCCTGCCGAAGAAACCAGGCTCGTCGTCTTTACGCTCGGCCTTTTCAGCCACGTTGATGTAGTAGAGGCCCAGGCTGCGGTTGATGTCTTCAACACGCCAAGGGCCCTGCTCCAGGGCGCGACCGACGCTGGCCCAGGCACGATCCAGGTCTTCGCCCAGGTTCAGCACCACGTTGCCGCTGCCATCCTCGGTGAGGCTGACGCGGCTCGGGGTGTCGTAATCACGGGCGGCGAGCAGGGAAACGGAACCGCCCTTCTCGGAGATACGGCTCATGCTGGCCAGCATTTCGTCGACCAGCGCCGAGTCAACGCCGGTGTTGACCGAGCGGTTGGTGAAGTCGACGTTGGCCGTGCTGCCGGCAGGACGCTCGGCGCTCACGACGTAGACTTCACTGGTGTTGCGCTGCACGCCTGGCTCGATGCGCACACGCACGCGGGCTTCACTGTCGGCGGCTACACCACTGGCCTGCAAGCGTTTGGCCATCGTGGCGGACAGCTCGTTGCCTTGCTGCCATGCCGTGGTGAATTCACCGGTCTGCGGGCGCTGCTCGTCAATACGGAAACCGTTGTCCTGGAAGAACTGCACGGCCACTGGCCAGACTTCGGCAGGTGGACGCTGAGCCACGATCCAGCGGGAATCACCGCTCTTCTGCAAGCTGTAGTCGCTGGCGTCCGCCACGGCCGAGATCGGCTGCGGACGTGGCACCACGTACTCACCTTTAGTGGTGTCGTCGGCGACGTTGCGTGGAATCGGCAGCAACGGATCGAGGCGCTTGGCGACGTTGACGTCCGGCGGCAATTGCATCGGTTTGGTTGCTTGTGCTTCCAGGTAATCGCTGCCGCGGTCACGGAAGTAGCCTTCCGGGCCCCAGATCCAACCGCAGCCACTGGTGCTGGAGATAATCAAGGCAAGTGCGGAAAGTCCGGCCAATCGCTTCATGCGTAGTGCTTCCTCAATTAAACCAGGACGCCGGACTGGCGCAGGGCCTGTCGCAGCGGTTCGTGACAGGCTTCGCTGAGGCGGGTGAGCGGCAGACGGATACCGTCCGGCATCATGCCCATTTCAGTCAGCGCCCATTTCACGGGAATAGGATTGGATTCGATAAACAGTGTCTTGTTGAGCGGCATCAGCTTCTCGTGGATTGCACGAGCAGTGGCTGCATCGCCGGCAATGGCGGCGGCACACATATCGCTCATGGCGCGCGGGGCCACGTTGGCGGTCACGGAGATGTTGCCCTTGCCGCCCAGCAGGATCAGCTCGACAGCGGTGGCGTCGTCACCGGAATACACCAGAAAATCGCTGCTCACGCCGGCCAGGATGTCCTTGGCGCGCTGCAGGTCGCCAGTGGCTTCCTTGATGCCGATGATGTTCGGCACGGTGGACAGGCGGATCACGGTCTCGGCCTGCATGTCGCACGCGGTGCGACCCGGTACGTTGTAGAGGATCTGCGGGATCTGCACAGCTTCGGCAATGGCTTTGAAGTGCTGGTACAAGCCTTCCTGGGTCGGCTTGTTGTAGTACGGGGTCACCAGCAGGCAGGCGTCGGCGCCGGCCTTCTTGGCGTTCTTGGTCAGCTCGATCGCTTCACGCGTCGAGTTGGCGCCCGTACCGGCAATGACGGCAATACGGCCCGCGACACGCTTGACCACGAACTCGATCACCTGGATGTGTTCTTCCACATCGAGGGTGGCCGATTCACCTGTGGTGCCGACCGCCACAATGGCGTTGGTGCCTTCTTGCAGGTGGAAGTCCACCAGTTTGCCCAGGCTGTCCCAGTCGAGATGACCTTGTGCATCCATGGGTGTGACCAGTGCCACCATACTGCCCGCAATCATGCAACCGCTCCTGCCGGAAAAAGAGAGCCGTAATGGTACTGGCGCCAAGATGCTTGTACAAGCGAAGTACCGCGTGAGGATGCGTTATGGGGCAACTAAACGATGGGCAATGCCATCATTGGATGAACGCAAGGGTTACAGCAGGGTGTAATCACGCCGTTCACGTAATGAAAACGCCACCTCCTATCCCTTGGCGGCGCTTTTCGCTACCCTTCATGCTTTGATCGATACGGCTCTCAGAGTATCGACCGCTCATCGTTTAGGAAGGCTGCATGTCCACCCCCACAGTTCGCGAACAATTCCTTGTTATCAGTGCCCTCGGCGCCAACCCCATGGAGCTGACCAACGTCCTGTGCCGCGCCAGCCATGAAAACCGCTGCGCCGTCGTGACTTCCCGCCTGACCCGCCACGGCGAGTGCAGTGCGCTGGTCCTGCAGATATCCGGCACCTGGGACGCCCTGGCACGCCTGGAAACCGGCCTGCCGGGCCTGGCCAAGAAGCATGACTTCACCGTCAATGTTGTGCGCAGCGCCGCGCTGGAAAATCGCCCGCAAGCGCTGCCATACGTCGCTTACGTCAGCTCAGCCTACCGCTCGGACATCGTCAATGAGCTGTGCCAGTTCTTTATCGACCACAACGTCGAATTGGAAAACCTGACCTGTGACACCTACCAGGCCCCGCAAACCGGCGGCACCATGCTCAACGCCACCTTTACCGTGACCTTGCCGGCCGGTGTGCAGATCAGTTGGCTTCGCGACCAGTTCCTGGATTTCGCCGACGCCCTGAACCTAGACGCGTTGATCGAACCATGGCGCCCACAGAACCCAATGTAAGGAAGTACCCATGGCAGTAGTCATCGACCAACCCGTAGCCGACTTCGAAGCCCAGGCCACCAGTGGCCAGACCTTCAGCCTTGCCGCCCTCAAGGGCAAGCAGGTGGTGATCTACTTCTATCCGAAGGACAGCACTCCGGGCTGCACGACCGAAGGTCAGGGTTTTCGTGACCAGTACGCGGCGTTCAAGGCGGCCAACACCGAAGTGTTTGGCGTGTCGCGCGACAGCGTGAAGTCCCACGAGAACTTCAAGGGCAAGCAGGAATTCCCCTTTGAGCTGATCAGCGACAAGGACGAAGCGGTCTGCCAGCTGTTTGATGTGATCAAACTCAAAAAGCTGTATGGCAAGGAATACCTTGGCGTGGATCGCAGCACCTTCCTCATCGACAAGAATGGCGTGCTGCGTCAGGAATGGCGTGGGGTGAAAGTGCCTGGGCATGTGGATGCCGTATTGGCAGCAGCACAGACTCTGAACAGCTGACTATTGTAGTGAGCGGGCTTGCCCCGCGCTGGGCTGCGGAGCGGCCCTAAAACCAAACGCCGCGTTCTTTCTGTAAGAACGCGGCGTTTTTTATCGGGGCTGCTCCGCAGCCCAGCGCGGGGCAAGCCCGCTCACTACAATAATGGCGCAACAACGGGCTCCTGCCGTGGCCATGCATCCAGCACCGCCTTGAACAGCGTTGCCAGGGGAATCGCAAAGAACACTCCCCAGAATCCCCACAACCCGCCAAACAACAACACCGCGCAGATGATCGCCACCGGGTGCAGGTTGACCGCCTCCGAGAACAGCAGCGGCACGAGCACGTTGCCATCCAGTGTCTGGATGATCCCGTACACCGCCATCAAGTAGATGAACTGGTCACTCCAGCCCCACTGGAACAGCGCAATCAGTGTCACCGGCACCGTCACCACCACCGCACCGACATACGGCACCACCACTGAAATACCGACCAGCAATGCCAGCAAGGCCGCGTAATTCAGGTCCAGGGCAATAAAGGCGATGTAGGTAACGCCGCCGCAGATGATGATTTCAATGACTTTGCCACGAATGTAGTTGGCGATCTGGCGGTTCATCTCCTCGGCCACCCGCGTGATCAGCGCTCGCTCACGCGGCAGGTAGCCACTCACCCAGCGTCCGATCATTGCGCGGTCCTTGAGGAAGAAGAACACCAGGATCGGAACGAGCACCAGGTAGATCATGATGTTGACCAGCAGCGGCAGACTGGACAGGGAAAACGTCAGCGCCCATTGCCCGAACTTTCCGATTTCGCCGCGCGCCACTTCGATAGCCTGCAACACCTGCTCATCCGACACCAGATGCGGGTAGCGCTCCGGTAACAGCAGCAACAGCGACTGCCACTTGGCAAGCATGCCCGGCAGCTCATTGAACAGCGTAATCAGTTGATGCCACAGCAGCGGCAACACCACTACGACAAACACCACCAGCAGGCCCATGAACAAGGCAAATACCAACCCCACCGCCGCACCACCCGGCAAGCGCAAGCGTTCAAGGGTAGTGACCAGGCCCTGCATCAGGTAAGCCAGCACCATCCCCGCGAGTACGGGCGCCAGCATGCCGCCCAGGGTGAGCACGGCAGTAAAGGCCAGGAACAGCAGGACGGCCAGCACCACGGCCTCTTCATCGGAGAAGTAGCGCTGGATCCAGTCTCGTAACACTTTGAACATCAATCAACCTCGGTTGGTAGGGGCAGCGGCTCAGGCCTTGCGCAACCAGTAACGGTAAACACCGGCGGCATCTTCTTCATGCAGCAGGGTGTGGCCGGCCAGTTTGGCAAAGGTGCGGAAATCGCGCCGGGAGCCTGCGTCCGTGGCGATCACCTTGAGCACAGCACCGCTGGCCAATCGATTCAATTCCAGCTTGGCCTTCAGCAAAGGCAACGGGCAATTGAGGCCGCTGGCGTCAAGCTCGGCATCAAAGGCTACAGCGTCGGTCATGGGTTTACTCCGGGCAAGCGTTCGGGGCGCTTAGAATATCTGGTCCGACGCTCAGTGTCCGGCTACAGTAACCTCTTTGTCCAAAGGCTCTGTGCATGACTTTTTTGCGCCCTACCCTGCTGACGCTGGCTTGCCTGCTGGCCTCTCCGGGCTTTGCTGACGACCTGCCGTCGCTTGGCGACGCCAGTTCTGCCATTGTCTCGCCACAACAGGAATTTCAATTGGGCCGTGCCTGGCTGGCTTATCTGCGCGGGCAGGTTTCCCAACTGAACGACCCGCAACTCAAGGATTACGTCGAAACCAGCGTGTACAAGCTGGTAGAAACCAGCCAGGTGAACGACCGACGCCTGGAGTTCATCCTGATCAACAGCCCGCAGCTCAACGCCTTTGCCGCGCCAGGCGGCATCGTCGGCGTGAACGGCGGCCTGTTTCTCAACGCCCAGACCGAAGGCGAATACGCCTCGGTGCTGGCCCACGAATTGGCTCACTTGTCCCAACGTCACTTCGCCCGGGGTGTTGAAGCGCAACAGCGCATGCAAATCCCGATGATGGCCGCCCTGCTTGGCGGCATCATCGCGGCAGCCGCCGGCGCAGGCGATGCGGGCATTGCTGCGATTGCCGGCACCCAGGCGGCGGCGATCCAGGAACAACGGCGGTTTTCTCGGCAGAATGAACAAGAGGCGGACCGTATCGGCATCGTCAACTTGGAGAAAGCCGGTTACGACCCGCGCTCCATGCCGACGATGTTCGAGCGTTTGGGACGCCAATACCGCTTCGACGCCAAGCCACCGGAATTCCTGCTGACGCACCCGGTCACCGAATCGCGGATCGCCGACACCCGCAACCGCGCCGAGCAATCCAAGCCCGGTGGCAAGGAGGACAGCCTGCGCTACCAACTGATCCGCGCACGGGTGCAGCTGCAATATGAGGACACCTCGGGACTCGCCGCCAAGCGCTTCCAGGCGCAACTGGACGAGAACCCGAAAAACGATGTGGCGCGCTATGGCTTGGCCATCGCCCAAATCAAGGCCTCACAGTTCAAGCTGGCGCGAGAGAGCCTGCAGCCCTTGCTGGCCAAGGCACCCAATGACATCACGTACAACCTGGCGCAGATCCAGCTGGATATAGACAACAGCCATCTGCCCGATGCCCAGCAACGAACCGATCGGATGTTGACCCAATACCCTGGCAACTACCCACTGAATCAGATCCGGGTCGACTTGCTGCTGAAACAGAATCGTACAGCCGACGCGGAAAAGGCCCTGGACGGCTTGCTCAAGTCCCGCCCAGACGATCCAGACGTGTGGTATCAAGTCGCCGAGACCCGTGGGTTGTCAGGCAACATCATCGGCCTGCATCAAGCACGCGCCGAATACTTTGCCCTGGTGGGTGACTTCCAGCAGGCGATTCAGCAATTGGACTTCGCCAAGCGCCGCGCGGGCAGCAACTTCCCGCTGTCGTCACGTATCGACGCACGCCAACGTGAGCTGATCGAACAGGAACGCCTGGTAAAAGGGATGATGGGCTAAACCCATCACCCATAAAAAAGCCCCGCCATCGTTAACCGACAGCGGGGCTTTTTATTGGCTTAGCGGATTACTCGGCCAGCTTGAAGGTAATGAAGCTGGCACGCCCCTGACGCAGCACACGCATCGACACCGAGCGATTCTTCGGCAGCGCTTTGGCGATGTCGGTGAACTGCTTGGTGGTGTCGATTGCTTGATTGTTCAGGTGGGTGATCACGTCGCCTGGCTGCAGGCCGATCAAGGCAGCGGGGCCATCCTGCACTTCCTTGATCACTACGCCGCCCTTGAGGTCGAAAGTTTTCTTCTGCTCGTCGGTCAGCTCAACCACTGCAATGCCCAGGCGGTTACTGCTGCGCTCAGCCCCCGGTTTGTTATTGCCCAGGGCGTCCAGGGTGGCACCCTCTTCAGGGATGGCGCCTACGGTCAGCTCAACGTTCTGGCGCTTGCCCTCACGAATCACTTCCAGCTTGGCCTTGCTGCCCGCCTTCAGTGCACCTACCAGATGTGGCAGGTCTGCCGACATGACAATCGGCTGGCCATTCATGCTCAGGATCACGTCGCCGACTTGCAACCCGCCTTTGGCGGCAGGGCCATCATCCTGGATCTGTGCAACCAGGGCGCCGGCCGGTTTGTCGAGACCGAAGGACTCAGCAAGGTCTTTATTCACTTCCTGGATCACCACGCCCAACCAACCACGGCTGACCTTGCCACCGCTTTTCAGCTGGTTGGAAACATCCATGGCGACGTCGATCGGGATAGCGAACGACACGCCCATGAAGCCGCCGGAGCGGGTGTAGATCTGCGAGTTGATACCCACCACTTCACCGGCCAGGTTGAACAGCGGACCACCTGAGTTACCCGGATTGATCGGCACGTCGGTCTGGATGAACGGCACGTAGTTTTCGTTCGGCAGGCTGCGGCCAATGGCGCTGACGATGCCCTGGGTCACAGTGTGGTCAAAACCAAACGGCGAACCGATGGCCACAACCCACTGCCCAGCTTTCAGGTCCTGGGATTTGCCCAGTTTCAGCACCGGCAGGTCCTTGCCTTCGATCTTCAGCAGCGCAACGTCGGAACGAGGATCGGTACCCACCAGCTTGGCTTTCAGCTCGCTACGGTCGGCCAGGCGCACGAGAATCTCATCGGCGTCGGCAATTACGTGGTTGTTGGTGAGGATATAGCCATCAGGGGAAATGATGAAGCCCGAGCCCAGGGACTGCGCTTCACGCTGACCGCCACCGCCGCCACGAGGCGTGCGGGGTTGTGGCATGCCTCGCTCGAAGAACTCGCGCAACATCGGCGGCAGGCCTTCCAGGTCAGGCATCTGCTGATTCGACACTTTGCGATCCGGCAGTTTCTGCGTGGTGCTGATGTTCACTACGGCTGGCGAGGCTTGCTCAACCAATTGGGTGAAATCAGGCAACTCGACCGCTTGCGCAGGCACGGCCTGGCCCAGCACAAGCACCGTTGCGACGATGGATAGGTAGGATTTCAAACGTGGTATCGACATACAGCTCCCGTTACGACGAGCAGGGTTGAGCGACAGGGTTCAAGAAACGCCGAAAACTGCGACCGACATTTTTGTTCCGCGAACAAAACAAGGCCAGAGCCGCCAAGCCTTGACCTATAAAAAACATGGGGGATTTTTGCAAGTGAAAATGCTGATCCAGACATTTCATGCTCTCGGCAGCCAACCTGGCATGAACGTACAGTGAAAGAGCCGGATGAACATAGGATTAACAACTCACGGCTGGGTGGGGGCCTTTTTTTCACCGCGCACCGACAGCGCGATACGCTCGGCGGTGCCGATAGGAATTTCACCAACGACCGTCACCATCATTTCGCCGTCCACCGTATTAAGACGACGGGACACTGCAACCGTAGGGCCTAACTGGGTGCGAGTCTCGGTCACGCTCACATCGCTGATCGGTTCAAGAAACACCGAAAAGCGCGCCAGCCCATCTTCATACATCAGACTGTCGACCGTGACTTTGGTATGGGGATCCTTACGCGCACTACTATTGGCCAACTGAAAACCCGGTGGCAACCACTCCAAGTGCCAAGCCTCGGTGGGCTCGACTTCTGGCGCCTTTGTGTCGGCGACGGCAATCGATGTGCACTCGGTGCTTGGCTGCAAGTCTCGATCACTGGGCGCGGTGGACGTATCCAGGCGGGTGAACTGAAAGCGCTCCAGCAACTGACCTTGATCGTTCAGCAACAAGGACTTAAGTGGCAGTGCGGTCTCACGATCCAGGTGAAGTTCAAACCCATAACGGTATTGATCACGCGGCGCGATCGACACAATGACTGCATTACGACCGGCCACGCGGGATTTTCCGATGACGGCCAGCTCATAGAATTGATTGAGTTTTTGCGGATCAAGGGAGCGCGAAGGGGCATCAGGCGAATTGCCAAGGCCGGCGACCAGCGTGCCGCTGACACATCGGGTATGACCATCCACTCGCACAACTTCCTGTGCAGAACCATCAAGCTGCAAAAGCCGCTCGCGGACCTGACCATTCTGGACGCGATGCCAGATGTCATGGGTGGAAAAACTGCCGTTACGCTCGTAGACGAACGTACCTTCAAAGCTTTGTTTCTGCTCGGCACGCCCAAGTCGAATCAGCCAGTCTTGGGCTTCATCGGCATGGGCGGGTAGTGCAAACCAACCACTGAGCAACAGCGTAAGGAGCGGTATGGCGCGCATAATGCTCCCTAGCGGTTTAGCGGTTTTCCAGGCTTGCAGCGCGAGCGTATGGCAGAGCGCTTTCAGTGCCTTTCAGGGCCGATTCCTGTGCGTGTTGGCGCAGGTAACCTGGAAGACGCTGGTCTTGCCAGCCGGATTGCCCTTGAAGTACACCGTTGGCCATAGGACCGGTGGTGTCCGAGCTTTCCTTGTAGCCTGCCAGTACTGCTGGGCCTTTGACTTGCGGACCGGCCATGACCGGTTGCTGAGTCTGTTGGGCCAGTTCGGCACCAGCGATATCGTCCTGGTTGTACAGGCGAACACCGGCAAGCACTGCAACTGTCACCGAGGCAGCGACTGCCAGGCGACCGAGGCTACGCCAGGGACCACGAGCAGCTTTTGCCGGAACGGCTTCATCGGCCAGCGCAGCAGAAACCGCCGCAGCAATATCCAGACGAGGGATTAGAAGATCCTTGTGCATCACCGCCCGAGCGACTTGGTAACGAGACCAGGTATCACGGGTTTCGGCATCATCAAATGCGTTGAGCACTCGACGAAGTTCCAGTTCATCCGCTTCGTTATCCATCACTGCGGACAGCGATTCCTGCAGGGCATCACGACTCATGGCGGTTCCTCTCTTGGCTGTCGCCGCTGTCTTTAGTTCTCTTGCAACAACGGTTGCAAGGCTTTATCGATGGCTTCCCGGGCCCGGAAAATCCGTGACCTTACAGTCCCCACCGGACACTGCATGACGCTCGCAATGTCTTCGTAACTCAGACCATCGAATTCACGTAAAGTTAACGCTGTACGCAAATCTTCTGGCAATTGCTGAATAGTGCGATGGACGGTGCCTTCAATCTCGTCGCGCAGCAATGCACGCTCCGGCGACTCGAGATCTTTGAGGCCGTGATCACCATCGTAAAATTCTGCATCTTCCGAACTAACATCACTATCCGGTGGGCGGCGTCCGCGAGACACCAGATAGTTCTTCGCCGTGTTGATGGCGATGCGGTACAGCCACGTGTAAAACGCACTGTCACCGCGGAAATTGCCCAGTGCACGGTAGGCCTTGATAAAGGCCTCTTGTGCAACGTCCTGCGCTTCATGGGTGTCGTGCACAAACCGCACGATCAACCCGAGAATTTTGTGCTGGTATTTCAGCACTAGCAGATCAAATGCTCGCTTGTCGCCGCGTTGAACGCGCTCGACCAGCTGCTGATCCTCTTCCTGGGTTAGCATGAACACTCCTCGTTGTACTTGAAGGAGGCTTGCATAACTAAACGATCAGGCTTGCAAACATAGACTCGGACTTTTCGCAAAAGTTCTCCCCCTTCAAGCAAGTTTCCGGCATGCACTGATTTGGCACGCACGAAAAACGCAGCGCGGGTAACGCCGGCTGCGCGAATAATCTTGTCGCCGGTTTTCTGACGCGTCCAATGCTCCCGACGGGCCAATAAACTCAACGTTTCCCAGCTTTCGGGCAACCTGCTATTGAGTCAGGGCTTATGCAAAAAGTTCCCGCCTCAATAACCAGCTGATTTTACCCAAGCCGTGCACCGTAATCTCACATTGCCACGAATGCCTGGCTATTGTGCCGCTCCCCCCCTCTATATACTAGTGGCCCGTGTGACCCTTTGATTCGCCGATCCAGGCGTCCTGTTTGCGCCTGTCCTCTGGATCGCTTTTTGCGGAATCCTTCAAATGAGCCAACAGTTTCAACACGATGTCCTGGTGATCGGCAGCGGCGCGGCCGGATTGAGCCTTGCGCTGACCCTTCCCAGCCATCTGCGCATTGCGGTCCTGAGCAAAGGCGACCTGGCCAACGGCTCCACATTCTGGGCCCAGGGCGGCGTAGCCGCTGTGCTGGATGACACCGATACGGTGCAATCCCACGTCGAAGACACCCTTAACGCCGGCGGCGGCCTGTGCAACGAAGACGCGGTGCGTTTTACCGTCGAGCACAGCCGCGAGGCGATCCAATGGCTGATCGACCAGGGCGTGCCGTTTACCCGAGACGAACACGCGAGCAGTGACGACGGCGGCTTCGAATTCCACCTCACGCGCGAAGGCGGCCACAGCCACCGCCGCATCATCCACGCCGCCGACGCCACCGGTGCCGCGATCTTCAAGACCCTGCTCGACCAGGCTCGCCAGCGCCCCAACATCGAATTGCTGGAGCAACGCGTCGCCGTCGACCTGATCACCGAAAAACGCCTGGGCCTGGACGGCGAACGCTGCCTCGGCGCCTACGTGCTCAACCGCGCCAGCGGCGAAGTCGACACCTATGGCGCACGCTTCACGATTCTCGCCTCGGGCGGTGCGGCCAAAGTCTACCTTTACACCAGCAACCCCGACGGCGCTTGCGGTGACGGCATCGCCATGGCCTGGCGGTCAGGCTGCAGGGTCGCCAACCTGGAATTCAATCAATTCCATCCGACGTGCCTGTATCACCCGCAGGCCAAGAGTTTCCTGATCACTGAAGCCCTGCGCGGAGAAGGTGCACACCTGAAACTGCCAAATGGCGAACGCTTCATGCAGCGCTTCGACCCACGTGCCGAACTGGCCCCACGGGATATCGTGGCCCGCGCCATCGACCACGAGATGAAACGCCTGGGCGTCGACTGCGTATACCTGGACATCAGCCACAAACCGGAAGATTTCATCAAGACCCACTTCCCCACCGTCTATGAGCGCTGCTTGGCGTTCAACATCGATATCACCAAAGGCCCGATCCCCGTGGTGCCGGCCGCGCACTACACCTGCGGCGGCGTGATGGTCGACCAGCATGGCCGCACCGACGTGCCCGGCCTGTATGCGATCGGTGAAACCAGCTTCACCGGCCTGCACGGCGCCAACCGCATGGCCAGCAACTCGTTGCTCGAATGCTTTGTTTATGCCCGCTCAGCCGCTGCGGACATTCTCGACCAATTGCCGCGCATCCCCGTGCCGGCCGCCCTGCCTCGCTGGGATGCCAGCCAGGTCACCGATTCGGACGAAGACGTGATCATCGCCCACAACTGGGACGAACTGCGGCGTTTCATGTGGGACTACGTGGGGATCGTGCGCACCAACAAGCGCCTGCAACGGGCTCAGCACCGCGTGCGTTTGCTGCTCGATGAGATTGATGAGTTCTACAGCAACTATAAAGTCAGCCGTGACCTGATCGAATTGCGCAACCTGGCGCAGGTCGCTGAACTGATGATTCGCTCAGCCATGGAGCGCAAGGAAAGCCGGGGCCTGCATTACACCCTCGACTATCCGCAGATGCTGCCTGAGGCCCGCGACACTATTCTGGTGCCAACCACCTACGGCGGCTGAACTTCAGGCGTACCCGCAGGCGCCGATGCACATCGGCGACCTGCGAATCACGCGGCACACAGACCGAACGCAGCCACCACTCGCCCTGCACCCGATAGCGCAACACGACAATCAGCGGCAACGCCAGGCTGTCAGGGCGCAACTGCACGCTGTGCCATCCCCGCTCATGACTGAACAACTGCCAACCCTCCTCATCACGACGCAGGCCAACAACCGACGAGCGGTGGGTCAAGAGGATATGACGTGGCAGCACCCAGGCCGCATGGGCCAGGCACACCAGCACGCCAAGGAAAGCAAAGGGAACATCGAGGACCAAACAGGCGCCCAGCGCAAACAGCTGGGCAAGCACATACGCCGCAAGCAACAGCCGTGAGGCCTGCCAACGGCATTCAAAGCGATTACTTGGGCTGAACACGGTCCAGAATAATCCGAACCATACGCTGCAGCTCAGGATCTTCCGATTCGGCGCGTTCCATGAACCAGCCGAACATGTCCTGATCTTCGCATGCCAGCAGACGGACATAAAGGTCGCGATCTACCTGATTGAGCGTCGCATAAACCTCTTTGGTGAAAGGCACCAACAACACATCCAGTTCCAGCATGCCACGACGGCTGTGCCAGTAGAGGCGATTGATTTCTACATCTTCGACCATGGAGCGCTCCTCAAATAGAGCGCAAGTATACAGGCCCGACGGCACCGGAACAGTCGGCTTTGGTCGCCCCATATGGAAACTATCCATTTGCCGGGCGCCCCTCTATGATGCACCCATGACTTTTTGACCTGCGATGACCCATGGCTGACTCCGCTTTTTTCTGCTCGCTGTCCCACGAAGGCGTTCTGGCCGTCCGCGGTTCCGACGCTGCCAAGTTCCTGCAGGGCCAGCTCACCTGCAACCTCAACTACCTGAGCGACACCCAGGCCAGCCTTGGCGCGCGCTGTACACAAAAAGGCCGCATGCAGTCGAGCTTCCGCATCCTGCTGCAAGGTGACGGCGTATTGCTGGCGATGACCACTGAGCTGCTGGAACCACAGCTGGCCGACCTGAAGAAATACGCAGTGTTCTCCAAGTCCAAGCTCACCGACGAAAGCGCCGCCTGGGTGCGTTTCGGGCTATCGGACGCTGACCAAGCGCTTGGCAGCCTGGGCCTTGAGCTACCGGCCGAGACCGACAGCGTGGCGCGTGCTGAAGCGCTGGTCGCCATCCGCGTCTCGCCAGCCCGTGCCGAACTCTGGGTGCCTGCCGAGCAAGCTGACACCGTGCGCAGCCAACTCGCCGCGCACTTGAAGGAAGCCGACTTGAACGAATGGCTGCTCGGCCAGATCCGCGCCGGCATCGGCCAGGTAATGCCGCAAACCCGCGAAGTCTTCATCCCGCAGATGCTCAACCTGCAAGCGGTGGGCGGCGTGAGCTTCAAGAAAGGTTGCTACACCGGCCAGGAAATCGTCGCGCGCATGCAGTACCTGGGCAAACTCAAGCGTCGCTTGTATCGCCTGAGCCTCAACGCGGCTGACATGCCCGAGCCAGGCACCCCGCTGTTTTCACCCAGCCACAACAGCTCGATCGGCGAAGTGGTGATTGCCGCAAAAGCTGACCAAGTGATTGAACTTCTGGCCGTATTGCAAGCCGAAGCAGCCGATAGTGGCGATGTGCACTTAGGCACGCTGGAAGGCCCCGTTTTGCAGCTGCTTGAGCTGCCTTACACCCTCGACCGCGATCGAGAAATCCAGCGTTAGTCGCCGTACCTTTTTGCAGCACCCTAGAGAGCATGAATGAACAAACTGGCGGAAAAAATCCAACAGGCGTTGGTTAAGGCCATCAACAACGATGACCTGGTTCTGCCGACATTGCCGGAAGTGGCCCTGAACATCCGTCAGGCCGCTGAAGACCCGGAAATCAGCATCAGCCACTTGAGCAAAGTCATCGGTCGCGACACCGCGCTGTCGGCGCGCCTGATCAAAGTGGTCAACAGCCCGCTGTTGCGCGCCACCCAGGAAGTCACCGACCTGCACACCGCCATCACCCGGCTGGGCACCAACTACAGCAGCAACCTGGCCATCGGCCTGGTGATGGAACAGATCTTCCATGCCCGCTCCGAAACGGTAGAACAGAAAATGCGCGATGTGTGGCGCCGCAGCCTGGAAGTGGCGGGCGTCAGCTATGCCCTGTGCCGCAGCCACAGCCAGCTCAAGCCGGACCAGGCTGCGCTGGGCGGCTTGGTGCATCAGATCGGCGTGCTGCCGATCCTGACCTACGCCGAAGACCATTACGAACTGCTGTCGGACCCGGTCAGCCTCAACCATGTGATCGACAGCATCCACCCGGCACTGGGTGACAAATTGCTCAGCGGCTGGGACTTCCCGGAAATGCTGGCGAAACTGCCGGGCCAGTACCTGAACCTGGAGCGCGACTCCGCCAGCCTCGACTACATCGACCTGGTGCAGATCGCCGTGCTGTACTGCCATCACGGCACCGACCACCCTTTGGCAAGGGTAGAAGTCTCCAACGTGCCGGCAATGAAGAAACTGCGCGTCGACCCCTACAGCGAAAAACTGCGCGCAGAGCTGGATGAAGCCCGCTCGATGTTCGATTGATCAACCGGCGATAAAACTCACCCGCACCTTCAACCCCGCCTGCGCACCATCGTGCAGGCTGATCTGCGCCAGATGGGCGCGGCAGATTTCGCCGACAATCGCCAGCCCCAGGCCGGAGCCCATGCCTTGCTGGCTGCGGCGGTAGAAGCGCTCGAACACCCGGTCGCGCTCATCCAGCGGAATACCTGGGCCGTCATCTTCCACCTCCAATACCGCCGGCGCCGTCACCCGCAGAATTACGTTGCCGCCCGGCGGCGTATGGGCCAGGGCGTTGTCCACCAGGTTGCTCAGCAATTCGTTCAGCAGCGTCGGCTCGCCGCGCAACCACACCGGCTCGTCGGCCTCCAGCGCCAACGCCACGCCACGTGCATGGGCCAATGGCGCCATGGCCATGCCCAGCTCGCGGGCCAACTGGCTCAAATCCAGCAACTGCGCGCCACCTTCGGCAATTGCTCGGGCGCCGTTTTCGATACGCGCCAGGGACAGTAATTGATTGGCCAAATGGGTCAGACGGTCGGTGCCTTGGGCCGCGGTTTCCAGCGTGCTGCGCCAGGTCGCCGGGTCTTCGGCGCGCAGGCCGAGCTCCAGGCGTGCCTTGAGTGCCGCCAAAGGCGTACGCAGTTCGTGGGAGGCGTCGGCGATAAACTGCGCCTGGCGTTCGAACTGCCCGCGCAGGCGTTCAGTAAAGTGATTGAGGGAACGCACCAGCGGGCCGAACTCGTGCTGCACTTCCACCAGCGGCAATGGCCGTAAGTCGTCGGGCTGGCGCTCTTCGACTGCCGTGCGCAGGCGCTCCAACGGGCGCAGCGCCGCACTCACGGCAAACCACACCAACAGCAACGCGCCAATCGCCAGCATGCCCAGGCGCAGCAAGGTGTCGGCCATCAGGCTGCGGGCCATGCTCACGCGGGCTTCGTCGGTTTCGGCCACGCGGATTTCCGCCATGCCGTTCATGTTCGGCTCCGAGACAGCCTTGAGCAGGCTGACCACGCGCACCTCCTGGCCCAGATACATGGCGTTGTAAAACCGCGCAAGCGCCGGATAGTCATCGGTGCGCGGCGTGCCAGGCGGCGGGCCGGGCAGGTTCTCGTAACCGGAGATCAGCTTCTGGTCGATGTCATTGACCTGGTAATAGATACGCCCGGCGCTGTCGTAGGCGAAGGTGTCCAAGGCCACATAGGGCACGTTGGCGCTGAGGGTACCGTCGACTTGGGTCAGCCCAGCGGCGATGGTCCGCGCCGAGGCCAGGAGCGTGCGGTCGTACGCGGTGTCGGCGGCTTCGCGACCGTTCCAATAGGCGCTCATGCCGCTGGCCAGCATCAGCAGCACCAGCAACAGCGCCAGGTTCCACAACAGGCGCCAGCGCAGGCTGCTGGGCTTATGCATCGCGGGCTTCCAGCAGGTAGCCGAGGCCTCGGAAGGTCACGATGGCGATGGGCTGGCCATCGAGTTTCTTGCGCAGGCGATGCACGTAGATTTCGATAGCATCCGGGCTGGCCTCTTCGTCCAGGCCGAACACCTGGGACGCGAGTTGCTCCTTGCTCATCACCCGGCCGGGCCGGGCGATCAACGCTTCGAGCACGGCTTGCTCGCGGGAGGTCAGGGTCATCAGCTCGCCGCCCACGGTGAAGCGCCGCGTATCGAGGTCGTACACCAGCACGCCACAGGCCTGCTGGCGCTCGCCGCCCAGCACACTGCGGCGCAGCAGTGCCTTGACCCGTGCTTCCAGCTCCGTCAATTCGAAAGGTTTGGCGAGGTAGTCATCGGCGCCCAGATTGAGGCCATGCACACGGTCTTTCACATCGCTGCGGGCGGTCAGCATCAGCACCGGCAGATTTTTTCCACGGGCGCGCAGACGGGCCAGCACCTCGAAACCGTCCATGCGCGGCAGCCCCACATCAAGGATCACCGCCGCGTATTCCTCGCTGCTCAAGGCCAGGTCTGCGGCCACGCCATCGTGCAGTACGTCGACGGTCAAACCCGTGCTCTTGAGCGCCTGGGCGACACTTTCGGCAAGTTGCAGATGGTCTTCAACCAGGAGGACACGCATGGATTTCTACCTCGTTCATGGGTGGTCGATGCCACGCCTTGGCGGGCAGTTTACAGGCGCCGCCTGCCCTGTGAAGCCCGAAAACATTGAAAGGCAGTTGAAAGGTTAGTGAAAGCTTCGCCCTTTAGCATCCAGACACGGTAGGCCCTGCCTGCCCAGCTACCTCAACCGTAGCGCCCGAAAAACGCCTCGATGCGTTTTCGCCAGAATAAGAACAATAACGGAGTGCACCACGATGCTGTCGACCCAGCCCCAGGCTTGCCCGCCTGTTCGTTTTTCCCGCCTGACTCACACCGCCCTTGCCAGTGCCGCGGCCCTTGCCGGCTTTTCGCCGCTTAGCCAGGCTGCCTTCTTCGAAGACAGCAGCGCGACCCTGGAAACCCGCAACATGTACTTCAACCGCGACTTTCGCGATGGCACCAGTGCGCAGCAATCCAAGCGCGACGAATGGGCCCAGGGCTTCATGCTCAACCTGCAATCAGGCTACACCGACGGCACCGTCGGTTTTGGCGTGGATGCGCTGGGCATGCTCGGGGTCAAGCTCGACTCCAGCCCCGACCGCACCGGCACCGGCCTGCTGCCGACCCATGACGATGGTCGCGCCGCCGATGAGTATTCCAAGCTGGGTTTGACCGGCAAGGTGAAGATCTCCGCCACCGAGTTGAAGATCGGCTCGCTGATGCCTGAACTGCCGATCCTCAAGCCCAACGACGGCCGCATCCTGCCGCAGACGTTCAACGGTGGCCTGCTGACCTCCAGGGAATTCAAGAACCTGACGTTCACCGGCGGCCGCCTGGACAAAGCCAAGGACCGCGACGACAGCAACTACGAGGACATCGCCCTCAACAACAAGAACAGCCGCTTCCTCAGTGGCGCCACCGGCAAGCACTTCAACTTCGGTGGCGTGGACTATAAGTTTGCCGACAAGATCACCGGCAGCTACCACTTCGCCCAACTCGACGACGTGTACCGCCAGCACTTCCTCGGCCTGGTAGCCGCACGCCCGATGGGCCCCGGCACCTTCGCCACCGACCTGCGCCTGGCCATCAGTGATGACACGGGTGCCGCCCGTGGCGGCAAGATCGACAACACCTCTCTCAACGGCCTGTTCAGCTATGCGCTCAATGGCCATAAGCTCAGCGCCGGCTACCAGCACATGTCCGGCGACAGCGCCTTCCCGTATGTGGATGGCAGTGACCCGTACCTGGTCAACTTCGTTCAGATCAACGACTTTGCCGGTGCCGACGAGCGTTCCTGGCAGGCGCGCTATGACTACGACTTCGCCAAGCTGGGCATTCCCGGCCTGAGTTTCATGAGCCGTTACCTGTCGGGTGACAACATCAAGCTCAAGAACGGCGAAACCGGCAAAGAGTGGGAGCGCAACACCGAGATCAAGTACGTGGTGCAAACCGGTACGTTCAAAGACGTTGCCGTGCGCCTGCGCAACGCCACCTACCGCTCCAACTATTCGGCCCGTGACGCGGATGAAATGCGCGTACTGGTCAGCTACAGCGTTGCCCTTTGGTAAGGGTGCTCAGGCAGTAGAACCTCACAACAAAAAAAGACGGAGATAACCATGACCCCTTCACTGCGTAAGTTTGCCCTCGCCGCCGGTTGCATGCTGTTCGCCGGCCAACTGCTGGCCGCCGATGAGCCCAAGCGCCCGGAATGCATCGCCCCGGCCTCCCCCGGCGGTGGTTTTGACCTGACCTGCAAACTGGCGCAAAGCGCGCTGGTCAACCAGAAGTTGCTGAGCAAGCCGATGCGCGTGACCTATATGCCTGGCGGCGTGGGTGCGGTGGCTTACAACGCGGTGGTCGCCCAGCGCCCGGCCGATGCCGGCACTCTGGTGGCCTGGTCCAGCGGTTCGCTGTTGAACCTGGCACAAGGCAAGTTCGGTCGCTTTGACGAAAGCGCCGTGCGTTGGTTGGCGGCCGTCGGCACCAGCTACGGGGCTATCGCCGTGAAAAGTGATTCGCCCTACAAGACCCTCGACGATCTCGTAAAAGCCTTGAAGAAAGATCCGGGCAGCGTGGTGATCGGGTCCGGCGGCACCGTCGGCAGCCAGGACTGGATGCAAACCGCCCTGATCGCCAAGGCTGCCGGGATCAACCCCCGCGAGCTGCGGTATGTGGCCCTCGAAGGCGGCGGCGAAATCGCTACGGCCCTGCTCGGTGGTCACATCCAGGTGGGCAGTACCGACATCTCCGACTCCATGCCGCACATCCTGAGTGGCGACATGCGCCTGCTGGCGGTGTTCTCCGAGAAGCGCCTGGACGAGCCGGAAATGAAGGACATTCCGACCGCCAAGGAGCAAGGCTACGACATCGTCTGGCCAGTGGTGCGCGGCTTCTACCTCGGGCCAAAAGTCAGCGATGCCGACTACGTCTGGTGGAAAGACGCGTTCGACAAACTGCTGGCCTCCGAAGAGTTCGCCAAGCTGCGTGACCAGCGCGAGTTGTTCCCGTTCGCCATGACCGGCCCGGAGCTGGACACCTACGTGAAGAAACAGGTGGCTGACTACAAAGTGTTGGCCAAAGAGTTCGGCCTGATCCAGTAATCGACCCCCTGTTCGCGCAGCCACGTCTGTGCAGAGCACAGACGTGGCTCAGGAGTTTCCCATGCTCTTACAACGCATTTTCGCGGCCGTGCTGTTACTGGCCTGTGTCGGCCTGGCGCTGATGGCCTGGCCCTATCAGGCGGCTTTTTCCTACGAGCCCGTAGGCCCAAGGGCCTTCCCATTGCTGCTGCTCGGGCTGATGGGCCTGGCACTTTTTTACATGCTGATTCGTCCGCAACCGACCAAACACACCGACGATGAACCCGCGCTGGACCGACCCACGCTGATCAAGATCGGGATCTGCGTGGCCTTGTTGCTGGTGTTTGCCGGCACTTTCGAATCCCTGGGTTTCATCCTCAGCAGCATGCTGATTGGCATTCCGATGGCTCGGCTGTATGGCGGCCGCTGGCTGCCCGGTGCGGTGATCATCACATTGATGAGCGTCGGTCTTTATCTGCTGTTCGATAAAACCATGGACGTACCGCTGCCCCTCGGTCTGCTCGACGTTCTGGAGAACTGATATGGATACTTTTGGCTATTTGGGCCAGGGCTTCGGCATCGCGCTGAGCCCCTACAACCTGGTGACCGCGTTGTGCGGCACCTTGATCGGCACGGTGGTCGGCCTGTTGCCGGGCCTGGGCCCGATCAACGGCGTGGCGTTGTTGATCCCTATCGCGTTTGCCCTGGGCCTGCCGCCGGAATCGGCGCTGATCCTGCTGGCGGCCGTGTACCTGGGCTGCGAATACGGCGGCCGTATCAGCTCGATCCTGCTGAACATCCCGGGCGAAGCCTCCACCGTGATGACCACCCTCGACGGCTACCCGATGGCCCGCAAAGGCCTGGCCGGCGTGGCGCTGTCGTTGTCGGCATGGAGTTCGTTCATCGGTGCGTTTATCGCCACCTGCGGGATGGTGCTGTTCGCCCCGCTGCTGGCCAAGTGGGCGATTGCTTTCGGCCCGGCTGAATATTTCGTCCTTATGGTGTTTGCGATTGTCTGCCTGGGCGGCATGGCCGGTGACAAACCGCTGAAGACGTTTGTCTCGGCGCTGATCGGCCTGTTCCTCGCGTGTGTCGGCATCGATGCCAACAGTGGCGTGTACCGCTTTACCGGTGACAACATCCATCTGACCGACGGCATCCAGTTCGTGGTGCTGGTACTGGGCCTGTTCTCGATCAGTGAGATTCTGCTGCTGCTGGAGAAAACCCATCGCGGCCAGGAAGCGGTGAAAGCCACCGGACGCATGATGTTCAACGCCAAGGAAGCCTTGTCGGTGTTGACCGTGAACCTGCGGTGCGGCGTGTCGGGCTTCATCATTGGCGTCTTGCCAGGCGCCGGCGCGACCATGGCTTCAGCCGTTGCCTACATGACCGAGAAACGTATCGCAGGGGCCAGCGGCAAGTTCGGCCAAGGCGACATGCGCGGCCTGGCCGCTCCGGAAACCGCGATCGGCGCGTCGGTCTGCGGCGCCATGGTGCCGATGCTGACCCTCGGCGTACCCGGATCGGGCACGACAGCGGTGATGATCGGCGCACTGTCGCTGTACAACATCACGCCAGGCCCGCTGCTGTTCCAACAGCAACCGGACATCGTCTGGGGCCTGATCGCGTCGTTGTTTATCGCCAACATCATGCTGGTGATCCTCAACATCCCGATGATCCGCATCTTCACACGCATCCTCGCCGTGCCGAACTGGGCGCTGGTGCCGGTGATCGCCATCATCACCGCGATTGGCGTCTACGCGGTGCATGCCACCACCTTCGATCTGTTCCTGATGATCGCCATCGGCATCTTCGGCTACATCCTGCGCAAGCTGGACTTCCCACTGTCGCCGCTGCTGCTGGGCTTTATCCTCGGTGGCCTGATGGAGCAGAACCTGCGCCGTGCCCTGTCGATCTCCAACGGTGCGCTGGAAATCCTCTGGTCGAGCCCGATCACCTTTGGTGTCTGGGTACTGACCGCCATCATGCTGCTCGTACCGTTGCTGCGTATCTGGCGCAAACGTGCGCAACAGCGTCGTGCCGTGGCCGATGTCTGAGGTCACCTTCAGACATTGGTGGGGAACACCGCTGGTCGGCCTGGCCGGCGGTTACCTGGCCAGCCTCGTCGGCTGGCCGTTGCCGTACATGGTCGGCTCGTTGCTGGCGATCATCCTGGTGCGTTGTCTCACGCCTTGGCAGTTGGCCGAGATTCCCGGCGGGCGCAAATGCGGCCAATGGGTGGTGGGCATCGGTATCGGCCTGCACTTCACCCCGGTGGTGATCGAACAGGTGATGAGCCACTTCGGCCTGATCTTCTTCGGCGCGCTGGTCACCAGCCTGTCGAGCGTGGTCGGTGTGTGGCTGATGCGCCGCAGCGGTGAAGACCGCGCCACTGCGTTTTTCTCCAGCATGCCGGGCGGTTCCGGCGAGATGGTCAACCTCGGCGCGCGCAATGGCGCGGTGCTCAGCCGTGTCGCGGCGGGCCAGAGCCTGCGGGTGCTGGTGGTGGTGTTGTGTGTGCCGGCGATCTTCAAGTACTTGCTGGAGGGCGGTGCGCCGCAGTTTCATCCGGCGCCGGTAAGTTGGGCCTGGCTGGCGTTGCTGTTTCCAGTCGGTGCACTGGTAGCCTGGGGATGGCAGCGTTTGCGTCAGCCAAACCCGTGGTTGTTCGGGCCGTTGCTGGTGAGTGCCACCGCCAGCGTGGTGTGGGATCTGCATATCGGTTTGCCTGACGGCGGCAGCCAGATCGGCCAATGGCTGATCGGCAGCGGTTTAGGCTGCCACTTCAACCGTCAGTTCTTCCGGCGCGCTCCGTCGTTCATGGCGCGCACCCTGATCGGCACCGCGCTGACCATGGCGCTGGCGACGCTGGCGGCAGTGGGCTTGAGCGCCCTCACCCATCTGGACTTGCGCTCGTTAACCCTGGGCATGATGCCCGGCGGCATTGCCGAGATGAGCCTCACGGCAGAAACCCTGCAACTGTCGGTGCCGTTGGTGACGGCGATGCAGGTGATGCGGTTGTTGTTTGTGTTGTTTCTGGCGGAGCCGTTGTTCCGGCATTGGAACCGTCAGCCCTGACCCCTCTGTTTCAAGTGGCCCGTCCTGGGCCACTGCCATTCGTCGGCACTGTTATTTCTCACAGGTATCCGAACAGTTCCTCGTGA